>CAZHFK010000025.1:0-17339 GCA_964531215.1 uncultured Gammaproteobacteria bacterium | reverse complement strand
ATATAATTAATAATGCCCCCGGCAGGAATCGAACCTGCATCGCGAGATCCGCAATCTCGTGTTCTATCCGTTGAACTACGGGGACTAAATAATTTTAACTATCCGTTGTCAGCCAGTGGCTGATCCCCGCCATAGGCGGACACGACGCCTTTGGCGGAAACTATGGGGACTAAATAATTTTTAAATTAATAAAGGAGATAAAAAATATCTCCCTTATTCAAAATCTCAGCTTTATAACTATTATAATTTTAAAATTGTTTCTAATTGATCATCCAGAGACTGATTATCCCTATCCAAGTCTTCATCAATATAATCCAATAATTTCTCACGAATAACCACGGGATTCATATCATCCAAAGGCACGGAAAAATCAGGCGCAAACCCCTTTAAAGTAAAAAATAATTTTTTAACTTCCGGTGGATCATAAATAAAATAAAAATTTTCAATATTACGATAATTAAAAAATTGATTGCCTAATAAAATACCGTCTTCGGTTATTTTAAATTGCAGCTTTCTCGGCTTAACATAAATCCTTAAAAAAATAATAAACACAAACAAAATAATAATTAAAGCAAACAGAAAATTTTCAGTAAATATACTATAAATAATAAAAACACCGACTAAAAAAAACATACCTGCATACCAAAGATAGCTCCTGGTATGTTCGGGAAATTCTGGAATTTCCCATTCAAAAAAAGTTTCACCGAAATCTTTTTCTTCCATATTTTCTTGAGCCATAATATTTTTTTTAAGTATTATTAATTATATTATAACTTAATAATTAATCAATTTCAAGTATTTATTAACAGTTGACATTTTCTCTAAACTAAGCTAAAATATAGGTTAAGAAACCCTGGAGAGGTACCCAAGTGGTTGAAGGGGCGGGTTTGCTAAACCTGTAGGTCGGTTTTATGCCGGCGCGGGGGTTCGAATCCCCCCCTCTCCGCCGTCGCTACGCCGTAGTCCGGAGCTTGTCGGAGGACGAAGGCAAGCAACACAACCAGTCGTAGCTTCGGCATGACAGGTCCGCATTACCTAATAACATAGCCTGTAAACTGGTAATTTGAATTTTTAGCTGATAAATTTATATATTATGGAGAGGTGGCAGAGTGGACGAATTCACCGGTCTTGAAAACCGGAGCCCCGGCAACGGGGCCGAGGGTTCGAATCCCTTTCTCTTTGCAGGAAAAAATATTAATCATCTCTTTGGGCAATGACTAGTCCATAAATTTCATTAAAACCTTTTTGCTCTAAAACTTGAGCAGCTTCAATTAAAGTGCTCCCGGTTGTTAAAACATCATCAATTAATAAAATCTTTTTATTTTTAGCTGATTCCTGATTATTAAAAATAAAAGCATTTTTAAGATTGCTTTGCCGTTCTTGCCGATTTAAATTAACCTGGCTTATGGTATTAATTTTTCTAATTAACAAATCTTTCTGAAGAATTTTATAATATATATTTAATTTTTTAGCTAAAAGCTCACTTTGGTTAAACCCCCGAGCCAAATAACGTTTTTTATGCAATGGGACTGGGCAAATTATAGTATTAGCTGAATTGATTTGAAAAAATTTAAAAATACGATTAACCTCAAGATATTTAATTATTAAATTTCCCAAATAATCACCAATTTCTTCAACAAAATTATATTTTAAATTATGCAATAAATTTTGTAATATTCTATTATCATAATTAGCCACAACAAAAACAGCTTTTAAAGCTGTCTTTTTTTTACAATTTGGGCAAATTTGACTATGGTGCGATTGTTTTTTACATAAAACGCAATAAAATTGTTTGTTTAATTCTAAATTATTAAAACAATTATGGCATAAATAAGTTTTTTCTAAACCACAACCAAGACATTCTTTAGGAAAAATCAAATCAATCAACCAATCTTTCAATTTAAATATATCCATGGTTGCCAATAAATAATTATAAACTCCTAATAACTCAAATTATTGCCAATAAGCGCCGTCCACTTTCCATTGATCATCAACTTTAACAAACTCCAATAAAATATCCTGATAAAAAACATCGGGATTATTTATATCATTATTAAATTCTTGTCTTTGGGTTTTAACAATAACTTTTGCTTTACCGGCTTCTTCATCCAAATTTTCTACTTGTTTTGATATAGCTTTAGCTTCAATCGCATAATAAGTATTAAAATCAGGATTTTGCTGTCTTAATTTTTCTTTATAAGTATTATTAACCCAATCAGTCATTGATTCAGTCATAAAAACCGATAAATCATCCAAATTAGTATAATTACTTTGATTAGAATAACTGCCAAATCTTTCAGCAAATGCTTCAGCTATTAATAAAACACTGACTTGTTCAGCTTGGTCAATTTCCTCGACTTCACCATTTAATGTTTGGGAATCAGATAAAACTGCTGCATTAGTATTATTAAAATTAGTTAAATCAGGTAAAGGCTGATCAGGCAAGGCGGCTGTCTGATTTGTATTGGCATTTAAATTTGTTTGTGGGGGAGCCTGATTAACATTAAAATAAGTTAATAATAAATAAATAATTGCAGCAATAATCAAAAGTAATAACAAAATTACCGCTAAAATAATAATTTTCTTTATTTTTGTTGCTTGTTCTTTTGACTTTTCAGCCATATGATTTTATTACTTAATAGTAAATTTATTTAATAAATTTAAATATTCATTTCCTCTACCCCCCTGTCTGTTTTAGGCGGAGTTTTTTGTTGACTTTCAGCAGACTCAGCGCCAGTGCCAGCTGATTCTTCTTCAAATTCCCTTTTTGAAGCTTCAATCTCTAATAATTGTTTTGGATCGCTTGTAATCAATTGATCTTCACTATATGAAGCCACTATTTTAATCGCAGCATGCTTTCGACCGGCAAAAAAGATGCCCTCACCTACACTGCCTTCCAAAAGCAAATATTTTTCACCTTCAGTCAATAAAAACACTTTTTTAATATTATCAATCGCTGCGGGTGATTGTCTTAATAGTAATTGTAAAGCTGAATTGGTTACAATTGCGCGGCCATAAGGACTGTTTAAAAAATCATTAACGTCCTGGGTAATTGTTGTCACGCCTAAATAATATTTTCTACATCTTTTTACCAAAGCATAAATAAATTTAGCAGAATCCTCATGGGTCATTAGCCACCAAGCTTCATCAATTACTAAAATTCTTTTCTTTACTTGAGAACGCACTACATTCCAAATATAAGTTACGATCGTATATATGGCAATTGGCCTTAATTCATCTTCCAAATCTCTTACACTAAAACTAACCAGCTGATTTCTCATATCAACATTGGTCGGCTGGTTAAATAAACCGGCAAAAGTTCCTTCAGTATATTTTCTTAAACGCAAACTTAAATCTTCAGCACCTTCCATACCTTCCAAAATATTCTGCAAATCCCGCATAATCGGCGGTTCAATATTTGCTAAATCAGCCTGCGGAGTAATATCTTTTGAAGCATAAGTTTCGATTAAAGCCCTATCTAAAATAGAATCTTCTTCGGTTGTTAAATCACCCAACATTAAACGTAATAAACCTTTTAAAGAAATTACGCTGCTTCTAATAATATCTTCTGTACTGGCATCTCCAATTCCTCTTGGCAAATCAAACGGGTTAATTTTTTCTTTTGAAGCCAAAGAAATATTAACATAAGTCCCACCAACGGCTTCTGATAAATGCTCGTATTCTCTTTCCGGATCAATAATAATTACATCCGTACCCAGCATCATACTTCTTAAAACTTCCAATTTTACTGCATAACTTTTACCGGCACCGGAAGTAGCAAAAACAACATAATTGGCATTTTGCAAAGAAAATCTTTCAAATATAATCAAACTATTATTATGCCTATTTACACCGTATAAAATTCCTTCATCAGAAGTTAATTCTGAAGAAATAAAAGGAAAAGAAGAAGCAACCGGTGAAGTGTTCATATTAAATGAAATTAAAAGTTCGTCATTAGCTAACGGAATAGTTGAATTAAAACCTTGTTCAGCCTGGTATAAAACTTTTTTAGTATAAATCAATTTACTGCCAAAAATTGATTCAACTTCTGAAGTCAATTCCTCTAAGTCTTCTTCATTATTGGCATAAATAGTTGTATATAAGGCAAATTGAAAAAATCTTTCTATACCCTGAGTTAAATCATCTCTTAATTTTTCTATATCGTGTAAAGCCGTTTCCAAAATAGGATCACGCGGTGCCCCTTTTTCAACATCTGACATTAATTGGGCCTGCAAATTACCTACTCGTTTTTTCAACTGTTTTAAAATTATTTCTGATTTAACAGGATAAAAAAACATGGAAACATCCAAAGTCTTGCTTAAACTAATCACCGGTGTAAACCAGCCAACGGTTATATAACGAGGATAATTTAAAACAAAAATAGTTCTAACATAAGTATTACCCAAAATAACATAACTTGGTTTAACTTTAAAAGCAGCCGGCGCAATTAAATCTTTAACATTGACTTGACCTTTACGATAAAATTTTTCTTCTTCTAAAGTAATTGCTTCTGCTTTAACTTCTTCTTCCGGTGATTTCTTTTCCGTTTCTTCTGCAGATTTTTTTTGTTGAGGTGTTGGTACTTCTAACGCCATATTTTATAAAATTATTGTTCTATGCGAAGTTTATTAATATCTTTTAATTTTTGATTTTGGCTGGTTTTGGGATTATAAACATTATAATTCAATTAAACTTTGGGTATCCAAAACAGCCGTTTCCAGACCCATCCCCCTTAAATTTGACTGAATATTATTGATTCTTAATTGCAAATCTTTCTTATATTCCAAAAATTTTTCTTTTTTAATTTTTATCAACTTACCAGGCGTAAATAATTCTTTTAATCTTGACCAGAAATTTTTAGATTTATCTCCTAACGGATTATAAGGAATAATAATAAAAAAACGTTTAGTCATTATTTCACCGATTTCAATTAATTCTTGGATATATTCTATATAGCTGGCTATTTGTAATTTCAATAATTCATTAGTTTGCTTTTTTTGAGCCTCGGATAAACGTCTTAAATATCCTTCAACATCTAATCGCCGTGACTGAATGACTATCTGCATGGGATGATCTAATGAATTTAAAAACTGCATATAACCGCTAATTAAAGCTTTTTGTTCGTCTTCTGATTTTAATGCGAAATTAATACTGGAACATAAAATAACTGAACGTAAAGTACCGTCTTTTAAAATAACTGTACCCTCTCTGATTTCAGCAATATCCAAATATTTTTGGGTTGTATTTTTTGCCATAAATAAAATTATTTAATTGTATCTTCTTCTCTAAAGGCGCCACCTGTATTAACAACCAAAGACAAAGAAGATAATTTATCTCCAACCAAAGGCTCTTTGGGGGTAAATTTTTCTTCCTCTTTTTTTTCTTCTTTTTTGGGTAATTCAGTTATTTCCGTCTTCCCCCAGAGCCTTAAATTAGGTCTTTTTAAAGTCTGAACCAAATTTAAAAAGAAATAATGAAAAGGCATACCATTAACTTTAAAAAAAGCGATCATGCCAAAAATCGCGGTTGTTAATAAAGCAACAATTACAAAAGTTGTAAAATAAAACATTTTATAAAAAATAAAATCCAACATACCGGCCACCATCATAATAAAAAACTGCCTGGTCGTAATCGGACCAATAATTTTACTTTCAACATCAATAAATTGTGGTACTAAAAACTGATTAAAAGCCATAAATTAATATTTTAAATTTTTATTTAATTCCATTATTGCTTTAAATTCCGGTAATTCCAATTCATCTGTTTCTTCAATAACTTGTTCAAAAGATTTGCCCTGATTAATTGCTTTATTCATTATATCAGCATAAATCTTGTAAAGGGGGCTTTTTTTTAAAGCTTTTATGCCTTCAACCTTTTTAACCAATGATTCATCTTCTAATAAATTAAATTTTGCTTTTAATTTCTCAATCGCTTCCTTAGGATCTTTGGATAAACGTCGAAAATCAGCTATTGTAAAAGAAGCTAATTCTTCAATCGGACCATATAATCTGGGTGTAAATTTCACGTCTTCTACTCTTGGCCGGCCGCCTTGTACTTCTTGTTTTTTCAAAATCGGTTGCTGAGAAACTTGCTTGTCAGCCGGTTGATTTTTTGATTCAGACTGAGTTTGACTCATTGCCTCTGTTTCTTTAATTGGTTCCTTTGTTTCTTCAGGCGCTTGAACTTGTTTAGCTTGCACTGTTTCATTTTCTTTTTGAGCAGAGTTTTTTGTATCTTGAACTGGACCTGGTGCAAAATCAAAATCAGCAAAAGTATCCTTTTCTTCAACCGGCAAACTGGCAGCAGGTTCATCAATAACCGGTTCCTTTTTTTCTTGCTTAGCAGAATCTGACTGAGCTGACATAGGTGGTGGCGGAGCTAATTCTTGTTTTTCTTCCAAAAAATCTTCTTTATCTTCTATTTTATCAGCCAAATTAGTGTCAATTTCTTCTGATAATTCTCCTTTTTCTTTTAATTCCCGTTTGATTGCTTCTTTATGAGCCAGTTCTTCAAAATCAAGCCCCTGATCTTTTAATAATTGATCAATGGTAACTTCTTTACCAGTAGGTTTTTCAGACTCTTTTTTCTGTTTAACCGGTTGTGATTCAACATCTATATCTGTTTCTTGCACAACATCGGATTTTGGCACAACAGCTTCTTTGGGCAAGCTATTTTTATATTCGGCAATAACTTTATTAATATCAATATCTGCTTTTTCCATTTCTTCTTTTTTAGCTTTTAATAAAGCGCGTAATTTATAAAAAATTTCTTCTGGCATACCTACTCCACCAATTTTTTGCGACCGAGTCATTACTTCTTTTAATTCAGCCAAATCACGAACATCTTTTAACCAGCTCACCAAAGCTTCTAAAAATCTTTGTCTGATATTATCATCTTTAATTTCAAATTCCGGTAACTTGGCTAATAATTCATCGGCCATTACTGGCGGACTGAATTTGGTTTCAGTTTTATCCCGCAAGTTTTTTTTAATTTTTTCTAATTCGTCTTTCTTATCAAGTATTGCAATTTTTAAATCATAAGCTAAATCACCAGCTTTATCAAAATTTATTTCTAATTTATCAGTAAATAATTCAATTAAATCAAGCGGTTGCACTTTGCCCAAAATAGCGTCAATTAAAATTTCCAATACTTTTTTCCCTTTATCTTCTAATTCATAATCTTGTAAAATTTTTTGAAAATCCTTGCTAAAATTACCTAAATCTTCTATTTTAAATTTATTACCAGGCATACAAACTATTAATTTTAAAATTTAGCTCTTTTTTTTCTTTTCAGTTACATTATAACCTATTTTTCTCATTTTATTTTTAAACTGTGTCAATTCTTTATTAAACGCTTTAGAATTAGGCGCGGATTGTAAAGATGATATTAGTTTATTAAATTCTTGTTCTACTAAATTAGGATCTATACTGTCTTCTTTTAATGCGCCTCCTGTTATTTCATCTTTTAAATGTTTAATTAATCCATCTACTTTAAATTGAATTCTACTTGGATCTTTCTTGCCTTTTTCAAATTGTGACTGAATTGAATCAGTATAATTCCGTATTTTAACCGAAGCAGATTTTTTCAAGGCTTGAGTATCTTGATGTCTATCTATAATCTTTGATTCATTTTCAATTAACGCTTCAGCAGTTTTAGTCGCACCAGAACCTTTTAATCCTGTATTATCGGAAATTTGCTTAGCTATAACTTTTATACGATCCTGCTTATCTTGATTATCCTCGGTTGCTTCTAACATATCAAAAGCTTCGTCGTCAATATATTTTACAATTTTTTGCTTTGCACTTGATGGAGCAGCTGGCATAATCTTTTTTACATTATCTTCAATAACAGCTCGAGTACCTTCTTTTGTTCTAATTTTATTAATTTTTTGGCCGATATTTTTATTAGTCGTACCTTCTCTTTGAACACGACCATCATCATCATATTCAGCACTGACCGCTTTATATAATTTTTGATGTCTTTTTAATTCTGATTCTGACATATTAGCTGTTTGAGTATCCATTTTATCATAATGTTTAGCAATCCTATTTTCCCATGCTGTATCACTTTCTGCTTTACCTGTTGTTGGATCAATTCGACGATGTAATCTTTTATCAAAATGTTTTTTATTGTTTTCAATTATTTCTCTTCGCTCGGCATTATCTTGAGCAAACCGCATTTCTTCTTTAACCTTAACATTAGCACGAGCAGGATCATCCCAGCCTGAGACACTTGCTATTTTATAAGTCATGCCATCCATTTCTGCCCCTGCAAAATCAGGATCCTCGCTCGGATCACCAAAATCTTTTTGTTTTGCTATCTTATTTGCTTGTTCATCACCTACACTGGCTGTTCCTTCACGAACCTCTTTTCTTTTACTTTGTAAAACATCTCCTAATCTTGCTACATTATAAAAATCAGAACCAATATCAGTACCACTACTTGCCAAGTTCTGTAAAGCATCTTGTTTATCTTGAGATAAATCCTGAAAAGCCTTTTTGCTTATATCTAGTTTATAAGTACCGTCGTCGTCATCTTTTTCAGCAATACTACTCATTTCAACATCACTTAAATCGACTGCGTTACCACTATTATCTACGGCCTTACGCATTGAAGATTCACCTTTTTGTTCTAAGTCACTTAAATCTTCATATTCATTGGTTTCTTCATTATAAACTAATGAAGAAAAAGCTTTTTTGCGACCAGTTGATTTTTCAACTCTATCCTCCATATCTTCTAAAAATAATTGTTTTTCCAATTTATCCTTATCATCCATAAAACCCGCTTGCTGCAACTGTTTAACTTCTTTATTGGTTAATTTACCATTATCAGCCAATGTCTGAGCATAAAACTCAATTGCTTCTTTATTTTCACTTACCTTACTTAAATCTTTAATATTACCTTCTTCATCTATATTATCTGAACCACCTAAAATTTCTTTATTAAATTTGTTTTTAACTTCTGCGGCATTTTTCTTATTAATATCCGTTCTTGTTTTACCATAATCTTCAGCATGTCTAGCATCAGTTTCTCTTTTGGTAGCACTACCTACAATTGGTTTTTTTATTGCTGCTTGTAATTTTTCTAAACCTCTTGATCTTCCCGCCTTAGTTAAATATTTGCCCACACGAGACCTTTCTAATCTTTGAGCTCCGGCTTCTCTAGGAGCACTGAGTAAAGGTTTAGCTGCTCTACCAGCCAATCTGGCTGGTGCAGTTACTGCCCTAGCTGAACGTCTAGCTCCTCTTTCTAATGTGTTTTGAGCTGAATTCTTCATTTTATCAGCAGCTCGACCGGCCATACCAGAACCGGCAACTGCAAATTCCTGGGAAAATTTCAAACCTGCAACCAACATGATAATGCCCATCATAATGGAAATCACATTATCCATGCTGCCGGCCTCGCCAATTGTTGCTGAGTGTTGCTCTCGTTTTGTTTTATCATATTGATCAGAAGTAACCATTTGATCAAGGTTAAGTTTGGCCATGGTTAAAATTGACAACCACAAGAAAAAAGCTAAAAAAGGACCAATCATGCAATAATTAAAAAATTGACTAAACCATTTATTGGCCAAAGAACCGACTTGACCGCCCTGGCCTTGAAAAACCCAGGCAAAAAAAGCTAAAGGAGAAAAAACAACCAAAGCCCATAAAGCAACGATTCTAAAAGCCAAAATCACACAAGTGATAAGAATAACAATTAATGTAATAACTGTAAAAGCTAAAGCTAATAAAGCAGCGACAATAGCAGTAAGACCTTGGTCCCACGCAATATTGTCTGATTGAGTAATATTTATTTTATACCAATCAGTTATTGCCAAACCTTTAAAAATATTACCAGCCGTAATATCTTTATAAGCATTAACAAAAGTTATCATTAAAACCTGAAAAAAATCTATAATTAAACCGCAAATGGTTTTACTAAAATTAACCAAAATTGCCATAATCAATAATCTGGCCAAAAGTTTATTCCATTGATATTTTTCAATTTTTAAAACAGTCACAAAAGCAATAAAAAGCAAACCTAAAATAAAAAACATATTAACCAAATCACGCAAAATAACCCAGCCTTCATTCACATAAGGATTATCAATAAAACGATTATACATACTCAGCCAAACTAAAACCTCCATTAATAAAATTACCAATTGACCAGCCAGTTGAGATAACGCGTTAATTACAAAAGTAATAATAGTAACCATTACTGAAATTGCCGCGTTTAATAATTTAGTTCCAACACCGGCTTCTTCCTGACTGGACGGGGCTGGTGAAGAACCTTGAGTTTGAGCTAAAGTAACATTAGCAAAAATAAACATCAAGCCGACTGCCAGCAGCAAACCAATTAATACTAATTTCTTATTTTTTAATAACTTTAACATAAGTTATTTTATTGATAATTTTCTAAATCAATTAAAAATGGATAAAAAGTTATACAAGCATAAGGCTGATAATTATCAGAACCGTATAAATCACTGAAAATACCGTCATAAACCGGATTTAAAGTATCAAATTCCAAACACATACCTTCCAAACCATTAACCTCGGTCATTTTTTCTATCTCAGCTGATTCGCAATCTGAACCTTCCTCCGGTAAAGCTCCTTTTAAATCCTCGGGAGTAGTACAAAGGTTATTGGAATTTGGTTCTTCAGGAAAATAGGTTGTTATACTGCCGGCTTTAACTTCATAATAATTACACATATTGCCCAAATCATCCGGACTGGTTGACGGGCTATAAGCATTTAAAATATTTTTATATTCTTGAATTTGTGATAATTGAAAAGGTAACGGTGAATTTTTTTCAGGGAATATCTTACAAATCGATTCGGTATAGCGCTCATCATCCACATTCCCTAAATCATTAACAACGGGGTATTGATCAAATTGTTTATTTAATTCAGCTTCTATGGGAAATCTTTCCGGAATAGTATAACCTGAATAATCACCGGCTCGCCATTGGGTTAGTCTGGTTAATTCGCCGGCGCCAAAACGATAAATATAACCGCTTTTGCTTTCATAATCACTTATTCGTTTTACAGCAATCGGATCAGAATCTAAATTATATCGAACATTATCTTTTTTAGGTGAAAATTTAATACATTCCCCGGCAAATTCTTCCCGACACAAATCAATTTCAGTACAAAAACCGTCTGTATCTTTTTCCGCGCAAACTGCCCATTCTGAACAATTTCTATCTTTCTTCACTTTTAAGATCTCATTGGTATTATTAAAAGTATTTAAAAATTCAACACAGCCTTGATTCCAATCAACATTGGTACAAGCCGAACGATTAATATCAGTGCCGGCATCTATAACAAAATAACTGTCTTCTGTATTGTCTTTTATTTCTATTTGATCATAAAGTATATAAGAACTTGGGCAATTTCCTTCACCAGTACTTAAATTTTCATTACGAGGCGCATAAATAATTACTTCATAATTTTGCAAATCTTCATATTCAATCCAAGTATTAATCGGCTGATTGTTTTCATCAACCACTGATTCACAGTCAAGTTTGGTGGTAAAATTCGGATCTGAACATTCACCATGTGGAACAGTAAATAAAATCTCTACTTTTTTCCAGTCAGTTTCTGCTTCATAATTATAGGCTAAGCCTGGTTCAGTATTATTTTGGTCAATATAACGATTAATCGCAATTGTTGCTTCAGGCAATGGGCAATCATCGCCCTTACCTTGTGCGTCAGCCGGCATTTTATAATAAAAACTGGCTTTATAGGTTTTCCCTTTTTCCAAAAAAGCTACTTTTTGTTTAATGCCAAAACTTGGCACATAATCTTCATCACGGCCATACTGACAATTTGGATTTTCGTAAACATAAGTACTGGGACAATCTTGTGTAGTGTTTTTTGTTAATTTAACAGCCTTTGAACCTGCTTTAAAATCATTGGTTTCTATTCGCTGGCTACCAGTACTGGCTGCTACAGTTGTCCAATTTGAGAGTCGGCCACCTGGATTAAATTCAAAACTGCCATTAGCTACATAATTAGGATTAATATCAACAAATTCATTACAGCCATCCCAGCGGTCATCACATTCACCGACATAACCTTTATATTTATTGGCTTCAAAAACTTTATAAATTGTAAAAGGTGTGGCCAAACATTGCTCATTATCAATCCATTCCCCGTTTTTTAGTAAACAAGACTCCTGATCATTAATACCATTTAAAATAACTGTACATTGATCATAATCAATACTCCAACCGCCACCATTAGCTTCGCATTCTTCCGGTTTATCATAAGCCAGAGAGCCACAACCTAAAGTTTGACTACCTTTTTTAAACCAACCTTTAACATTTTTATTATTAACAATTTTTTCACCATATTGGCATAATTTAGTCGGTTCAATTTTATAATATTCAGGACTGCCCAATTCATTAACCAATTCGGTACAACCCAAACCTTGGTGCCTGCACATTGTTGCCTGAGGTACATTAATATATCTATCCGGATTATTTTTCAAATATATATCTTCAAAACCAGTATTTTGCAAACCTTCAAAAATCGGCCGGCCAAATCGTTGACAACCTTTATTGTCTTTTGAACAAACATAATCATTATTTAAAACTAAAGTAACCAATTCATCTTTGGGCACCTGATAATCATCTAAATAGGTTATATTATCATTATTAAAATTCTGCTGATTAGGATTAGTTGAATTTTGCGTATCCATTAAAATTTGGCAGCCCACAGCGCTTTCCCTGCATAAATTAGTAAATGATTTCAAATTATGCCTTTGACCCAATGAATCATCATAAGCTTGGCAACCTAACATCGGATGAGGATCATTGGGATCTTTAACTCCGAAAATATTTCTATCACAGCTATCAGGCGTAATCCAGCTGTTTTTGATTACATAAACATTATCTCGGACAACTTTAAGCGAGATATTATCCAAATAAATCGGTGTATCTATTTCAGTAAAAATCAAACGATTATCAGTTATATCCGACCAGCTAACCAAAACCGGTCCCAAATTATAATTTTGCCATTCATCAGTCAAAGTAATTTGATTATCCATTGAAGCAAATTCCTCTAAAGTCGTTTGATCTTCGTCAGCTGTGGCAGTGTTAAATTTTATACTTATATCTTCACTTTGCCCGGCTGATTTTGCCCAAAACGATAAAGTATAAAGGTTGCCCGGCGCAATATCAACCTGTTTGTTAATACTATTAAATTCTGATGGCACAAACAATGAATGGCCACCGACCTGCACTGACTCGCCAACCATGGTTAAGCCACTACCTTGATCTGCCAGCCCGCTATACCAATCCAATTGACCTTGTTCAAAATTATCAAAAATTTGCATATAAACATTATTGCCTTGATTACCAATAAAAGCGCGGCAACCATTAGCTTCAGCCCGGCAACTAATACCTTCGCTTGGTATAGCATCATAAAGACAAGCGGTTATATCACTTTGCCAGCGACCATTGGTAGCCAAACAATTTTCTTCTGTTGATTCTGTTTTTCTATAAGGATGACAATCTTCAGATACAGAAATGGTTTTCCTAATATCACGATAATATTCATTACCTTGATTATCAAAAAAATTAATACAATTAAAATCATTTTCACCAATAGTCAAACGACAATCACCTTCTCCGTCAATTGTTTTTGGCGCGCCAGTTTCAGCATCTTGCTGAAACTCATATCTGACTAATTGTGGCGGGCCACTAGCCGAACCTTGCCAGCTAAAAAATGTTTTTTCACCTAAATCCAAATCAGGCTTAATACATTGTCTTAAATAAGTAAAATATTCTATACCTTCACCGCCTTGAGCAACTTCGTCTAAATTAGTAAATTGTGAACAGCCAACTTCAGCATAACTGCATTGACTGGCTGTATCGGGAATAAAATAATGATAAAGCGGATTGGGATCTGGTTCATATAAAGCTGCTTCCTGCTTATAAGTATCATAACCAACACATTCTGCCGGACAATAATCAGTTGCACTAACTACGCCCGGTATGTCAAAACCACCGGCTACTGGCGTATATAATTGACAACCAACCTCTTCAGACAAACAAACTTTGCTAAAATTGTCACAAGCATCGGCATCAGGCGCGTATTGATAGCAAGCAATACTGTCTTTATAAATTAATTCTTCATCCCAATATCCATCATTGGCCTGACAATTACTTTTAGTTAAAGGCTCAACATTCAGAATGGGAGAGGGATCACCAGCGCCATAACCATGACAATCAAGTCTTTGCGGCGGTTTTTTATAATAAGCTTTACTGTTTGAAACATAATCGCTATATGGTGTAACAAAATTATAATTTCTAACCTGATCAATGGTATTAAGTGATAAATCAACTCCATCTATATAAACTACCGCATTATCTTGACCACCGGGTAAATTTAACCAAACATCAAGCTGAGTACCGGGATTAGTTGTAATTAAAGTACTATCTACTTGAGAATAAAATTCAGTAGCATAAATTTCATTACTATTAATTTCTTGATCACCTCCTAAATAAGTTTTTACCAAATTAAAACCAATTGGCTGATTAAGACTTTGATTGGCAGCAATATAAGCTGTTGCCGTATAAACATCACCGCCTTTGGTTAAAATTTTATTATTATCATTAAAACTACTGGTATAAACTAATTGTAATTCTTCATTTTCGCTTAAATTACTAATATCTATTTCTAACCGACCTAAGCCGCTATAAACATTACTGCCTTCTTTAGACACTTGAGCCAAATCACTAAAAGGACCGTATCCGCGCCATTCACCTAAAAATTCATCGCATTGTATTTTATTTTGCGGATTATTAACCGGGTCAGCAGAACCATATAAGACTGCTCCCTGGCAAAACTCTACCCAACTGGCATTATCATTAGCTAAACAATTTTCTTCTGATTGTAAATCGGTTTCATTTCTAATTACACCGTCAATTTGACATTGCTCTACCCAAGTACCTCCATGATCCAAACATTTTTCTTCAGCGCTCCCCCCTTCATCAGTAAATTGCGGATTTTCGCATAAATTATATTTTAAAACACTATATATACAGCTTTGTTGATAAGAGCCATCTGATGCTTCACATTCATCTTGCGTAACATCATTATTAATTGCTCCTTCACAAACACCATCCTGCCAAGTACCATTATTATTTAAACACTCTGTTCTGTCTGTATAATTATAATCAAGACAAACCGCATTATAATCCCCCCCTCTCACTTGGCAATCTTCTAAACTCGGCACTATTTCTTTTATTCTTAAATCCCAATTTTGTGGAAAATAATCCTGCTTAGTGTATTCAAAACTAGAATCAGTTACCAAATTATTATTAGAATCACGGTATAAGAAAAACTCGTTGCAACCTTCTTGATTTCTATCACAAGTTTCGGCATAGCGATTTAAATAAATTCTTTCAGAAGCACAACCTTGACCGGCCAACCAAGTACCGCCCGACTCAACACAAGCATCGTCATTAAATTCAGAGAAATCTTTCCATAAACCGGCTACAGTTTTTGTTGCGTACCAAGTACAACCAGCATTATAATCACCACAAACTTCACTGCCACTTAAAGTATTTTTCAAATAAGAAACCGAACGAGTGCCTTGAGCATCAGTCATAGTATAAGTCCGGCAACTATTAAATTCTTCGGGGCAAGAATCAGCTGTAAACTGCCAAACATTCTCTTCTTTTACACAGACTCCATAATCTTCATTAACACAACCGCCTCTGTCATCTTCTTCTAAGCAGCTGGCAAAATCCGGACAGCTGGAATATCTTTGACCGGTCGGATTGGTAACCAATAGCTCATTATAAGGCTCTAAATCTGTTTTTAAGGCGCATTTGGTGGCGGGTAATTTTAAAACCCAATTAGGATCAACTAAATTACAAAACGGTGATTCGTCAATATCAAAATCACCGCAACGACCAGCACCTGATTTATAAAAACCATTAACTACATCCGCTAAAGTCGCATTAACCACTTGATTTAATTTTTGCTGATTATATTCTTTAATTTCCTCTAAATTTTCCGTGTCAAATCCGGCATAAGGTTTAAATAAACAATTTCTTAATTTCTGAGTTTTATAAGGTTGTGCATCAAATAAATCATACCCATAACGTGAACAATCATCCCCGACATCGCAAATATCTTGAAAATCATCATAGTCAATTTCTTGTCTATAATTACAATCCCTAATTAATTGAGCTGCCAATTCTAAGCCTAAAGGCACTACTCTGGCTTTTCTTAATTTTTTTATATTAGCTAAATGATAAGTACCCGGCTCAGTTTCTTCACCCCAAGAAAACTTATAATCACCAATTAATTTTCTTTGTTCCAAGGCCTGGCTAATTGTTAATTCATCATTAATTGCCAAAGCAAAATTCGAATCTATAACATTATTATAAATATTAGGATTTACCTCCCCCTCAAGATTTAATTGAAATTCTGATAATAAATCCACATCTTTATAAGAATAATTAACTTGATATTGTTTGGCCAATTTTTCCACATAACTTCTTACTCCTTCACCAGTAACTACTTCTTGTTCAGCTGGATTATAAATATCAAGTATCGGCGCTGATTCAAAACCGGATTGCTCTAATTCACCCGCGGTTTGTTTTATTTTTTTATAAGATTCTGTTTCTTGTTCACCGCTATATAATGATTGCAATAATCTTTGAGTCAATTCATTCCAAAGTGTTTCCAAAAACACGCCTAACGCATCAGCCGCGATATTTTGGGTATAATAACTGGCTGTTTTTTTACCGGCAACAATATCTTCCTCGGCTTTTTTCCTTAAAATATTAGAAGGTGTTCTGATGGTATCGCCTATTCGATCAGTCACTGATTTCCAGCCATTATCAACTGTTGCCTGTAAATGACGGTTTAAGGTTTCATTTAAACCAATTGCGGCGATTTCCCTTGATAAAGTTTCATAAGCATTAAATTCACTGGCTTCCGGATTAAATAAATCCTGAGCTAAAGCGACATTATAAGCTGCGCTGCCTTCAAAAAAATCCGGATTAAATTGATCTCGAATATTACTTCTTAAATATTCAAAACCGCTTTTTAATGAATTAGCCATATTAATCACATAATTAACTTTAGCCGTATAATCATTTCTAAAGGCTCTTTCTAATTCCTCGCCTAATTCCGGCCCGACCTGCGCAGAAGTCGATGGTGGAGTAACATTTAAATCATTTAAAATTACTTCGCATCTACCTGGCCGATTTGCCAATTCAACCGGAGTTTTGTTTTTACAAAAATTATAAACATCTCGAATTTGATCAATTTTTTCGATTTGCGGATTAATTTTATTAACCCAAGCTTCTCTAATTAAAGGGATGTTTT
>CAZHFK010000024.1:0-18090 GCA_964531215.1 uncultured Gammaproteobacteria bacterium | reverse complement strand
CCGTATCAATTTTTAGATGAATATTTATTGATTTATGGGTTTGATTTAAGGCTTTTATTGTTTCTAAATCATAAACAGTAATCGCCATATTTTTAAAATTAAAAAATTTATAATTTTTAGGCTTAGTATAGCCAAGAATAAGTGTCTTACAATTAGGAAATATTGATTTGATTTTTAAATATTCATAATAACTGTCAATGCAAGTACGTTTTATTTTTTGATTTTTTAAAATTTGAGCAATTTGCTCTAAACCATGGCCATAAGCATTTGATTTTAAAACCGGAAAAATAAAAGAATCAGGATTAAGATCCTGATAGATTTGTAAATTATTAAGTATGGCAGATTGGCTGATTTCAATCCGATTTAGTGATTCTATTGTTCGTTCAAACGGTTTTAAAAAATTATAAATGGATTTAAGCATTGTTGTTTTTATTTGCGCACCAGTTTTTTTGTGGACCTGAGGGGATTCGAACCCCTGACCTCATGCATGCCATGCATGCGCTCTAACCAGCTGAGCTACAGGCCCCTTTTTAGTCAATAAATAAGGGTTTATAGCTGTATTTTTTTAAAAATGGTGCTATTTCTTGATATTTTTTACCAATAATCATACCTCCAGCCACAAATTTTGCTTGTGTGACATCAGCCAAGCAAAATTCGGGTTGGCTAAATTTAGCCTTTTCTTTCTCAGACTCAAACTCAAAATCAGCCAATATCAGGCCCCTTAAATCACCCTGAAAAACATCAATTTCAGCTATTTTATTATTATATTTGTAATAATACCTATTTTTTCTGGATCTTTTACCGTGTAAATTACCACTTAACTCTTCAAACTCCGCTAGCGTAATTGGAATAGTAAATTCGTGCTGAGTCGAAGCATCGGCTCTGCTTACTGGGTATTTTTTGCAAATTTCGTATTTATTACCATTTTTTCTGATCCTTAATTTGGGATGCTCAGTATTTTGGGGGATATAAATATCAACAATTTCTTTATAAGGTGTTTTTATTAAATCATTAGGAACAAATTTAAGCAAGTAAGTTTTTTCGTATTCAATTTGATTATTTTGTATCATGTCTTTTTTTAAAAAATGTGCCCCCGCCAGGAATCGAACCTAGATTTAGGGATTAGGAATCCCTTGTTCTATCCATTGAACTACGGGGACTGAGCAATGATTAATCGTGATTGTTATTATACTACAATTTTAAGCTTTAGTTAATAAAAAGTTTCACGTGAAACATTTTATTATTTTTTTTGTGATAAATTTTATTATTGTCTCTAATATTAAATAAAAATAAGTGTCGCTTTTTACATCTCGTTGGCAAAATTAACAAAAATGTTGTTTATTTTTTTAAGGATATTCGTTATAATTAAAGTTAATAATATATTAACATTTATATGATTAAAGATAAAGGGGTTAAGCAAGTAATCTTGTTTAGTGTAATTATAATTTTATCAACTTTTTTTATATCTTTTTTGGCTTATATTTTTCAGGCAAACAGTTTTATTTTTGATTTAACAATATTTAATCGTTGGGATAGTATTCATTATTTACAAATAGCTGATAATGGGTATGAGTTAATTGGTGATCATATGAAAAATATTGTTTTTTTCCCGCTTTATCCCTTGATTATTCATCTTTTTAATTATTTAATTAATAATTATATTTTAAGTTCTTTAATAATTGTAAATATTTTTTATATTCTGGCAATGATTATTTTTTATCGCTTATTATTGCTTGATTATTCTCATAAATTTGCTTTTAAAGTTATTGTTTTTTTAAGCTTGTTTCCAACTGCTTATTTTTTTCATTTTGCTTATAGCGAAAGTTTGTTTATTTTTTTTGTAATTGCTAGTTTTTATTGTGCCAGAAAACAAAAATGGTGGTTAGCTGGAATTTTGGGTTTTTGCGCCGGATTGGCAAGAATTAGTGGTTTTGTTTTATTTTTTGCTTTGATTTTTGAATATTGGCAGCAGAAAAAATTTAATATTAAAAATTTTGCAACTAATTTTTTTTCATTATTTTTAATTCCTTTGGCTGGTTTGGTTTATTTATTAATTAATTTTTTTTTATATAAAAACCCGTTTACTTTTTTATATTATCAAAAAATTTTTTGGTATAAAAAAATTGATTATCCTTGGAATGGTTTTATTGATTCACTCACCAGTTTTATGAATCGTGAACCGGTTGAAGCTATTTTGGTTTCTGGCTGCGAAATTTTTTTCGCTTGTTTGGGCTTGATTTTAATAATTTATTCTTTTAATAAAATAAGATATTCTTATAGTATTTATGCTATTTTGTCTTGGTTCTTGATTGTTTCAACTTCATTTTTATTAAGTACTCCCAGATATTTATTATCAATTTTTCCTGTTTTTATTGGTCTTGCTTTGCTAATAGAGAGGTTAAAAAATAAACAATTGGTTCAATTGACTTTATATTATTTATTTATTGGGTTACAAGTTTTATTTATTTCTAATTTTATTATGGGCAGATGGGCGTTTTAAATAAAAAAGTTTTTTTAATTATTTTTGGTCTAATTGTAGTTTTAGGCGCGTTTTTAAGATTATATCAATTGGATTTGAAGCCAATGCATCATGATGAGGCTGAAGAGCAGTATTATTTTATAGAACCATTATTAAAAGGAGAGGGCTTAGTTTGGGATTATGATAATAAAGGATTGGCTCATCATTATTTAACATTTATTTTCGTTAAAATTTGCGGTTTATCAGCATTTGCCTTAAGATTAAGTGCTGCTTTTTTTAGTTTGCTTACAATTATATTAATTTATTTTTTAAAAGATTATATTGGCAGGCTCGGTGTTTTTATTAGTTCGTTTTTTTTAGCTGTTTCTCCTTTTATGGTTTATTATGCGCGACAATATACGACTTATCCTTTTTATTTGTTTTTTTTAATTTTGATTATAATTTTGTTTTTAAATTATTATAAAAAGAATAAGCCAGTCTATCTTTATGCTTCTTTTTTTGTTTTGGCGATTATTTTAAATATAAATATAGAAGCTTTATTAATTTTTAGCTTTATAGTATTATCTTTTTTGTATTTAAATTATTTATTTGAAAAGGATTTATTAAGGAAAATAATACGTTTTGTTCATAATATTCCTAAAAGGATGATTTGTTTTGGAATCATTAGCTTAGTTGTTAGTTTTTTTGCAATTCAGTCTGGTTTTTTTTCTCATCTTGAAAATATAGTTAATTTACCAGGTGGTTTTATTGAATTAATTAAAAAATCAACAGAAAGCGGGCACAATAAATCATTTTTTTATTATTTTAAAATCTTATACCCATTTGAATTAGGTTTGCTATTAATTAGTTTTTTAGGTTTTTTTTATTTTAAAAAAAATACTTTTTCAAAATTTTTAATTTATTGGTCAATTTGTTCTTTATTAATTTTTAGCTTTATTCCTTATAAGACTAATTGGGTTGTGCCTGTTGTAATCTTTCCATTATTTTTATTATCCGGCAATACCATTGATTATTTAAGAAAAACTTTGGTTAATAAAAAATTATTTATTTTAATTATTTTATCACCATTTTTAATTGGCAGTTTATTTTTTACTATTGAGCAAAATTTTTTTGTAGTTAATAATTTTGATAAAAATAAATTGGGTTATGTGGAAACCAGCATTGATATTTTAAAATTAAGAAATGATGTTGATAATAATGCTAAATTAAATGATGTAAATAAGATTTTGATTGCTGCTCCTTCCAATTGGCCGATCCCCGTATATTTAAAAGATTTTAGTTTACGGTATCAGACTGATTTAAAAAAAATAAATTTAGATAATTATTCTGATTATGGTATTCTTATTACAAGCCAGGATCAACTGAATAAAGAGGTCCCTGGTTTTAATAAAAAAGAATATGAATTACGCCATCATTATTTTTTAAATGTTTTTTATCGAAATTAAAAATTTATGTCTAAAAAAATATTATTAGCATTGCCAGTTTATAATGAAGAAAAAGTATTAGAAAAATCAGTTTTAAAACTTTATAATTATTTTAAAAAGCAGGTTGAAGATGATTGGCAAATAATTATTGTTAATAATGCTTCAACAGATAGTACTCAAAGAATTGCGGAACTTTTAGATCAAAATATAGTAGAAGTAAAGACTTTTTATTTAAGAGAAAAAGGCAGAGGGAATGCTTTAAAAGCTGTTTGGCAAAAATATGAAGCAGATATTTATGCCTATTGTGATATTGATTTAGCAACTGATATAAACAATTTTATTGATTTATTTAAAGCAATAAAATCTGGAAATAATATTGCTATTGGTTCTCGTTATATTAAAAATTCTCAAACAGAACGCACTATTAGCCGTTTAATATATTCAAAAGTTTATATTTGGTTGGTTCGTTTATTTTTTCCTACTAAGCTAAATGATTTTCAATGCGGATTTAAAGCAGTTGATAAAAAGATAGTTTTAGATGTTTTATCGTTAGTGAAAGATAACGAATGGTTTTTTGATACGGAATTATTATTAATTGCTGAAAATAAAGATTATAAAATAAAAGAAGTCTCAATTAAATGGCGGGAAAATCCTGATACAAAAGTAAAATTTACAAGAACCATATATAATTATATTAAGAATTTATTTAAATTAAAAAAAAGGTTTAATAGATAATAATTAATTTCTAAAATTATGCTTTCAAAAATCCCTTTTGATTTAAACAAAGTAAAAAAAGAAGATGTTGATAAGGAAATTTTAAGAGCAGCCATTATTGCCGAATTAGATGCAATTAACTTGTATGAACAAATGGCTGATTTAACGGGAAATTCTGACATGAAGAAAATTTTATTGGACGTGGCCAGAGAAGAAAAAACTCATGTCGGCGAGTTTCAGTCATTATTGCTTGATTTGGATGATGAACAGGTTGTAGAATTAGAACAAGGCAGAAAAGAAGTTAATGAAGAATTGGGCAGATAAATTAAAAAGGGGAACTTTTGTTCCCCGAAGTCAATAAGAAAATATTTTTTTGCAATCTTGTTAAAAGAATCCTTGATTTTGCCCCGTTTTTTTTGGGGGGGGCGATGGGCGAGATCGGCATTCTCGCTAGGTGTTTGGATTTTTGTTTTTCCATTAGCTTTGAAATTATTATTATAATATAAATAATTTAATGGAGCCAAGCTGGACAAATAATTCATCATTGGTTAATATATAAGTTATGGAACTATTATTAAGTATTACTTTAATTATTTTAGTTGCTGGTTTAGCAGTAATCTTTTTTTTATTATTTAAATTAAATAAAGAAAAAACCGATGATCAGAGTTTGGTCATGTTGCAAAATCAAATCAATGAAATTAATAAGACGTTGGGTACAAGCTTAGCTGATACTCAAAAAACAATGCAACGCCAATTTGGGCAAAATGCAAAAATAATTCAGGAAGTAACTGAGAGATTAACCAAACTTGATGAGACCAATAAGCAAGTAATGGGTTATTCCGAGCAATTAAATAATTTACAACGAATTTTACTTAGCCAAAAACAAAGAGGTAATTTAGGTGAAGCCAGTTTGCAATTGGTTTTAGAAAATATTTTGCCGCCGACCGCTTATAAATTACAGTATCAGTTTAAAGACGGAGATACTGTTGATGCGGCTCTTTTCACTAAAGACGGTATTATTCCTGTTGATGCCAAGTTTTCTTTGGAAAATTATAATAAGATAGTTAATGAAGAAGATGAAACAAGACGAGCTGGTTTGGAAAAAGAATTTAAAAATGATTTAAAATTAAGAATTGATGAAACCAGTAAATATATTAAATCCAATCAGGGTACGCTTGATTTTGCTTTTATGTTTATCCCGGCAGAAGCAATTTTTTATGATTTATTAATTAATGAAGTTGGTGCGGTTAAAGTAGACACCAAAAATCTGATTATTTATGCGATGAAAGATAAAAAGGTTATTATTGTTTCACCGACTACTTTTGCCGCTTATTTGCAAACAGTTTTACAGGGTTTACGAGCTTTTAAGATTGAAGAACAAACTAAAGAAATTATTAAAAGAGTGGAGATGTTGCAAAGTCACATGATTAGATATGAAGAATATATGAAAAAGCTAGGGAATCATTTAAGCACAACAGTTAATTCTTATAATTTAGCTTCTAAAGAATTTAAAAAAGTTGATAAAGATATTGTTAAAATCACTGGTAAAGAAACCAAGATAGAGTCTTTGGATCTTGATAAACCCAAAATATCAGATTGACAAGTTTATTTGATTTTGTTAATATACTTTTAACTCTCACACCCATAATTACGTATTTAGTGTTTAGCACAACCATGTGCTTTCATTTTACTAATTATTAATTACTGATTACTAATTACTAAATAAATATGCCGCAAACAAAACAAGCAAAAAAAACCTTAAGAAAAAATGAGAAAAAATCTGATTATAATCTTAAAATTAAACAAGATTTAAAAACATTAATAAAAAAGACTAGAAAAGCAATTGAAAATAAAGAAGGTAAGGTGGATGAACTGTTAAAACAAGTTCAAAAAAGCATTGATAAGGCTGTACAAAAGGGTGTTATTAAAAAAAATACTGGCTCACGAAAATTATCAAGGCTATTTAGTGCGTATAAAAAATCACAACAGGCAGGGGAAGAAAAGCAAGATCAGAGCGAATAGTTTTCAGTTTAATATTGTTTTATTAAATTTAAAATTGAGGTGGAAATAATATTTTTTAAGCAAGAAAAAAAGGAGGAATGAATTTTGCATACTTTTAAGATTTTGTTAGTAGATGATGAAAAAAATATCTTGAAAACCATGGCAAGAATTTTCCGGCGTTATGGTACCATCATTCAAGCCGGTAACGGTCAGGAAGCATTGGACATGCTGGAAAAAGAGTCTTGGCAGGTTGACCTGGTTATTACTGATTTAACAATGCCCCAAATGGATGGGTTGCAATTAATTGAAATGATTCAAAAAGTAGACAGGGATATGCCAATTATTGTAATTTCCGGACAGTATCAGACTGTCCCGCCACCTGGTATTCAAATTATTACAAAACCCTGGCAAGAGGACGAATTGTTTGATGCTGTTGAGCGACATTTAAAAACCCGCGAATAAAGCGGGTTTTATATTTGAGCAATAAATAAGTCAAATAATAATTTAGGTTTAGCTGAAGAAGTTTTGATTTGTAAATCAATATTTAATAATAATTGATAAATATTTTTTAGTTGTTGTAAATTAAAATTTTTGGTTTGATATAAGGCTTTTTGTGCTACAAACGGATGAATTTTTAATTCTTGGGCAATTTGATCTTTGGTCAGCGCTTGATTATTATTTTGCAAATCTTTGATTAAAAGTAAAATTCTAAATTGCCTTATCAGCATGGAAAGTAAATAAATTTCATCGGCACCCGAATTTATTTGATCAGAAATAAGTTTTATGGCTTGTTTTTTATTTTTATTCCCTAAAGAATCAACTAATTTAAAAATATCGTCGTCATATTTGGCTTTGACAAGTTTTTCAATCTCAGTCGTTGTAATTTGTTTATCCTGACAATAATTTACTAATTTTTCAATTTCACTGGTTAATTGCCACAAATCATTACCAACCATGGCAGCCAGTTTTATGATCGCAGTTTTCTCTATTTTGGCTTGTCTTTTTTTAAATTCATTATCAATCCAGGCATTAAGCTGACCAGTTGATAAAGGCTTGAATTCTTCGGCAAATTTTTCTTTAATTAAACGATCCCATAACGCATTTTTGGTTCTTGATTTGGAATGATCAGCTACTTCCCAAAAAACTATAATATTATCCTGATCAGGTTGTTTTGATTCTTGGTTTAATAATTCAACAATTTCTTTTTGAATATTTTTTGATTTATTTTCAGAAATTAAATTTTTAATAATTATTATTCTTTTACGAGCCAAAAATGGTGAAGCTTTAATCTGCTGATTAAAGCTTTCAAATTTAAGACTGGCGCCATCTAAAACAGTTAAATTCATACCAGAAGAATCAACTTCTTTTTGAAATTTATTTTTAATTTGTGCTAGTTTTTGGCTGGAGCGATAAGTGTCTTCACCATATAAAAAGATTATCATAGCGCAAGATTAGTGATTAGAAATATGAAATAGGAAATGAAAAATAATATAGTTTCTTTATTTTATTTTTCGTATTTAATGAACACTTCCATTTTATACCAAAATAAATTATAAAGCCAGCCGGCTATTGACAAATCAATAAAAATATGTTAATATGATGAGTATCTGCGATAGCCTGATATTTTTGGTCTAGACGCAGAGGAGGTTTTAAAATAAGTTTGTGTGCGCGAGTGGCGGAATGGGTAGCCGCAACGAATTTAAAATTCACTGGCCATAAGGCCGTACCGGTTCAAATCCGGTCTTGCGCACCAAACTTTTTTTTATCGGCACAATGTCGCCGATTTTTGTTTGACTTTGCATCAAAATGGTCTCCAGGAACTCAATTTTTAGCCAAAATTTAATTAATATTTTTAATAGTCAGCACAACGTTGCTGACTTTTTACTTCCAAACAGGAAACCCCGAATGCCTGAATGGAGCTGGGGGAGTACGTTATTTTGTTTTTAAAAAATCGCCATTAGGCGATTTTAAATTTTTTAGATGGTTATCAATTTAATTTATTTATTTCCCCAATTATTTTTTTAATTACTTGTTTTGCTTTGGCGTTTTTATCATTAGTTTGCATTTTTGACATATCAATTGTTATATCAGCGTATTTTTTATATAAAATTTGTCGTTCCTTATATAATTGCTCAAAGTTTTTATTTTTTAAGCCTACAATACCACGGCTTTCAAGATTTTTGATTCTATTTAAAATTCGATTATAAGAATCAGCCAAATAAATAACAATTGAATTAGCTTTCAAATATTGCATGGTCGCCGGTGAATAAACAACACTGCCGCCAGGCGAAATAATTTTATTTTGAATATTGCCTAAGCCAATTATAATATTTTTTTCCAGTTCAATAAATTTTTCTTCCCCCAGATTATCTAAAAGTTTTTGTAATTTTTGATTGGTATCTTTTTCAATAACCTCATCAGTATCAATAAAATCAAATTCAAGCAGTTTAGCTAAATTACGGCCAATAAAAGATTTACCGGCACCAGCCATGCCGATTAGAGTGATTGATTTTTTATTTTGAGGAAAATTCATATATTAATTAATTACCAATGATCAAATTCCAAATAATAAATAAATTATAAATTCTAAATAATAAATTCAAAATTATTGTTTAATATTTTATATTTATTATTTAAAGTTTGGTGCTTATGATTTGTAATTTACTTTAAGGATCCCCAATTCTTGCCTATTTCAGCCTCAACTTTAATCGGGCATTTAAATTGATGATCAACATTTTCCATTTCTTTTTTAACAAATTTACTAACCTTTGGCAAGTCTTTGTTTGGTACTTCAAAAATTAATTCATCATGAACTTGTAAAACCATTTTTGTTTTTGAGCTGATTTTGGGTAGTTTATCATGAATTTTAATCATGGCCATTTTAATTAAATCAGCAGCAGCACCTTGGATCGGCATATTAATAGCCATACGTTCGGCTGAGGCAGCAATATGGGGTACGCCTGATTGAATATCAGGCAAATAACGTCGGCGACCAAAAATTGTTTCTACATACCCGTTTTTATAAGCAAAGTCTTTGGTTTCTTCAATATATTCTTTAATCTTGGGAAAAGCTTGAAAATATTTAGCAATAAATTTTTTGGCTTTTTCCAACGGGATTCCGGTTCTTAGGCTTACACCTCTGGGGCCCATGCCATACATTATGCCAAAATTAATTTCTTTAGCTGAACGTCGTAATTCTTTATCCACTTCTTCAGGTTTTACATTATGAATCTGGGCCGCAGTAATAGTATGAATATCCTTACCTTGTTTAAAAGCATTAATCATTTTTCTGTCATCAGCTAAAGATGCGATCATTCTTAATTCAATTTGAGAATAATCCGCAGCCAGTAACTGATAACCTTTTTCAGCAATAAAAGCTTTGCGAATTTCCCTCCCCAATTCGGTTTTAATAGGAATATTTTGCAAATTAGGATCTGAAGATGAAAGTCTGCCAGTCGCTGTAACTGTTTGATTAAAGCTGGTATGAACTCTCTTAGTTTGCTGGTTGATTAGTTTTGGTAAAGAGTCAATATAAGTTGATTTTAATTTGGTCAACTCACGGTATTGAGAAATTAAATCAATAATTTTATGTCGGCCTTTTAATTTTTCCAGCTCACCAGCCGCAGTTGAAAACCCGGTTTTGGTGCGGCCGATGCCTTTGGTGGAAATTTGTAATTTATCAAATAATATTTCTTTTAATTGAATCGGTGAAGCAATATTAAATTCTTGCCCAGCCAATTTGTAAATTTTATCAGAAATTTTTTTTATTTTTTTATTGACTTTTTGTGCTAGATCTTTTAAAAATTTATCATCAATTTTGACACCGTTTTGTTCCATGTCAATTAAAACCGGTATTAAGGGCATTTCAATTTTTGAAAAAAGTTCCATAAAGCCTTCTTGGGCTAATTTGGCTTGTAAAATTATATAAAGCCGATAAGTATAATCAGCATCTTCACAAGAATAATCTGCTAATTTTTGCAAAGGAACTTGGCTGATTGGCAGATTTTTATTATTGGTAATTTCAGCAAAAGTTATCATTTGATGTCCCAGTTCTGTAAAAGCTAAATTATCTAAACCATGAGTCCGAGAACCCGGATTTAATAAATAAGAAGCTATCATGGTATCAAAAAATAAATTTTTAACTTCAAGACCATGGTTTAATAATATTTCAGTATCAAATTTTAAATTATGGCCAATTTTTTTGATTTTTTTATTGCTAAAAATCGGTGTCAATTTTTTTAACCAGGATTTTTTTATTTTTATATCCTCAAAAAGACCTTCACCTTTGATTTCAGCGATTGGTAAATAATAAGCCTTGCCTGTTTGCCAGCAAAAGCTGATGCCCAGTAATTTGGCTTTTAAAGGGTTTAGGCTATTTGTTTCAGTATCAAAAGCAAATTCTTTTTGATTTTTTAGTTTGTTTAAAAATTGGTTTAAATCTTTATCGGTTTGAATCAGTTGATAGTTTTGATGAATTGATTTTGTTTCGCTAATTTTGGCAGATGATTTATCAGTAGTCGTTTGTTTTTCTGGTAATTTATTTAACAAGCTGCGAAATTGATATTTTTGAAAAATTTCAATTAAGCCTTGTTTGTCATAAGGTTTGATTTTGCTTTGTTTTAAATCAAATTTAATCGGCGCATTGGTTACAATAGTGGCTAATTTTTGACTTAAAAAAGCCTGCTCCTTATCTTTTTTTAATTTTTCTCTGACACCAGCTTTAATTTTAGGTGAATCAATGTTTTTATATAAATTTTCCAAAGTTTTAAATTCTTTTAATAATTCAATGGCAGTTTTTTCACCAACACCGGCTACCCCGGGGATATTATCAGATGGATCGCCTTTTAAGGCTTTAAAATCAATTAATTGTTCTGGTTTTAAACCATCATAGCGTTGTTTAACGGTTTTTTGATCGTAAATAATTGTGTCAGAAATACCTCTTTTTAAACCGTAAACTTTAGTATTATTATCAACCAATTGCAATAAATCTAAATCACCAGAGACAATAATTGTTTCTATTTCCGGCTTATCTACTTTTTTTAAATTGCAGATAGTGCCAATTAAATCATCAGCTTCATAATTTGCAAGTTCATAAACAGGGACTTTGAATAATTTTAAAATTTCTTTAATTTTAGGAGTTTGTTCATAAAGTTCGGGCGGAGCAGCTTCTCTTTGGGCTTTATATTCAGCATAAATTTCATCGCGAAAAGTTTTTCTGGCTTTATCAAAGGTTACAGCTATATAATCGGGCTTTAATTCACGTAAAGCTTTTAAAAAGATAGTAGTAAAACCATAAACAGCATTAACCAACTCGCCGTCCTTATTGCTTAAAGGTGGCAAAGCATGAAAAGCTCTATGTATCAGCGCATGACCATCAACCAGGATTAATTTTTCTTTTTGTTTAGGCATATATTTATCTTACCATTTTTTATGAGTTTAAAAAAGAGCTAAATTTTGCTATAATTAAACTATGTTAAACATAAAAAATTATAAAGATTTTCAATATTTTTTACAAAATAAATTAGACCCTCAAGGCGGTATTTTTGGTGTTGGTGTGACTTCTTTTATGCGCTTTTTCCCTTCTTTGTTTGTTAAAAATTTTAAAATAATTTGTTTTAAAGATTCCAAGGATAATCAAGTTTTGGAAAAATATTTAGATGAAATTTTTGTTTTGAAAAAAAAACGTCCGACTTTAAAATTGTCTTTTACCAATACCAATAATATTTTAAGGAACAAAACTGTTCAAAATTACATCAAGTCGTATAAAGGTAAAAAATATTTATTTTTATATAAAGCTGATAAAAATATTACCAAGGCAATTAAAGGTTTAAATGTTAAATTAATTGCCAATAAAGCTTATTTAAATAAATTATTTGAAAATAAAGTTAATTTCCGTCGGCAATTAATCCGAGCCGGTTTGCAGCCGGTCCCCGGTCAAACCATGAAGTTTGGTGAATTTCAAAAACCAGAATATGATTTTGATTTTTTTATTAATCAATACGGACATAAGTTTGTTTTACAGTTGCCTGATTTTCGTTTGGGGGGCGGGAAAGGCACTTTATTTATTGATTCAAAACGAAAATTTAACGAGTTTAAGAAAAAAACCAAAGAAAAGGTTTATAAGAAAAAAGAATTACAAACAATTAATATTACTAAATTTATAGAGGGTAAATCTTGTTCAATTGCTTGTTGCGCTACTAAATATGGCACATTGGTTTCCAGTATCCAGCAGCAAATAATGGATATACCCCAAGTTATTGCCAAGAAAAAAGGCAATGGTCTTTTTGTCGGGCATGTTTTTGGTTTGGAATTCAGTCCCAGCATTAATAAACAAGCCAGAGAATTGGGTGAAAAATTCGGTCAATATATGTATAGTAAGGGGTATAAAGGAATTTTTGGTTTGGATATTATTGTTAATCAAAAAGAAAATAAAGTTTATCCGATTGAATGCAACGCTCGTTATACTGGTGCGTTTCCCATGATTTCTATGCTGCATATGAAATATAAAATTATACCTTTGGATTTTTGGCATTTTTTAGAATTTTTAAATGTTCCTTATAAAATAAATATTAAAGAATTAAATAAAAAATATCAAAAACCGATAAAAGGCAGTCATCTTATCCTTTCCAATACTCGTGATTATTCGATTGAAGTAAAAAATGAATTGGAAGTCGGTACTTATCGTTATCAAAAAAATAAAATTCAATATTTATCAGATAATATCTTTTATGATGATTTAAAAACTACCAATGATTTTATTTTGGTTGATGGTGTGCCTAAAAAGGGTCAGACAATAAAAAAATGGAGCCGAATAGCTCGCATTGTTCATGTTTTATTTAATGCCGATATTTTAAAAGCCAATGATAAAGAATTAAAAGATAAATATTTAAACATTGTTCACGCAATTTATAAGGCTATGTTTGGCAAAAAACAACCATAAAAAGAGCAAATAAAAATTGGTCTTCAAAGGATTTAAGGCTTTAGTTTTTTAATTTAAAACCCTAAAGAGCGGATTCCTTAAATGACCAATTTTTTAGTTTAAATTAGGAAAAATTGATTTGAAAATTAGTTTTGAAACATTGACTGGTTCACCTTGATCAGGCCTTTCATGCATAGCCAAAGCCGGGAAAGAATTTATTTCAATTATGCGGTAATCGTCTTTTTTACTGATATCTTGGGTGATTAGATCAACACCAGCCAAATTTAAGTTAAATTCTTGGCAAGCCTTGACTGCTATTTTTTTATAAAAATGGTTAATTTTAGTCGTTACATTTATGGTTATGCCACCACCAAAGACATTGGATGTTTGACGCAAGCGAATTATTTGGCCTTTATCTAAAACAGTATCAAATTCAACATTATGCAGCTTTAAATTTCTTTTTAGCTCTTTATCAATTAATGGTTTTTTATTTTTTTGTTTAAAATAACTGTGTTTTTGATAAAAATTTTTAATTAGCTGCCGTACTGTTTTTTTACCGTCACCAATAATTTGAGGGTAAGCTCGTTGAGTGGCTGCTACGACTTTATTATTCAAAACTAAAATACGATAATCATTACCGGCCACATATTCCTCTACCATAAATAATTTTTTCTTTTTCTTTTTACCCCATTCTTTGGCTTTGCGCCAATATCTTTGTAAACGTGAATAAGCCAGCTTGATAGTGGCTGAATTATTAATATTGGCTGTTACAGCTACACCTAATGAATAATCAAACGGTTTTATAACAAATGGATAAGCTATTTTTTTAGTTTTTAATAGTTTTTTCACTTCACTTAAACTGGAAACCAAAAAAGCTTTGGGGACTTTAAGCTCGGTTTTCTCTAAAATTTTTAGAGTTAAAAATTTATTAGAAACCAAGACGCTATTAGTTGGATTGATACCTATTTTTTTATGAAAAAAATAATGAGTTTTACCTTTATAGCTTAAGGCAAAACTTAAAAATCTTTTATCAATTTGCTTAACTTGAATATTATTTTTTTTGGCTTCTTTTAAAAGATTTTTAATAACAGTATTGGTAACTTGAGGATATTTATTTTTTGCCATATTTAGAATTTAAAATTAAAAAAATTATAAAACTGCTGACCAGACCTACGGGAATGCTTATAAAATAAGAAAAGAAAATATAAGGTTGCAATAAACCGGTAATGGCTAAAGTGATTATAATAAAGATTAAAATAGAGATTATTAAATTTAAAAATATGCGCATATTATTGATTGAATATTTTTTTAATTTTTTGTTTGGCTTCTTTGATTTGCTGATCACTTAGCTTTAAGCCGGCTTTGTTGTAATCCGGCGGATTATCAATTTTAAAAATACGTTCGGGTAGTTCGGCTTGTTTTTGAATACCGCTGGGAACTTCAGGAATTAGATCAATCGCTTTTTTTATATCTTCGGAAAATTTACCTGGATCTGCTGTTTCATAGATTACTGCCAATTGATCATGTTGACTGTTTAAATAATTATCTAAACTTTGCCAGCCAACCGCTCCATGTGGTTCTAAAATAACATTATATTTATTATAAACTTTTTTAATGGTTTTGTAATGTTCTTGATTGGAAATACCGATTGAATAAATATCTTGGCGCATTTTATCTAAGTCAGGCATTTTGTCGATTACCCCGGGCTTGATTACTTGTTTTGTTTGCCAGTCCCGTTCATCGTACATATGACCATTATAAAAATCAATTAAGCGAGCTAAATTTGACGGATGGGAAACTATCATAGCAGATGAAGGCGATTTTTTTGATGGTTCAACTATGTATTGGCCGGTTTTTAAAAAATTAGGAAAAGTTGAATTAGCATTAACACCGCAAATTATTTTTTTAATTGGCAAGCCCATTTGTTTGGCAATAACCGTACCCATCATGTCACCGAAATTCCCAGAAGGGATGCTGGTAATTATTGGTTCAGGACATTGAGCTATTCGGGAATAAGCAAAAAAAGGATAAATTGCTTGTGGTAAAAGTCTTCCCAAAGAGATTGAATTGGCAGAAGTAAAATTTTCCTGATCATTGGTTATTTTTTGGGCAAAATTTTTATCGCCCAATAAAGTTTTTGCCAATGATTGGCAAATATCAAAATCACCATTAACCGCAAAAGCATAAACATTATCACTTAAGGTTGTCATTTGTCTTCTTTGTGCTTCGGAAATTGAATCTTTTGGAAAAAAAATAATATTTTTTACGTTAGATAAGCCATGTAATGCATCAGCTACTGCTCCTCCAGTATCTCCTGAAGTAGCGACAATCACTGTTCTTTTTAAGTTTCTTTGGCCTAGAAAATAATTTAGACTGCGGGCAAAAAATCTGGCAGCATAATCTTTAAAAGAGTAAGTCGGCCCCTGAGTCAGCCACATAATATAAGTTTTGCCTGTTACATGTTCAAGTTTGGTCGGAATTTTGTTATCTGAATAAGCATCATTTAAAATATTTTTTAAATCATTTTCAGGTATTTCTTCATGTAGAAAAGGCTGTAAAACTAAAAAAGCAATTTCACTATACGATAATTGCTTCATTTGTTTAATTATTTTAGGTTTTAATTGAGGAATGTCTGATTTTGTTACCATATACAAACCATAATCAGATGCCAGACCTTGAAGCAAAGCAGTCTCAAAATTAATTTTTGAATTTTTATTATTAGTACTGTAGTAATTTATAGCTGACATTTAAATAAAAGCTAAAATTTCTAAAATTCCGTGAAGTATACCCGAGGTTAAGGCAATGAAAGCAATAGTTATGCGACCGTTATAAGTTATTAATGGTGGCTTGACCCCGCCTTTACTATTTAAATAGCCAATAATAGCAGCAAAAATAAACATCCCCATTGTAAAAAGTCCACCCCAAACAATTAACGGTAAATCAAGTAGCTGGTAAAAGATAATTTGAGTTAACATGTTTTTTATTTTAAGTTTAAAAATTTAAAGTTAAGCAGATTTAAAATGCATTTTTGAGGCCACGGTGGGAATCGAACCCACGTATAAGAGTTTTGCAGACTCCTGCCTTACCACTTGGCTACGTGGCCTTACTTTACTTAATAAACTTGCCTTAAAGGCAAGTTTTTAATATCTTAGCATATAGTGCAGTTTATTTCAAACCTTTTGAACCTTAAAATTAGGCTTAAATGTAGCGTTTAAAGCCAGATAAAAAGAAAAAACTCTAATAATATTCAAATCTCGGTCTTCGATTTCTTGCTCTTTTTCAAATAACAAAATCATAACCGCAATATCTTTATCATGCATGTAAATTGGTTTGGATATAATTTGATATTTTTTTAAAAAATCATTATCAAGATTGATATTGTTGAAATATTTCTGTTGATCTTTATTAAAACTGCAATATAGTTTATTATAATTTTGCTTAGCAATTTTTTCCAGATTTGTTTTTATTGTTTCATTATTTAAATCCGATTCAAATATTTTAAAATTAATTTTATAATTAAAACTTAATAAACCGGCTTTGGCATTAAGAACGTTAATTAAACTGGAAAAAATTTTAGTCGTTGAATTTTGTAAAGAAATATTTTTTGATTGATCTAAACTGGCAATATCAACTTCTAAAAGGCTGTCGATTTTACGATTAATTTGGCCGATATATTGATAAGAATCAGTTAATTGATCGACCTGTTCTTTTAATTGATTTTCTTTTTTTTCAATTATTATAAAAGCAAAATATATAATAATAATACTCAATAAAAAAGTAATTAAAAGATCTAAATAAATATAACTATATGCTTTGCTCAATAAAAAATGAGCGATTAAGTTATAAATAATAATAACCAAAATTACACTAATCAAAATTGCCCAGCGCAGTTTTTTATATTCTTTTTCAATAAATTTTTCAATAATGTTCATAATAATTTACTGATAAATTTTAACTTTTAGATATTTGACACCGAATTGTTTGGCTTTGTTTTTATTTTTCATCCAAATATCCATGCGTGAATTAAAACGTTCATGCATGCGGTCAACTACTGTATAGGTTTTATCCGGATCTAATTCCGGGAATTTAATTTTTGTGCCAAAAGGTAAAAAATTACAGGCAACCACGTTTTCTTTATTATGTTTACATAAATTATAACCACTGGCTGCGATGCAAGGAGTGTCATCAGTTTGTTCGGGAGTGCTGGAATAAGCAGTAACATGAATATTCATAGTCTTAATTTTTGGTTTAAATTTCAAACTTACTAAATGTTGTAATTTTTGATAATAATTACCCTCGGTTTGATAATTAGCTAACGAAGATATAATGGGCAAACAAAAAATTGCAATAAAAATTGCAATGATTAAAATATACACGCCTTTTTGAGAAAACGCTATTTTGGCTAAATATATTTTTAAACTACTCAATTTCATAATTTTTATTAAGAGTAGTTTTCCTCTTAATTATATTATAGCACAAAAGGGCTAAAAACAAAAACTATGTACAGTTGCATAGTCAAGGTTACATTTTGGGGATAATTAATATTATTTAAA
>CAZHFK010000023.1:5154-18358 GCA_964531215.1 uncultured Gammaproteobacteria bacterium | reverse complement strand
CCCCCATTCAGTGCTCTACCCCCGAGGACATTCAAAGAGGCTAGCCCTAAAGCTATTTCGAGGAGAACCAGCTATTGCCGAGTTCGATTAGCATTTCACCTCTAACCACAGCTCATCCCTGCGTTTTGCACAGCGCTAGGGTTCGGGCCTCCACTAGTTGTTACACTAGCTTCACCCTGGCCATGGTTAGCTCACTCGGCTTCGGGTCTATAGTATGCTGTAAATAGATAATTAGATACCAGCTAAGCAAATAGCTGGCAACTAATTATCTAAAAACGGGCGGTTAACCCTCGCTTTCACTTTGCCTTCGTCCTTTTGGGACTTAAACAAACAACATACTATAACTCGTTGGCTCATTCTTCAATAGGCACGCCGTCGCCCCATAAAGAGGCTTCGACTCCTTGTAAACGTATGGTTTCAGATACTATTTCATCTCCCTCACCGGGATGCTTTTCACCTTTCCCTCACGGTACTTGTTCACTATCGATCATAGAGGAATATTTAGCCTTACCACGTAGTCATGGTAGATTCACACAGGATTTCTCGAGTCCTGTGCTACTCAAGGATAGTAACCACAAAGTTATAACCCATTTTGCGATACGGGGCTATCACCCGCTATGGCTCCTCTTTCCAAAGGATTCTGCTATGGAAGTTATAAATAATTGCTTTGTCTAGATTGTGTAAGCAATCTAATGTTACTACCTTACAACCCCTAGCCAGCAACGGCTTACACCTTTAAGTGTTCAAATCCACACGTTAAAAAACAGTTTCATTAAACACAACACTGACTAAGTTTGGGCTGATCCCTTTTCGTTCGCCACTACTCAGGGAATGATCCCGCCACAGGCGGGAAATTTTTTCTTTTCCTCCAGGTACTAAGATGTTTCAATTCCCTGGGTTATCTTCATACACCTATAAATTCAGTGCATGATAATCCGTCTTCAACGGACTGGGTTTCCCCATTCGGAAATCCCCGGATCAAAGGTTGCTTGCCACCTCACCGAGGCTTATCGCAGGCTACTACGTCCTTCATCGTTCTCTATGTCGAGGCATCCACCATACGCCCTTATTTGTTTAACCACAAAAATTATAGCAATATAGCAATATATTTTTTTAAAATTTATTTTTTTGCTCGTTACATTACGTTTTCAATTTTCAATGTTCCTGCCTCTTTTGAGGACTTAATTCTTTCTACATTATATAGAAAGGATTAAAATCTCAAAAACAACTAAAAAAACCGCCTAGCCAAGCGGTTCTTTACGACTAAAAAATAACTAAGTCTTTATCCGCTTGGTTTTTTTAATAATAATTGGTTGTCCATAAACTGATTTAAAATAAATTTGTGGATAACTTTATTAGGTAATAACATTATATATATATCTAAATATACTGTCAAGTAGAGTTTATTTAAAATTTTTTAGCTACTTTTAGTATAACATATTTAGATTGAAATGTCAACGAGTATTTATATGCCGGAGAGCCCCCCTACAGAAAAGCCCCCCCCGATCCTCCCACTGTCGTTCTCACTCAGTTCGAACTTTGGCGGGATAAATAAGCCTTTTTAATTTATCTAAAAATATTTTTAAAATCTAAGATTAAATTGCCCTTTAATCAATGGCCTGTACGGGTGAAAGGACTTCCGCCTTTGTTCTTCATTTCTATTCAAAAACTTCGGCGGATAAACTCATCTCCTACGCCTAAGCATTGCCTAAATAAACCTTTTTTAAAAAATATCAGTGCCTAGTGCGGGTGAAGGGACTCGAACCCCCACGCCCGAAGGCACGTGGTCCTAAGCCACGCGTGTCTACCAATTCCACCACACCCGCCCTTGGCACTGATATTTATCTTTTTTTAAATAATCCCTGCCCGCCATAGCTTTAGCGGAGGCGGGCACCACACTTACATAAAATAATACACTTTAAAATATTTGAATTTAAACTGTGTTAAGTAAAGAATTTAAAACAAAATTAGCTAAAGAATATGAAGTTAAAATTACCACCAAACCAATTAAACCTGAAACAGTGATTTTTTTAGCTTTGGCAATTTTTTCATCATTACCACCGGCTGTCATCCAAACCAATCCGGCATATAAAATTATTAGCACTGCCAAAATACCCAACAAACCTATTGCCTGATTAATCATATCAGTAATAATTAATCGCAAATCTCTAGAACCCAAAGCCAACGGCTCTTCGATTATTTTCAAACCTTCAACAATATGATTGGTTCTGGCAAAAACTGCTTGCGGGATCAATACTAAACTTAATGCGACTATAAATTGCTTGAATTTCAACATAAACCGTAAAATTATATTTTGATTTAAAAATCAAATTACAAGCCAATCTTAACATTTTTTAGTTATTAAGTCAAGCTTGAACATTTTATTTTTTAAAACAAATCAGTTATAATAAAATCAGATTTAGCTATTCAAAAATTAATTATTAATGACCGAAGTTTATGCAAGAGTATAAAGCCAAAGAATTTATTGATTTAAAAAATCTAACCGGCATTACAGCGGACCAAATCGAAGTTCATCTTAAACTTTATAATGGTTATGTTAATAATACCAATAAATTAAATGGAATTTTAAAAGAAAAAATCAATCAACAAGATTTTGAAGACCCGCAATTTGCCGAATTGGTCAGACGTTTGGGCTTTGAATATAATGGCATGAGATTGCATGAAATTTATTTTGAAGCTTTAAATAAAGACGGTGCCAAAGAACCCGATACTGAATTTACAAAATTAATTGAAGAAAATTTTAACAGTTTGGAAAATTTTAAAAATTATTTTAATAAAATTGCCGCTATGCGCGGGGTGGGCTGGGTTATCTTATACCAAGATAAAGAAACCAAACAATTATCAGTTCATTGGATTGAACAGCATCATAACGGACATCCGGCAGGTTTTACGCCGATTATTGTTATGGATATTTGGGAACACGCCTGGTCAGCTTATTTAAAACCGACTGAAAGGTCACAATATATTGAGGATTACTTAGCGAATTTAGACTGGCAAATCTGCCAAAGCAGATTGGCTTAATCATCATTAACTATTAAGTAAAATTTAAAATGGTAGAACAAAAATTTATTTGTCCGTTTTGCGGATTTGAATCAAACGGTCCGGGGCTTTGCCCGACTTGCGATGAAACATTAAATAAAGTATGCAATTGCGGTTCGAGCAAATTCGCTGCCGAATGTTGCGGCTCTAATGATGAAGACACAAGCGATGAAGAATTAATCAAAGCCGAAATAACAACCGAAACTTTATCAGAAATCGCACAGGAAGATCAGAAAAAAATAGAAGAGGAAGAAGAGCTGGCCAATGTTGAGGAAGTGAAAGATGAAGATTAAAACACCCTTGTCAAAATTTTGCAAAAAAGATAAAATATAACAAATAATGATTAAAATATTATTAAATTACTAATAGTATTTTTTTAATCTCTAAAAAATATGATCCAAGTTAAAAATTTAACCAAAAAATTTGAAGGCTTTACAGCTATAGACAATATTTCCTTTGAAATCAAGCCGGGGGAAATTATTGGTTTACTGGGGCCGAATGGCGCCGGTAAAACAACGGCCTTAAGAATTTTAACCAATTATTTTAATCCCAGCTTAGGAAAAATTAAATATGACGGGCTTGATATTATTGACGACGCCATAAAGATTCAGCAAAAAATCGGTTATTTGCCGGAAAATAATCCTCTTTATGAAGAAATGAAAGTCAAAGAATATTTACAATACGCCGGCCAAATGCATGATATTCCTAAAAACGAATTAAAAGAAAAAGTCAACCAAGCCATTGAAAGCTGTGATTTGAAAAGCAAACAAAACCAAGTAATTGGTAAGCTGTCAAAAGGGTTTAAGCAAAGAGTAGGTTTAGCTCAAGCTTTAATCCATGATCCGGAAATTTTAATTCTTGACGAGCCGACCGAGGGGCTTGATCCAAATCAAAGAATTGAAATTCGTGATTTGATCAAAAAAATCGGCCGAGCTAAAACCGTTATTTTATCTTCACATGTCTTATCAGAAGTCGAAGCGACTTGTGATAGAGTTTTGATTATAAATCAAGGTAAAATAGTCGCTTCAGGCACCCCTGATGAATTAAAAAAACAAGCGACCAGTCAAACAAAAATATTTTTAAAAATCGAGGGGCCATTGGAACAAATTACTGAAACCTTAAAAAAAACCGAAGGAGTTGAAAGGATTATCAGTGCCAAAAAAGAAGCTAATTTGGTTGATATCGTATTAGAAACTGATTCAACTTTAGATTTAAGAAAAAAATTAGTCCATTTAATTATCAATAACGGCTGGGAATTATATGAAATTTCCCGCCAAGAAAAAAGCTTGGAAGATATATTTGTTAATCTAACCCAAAAAATATGAATCATATCAAAGCAATAATAGTAAAAGAATTAAAAAATTATTTTAATTCACCACTGGCTTATATCTTTATCAGTATCTTTTTGGTAATTGCCAACTGGTTATTTTTTACGAATTTCTTTTTACAAAATCAGGCCAATATGCGGACTTATTTTACTTTTATTCCTTGGATTTTTCTTTTTCTAATCCCGGCAATTACTATGCGACTCTGGGCTGAAGAAAAAAAATTAAATACAACCGAATTATTATTTACTTGGCCGATTAAAGACTATGAGGCTGTTTTGGGTAAATTCTTAGCCAGTCTTTTATTTTTAACCATTACTTTAATTGCTTCACTTTCAATTCATATCACTATTTCATTTCTAGGTCAATTGGACTGGGGTATAGTTATTGCCAGTTATTTGGGGGCTTTATTTTTAGGCTCTTCTTTTTTAGCTATTGGTTTATTTGTCTCCAGTTTAACCGATAATCAAATAATCGCTTTTATTCTTTCTATTGCCCTAGCTTTTATTACTTTTATTATTGGTGAAAATTTGGTTTTATATGTTTTGCCTGATTCTTTGGTCAGTTTATTTCAATTTTTAGGTTTGGGCGCTCATTTTAACAGTATCAGCCGTGGAGTTTTAGACAGTCGTGATATAATTTATTATCTTTCAATTATTGGCTTTTTTCTTTACTTAAATACTCGCCAAATTGAAAATCGTAAATGGAAATAATCCGGTTAATTGGTATATTGGTTGATTTGTTTATTAGTTAATTGTAGAAATTATAAAACAAATAATTACCTTACCAATAACCTAATATACAAATAAAATATCCCTTATGAAAAACATACTAAATCGTAAAAACTTATTTTCTGGTCATTCAATAGCTATTTTATTAATTATCTTAGCGATCTTGATTATTATTAATTTAATTTCTGTTAATCATTTTGCTCGTTTGGATCTGACCGAAGAAAACCGTTACTCCTTGTCTTTTGCAACCAAAAATACCTTGGAACAATTAGACGATCCCTTATTTGTCAAAGTTTATTTTTCTCAAAAACTACCACCTGATTTAGCCAGAGTAGAACAATATGTAAAAGATATTTTAGCTGAATATGGTTCTTTTACCAATAATTTAAATATAGAATTTATTGACCCGGCTAAAGATCCTGAAACTGAAAATAAAGTACAAAGTCTGGGCATCCCACCAGTTGAAATGCAAATTGTGGAAAAAGACGAATTTAAAGTCAAAAAAGGTTATTTGGGTATGGCTTTGCTTTACCAAGATAAAAAAGAAATCATACCTATCATTGAAAACACTCAAAACTTAGAATATGATTTAACTTCGGCAATAAAAAGACTGATTGCCGATGAACTCAAAAAAGTCGCTTTTTTAACCGGGCACGAAGAACATGGTATTAGTTCTAGTCCCTTTGCCGCACCAGAACAAACAAATACAAATGATTATACTAAAATCAAAGAGGCTTTGGATAAAAATTATAAAGTAAGCACGCTGGATATCAGTGACGGTCAACCGATTGAAAATATTGATACTTTAATAATTGCCGGCCCTCAAAAAGCTTTAACCAAAAAAGAAACTTATCAAATTGATCAATTTATCATGAAAGGCGGACGAGTTATATTTTTATTGGATCAAATCAATGTTGTTCCAGGTTTACAAACAATGGAAATAGAAACCGGCTTGGAAGAATTATTAAATCATTACGGTATTAATCTTAATTCTGATTTGGTTATTGATACAGAAAATGAAAATGTTGCCTTTTCTTCCGGTATGATGCAATTTTATTTACCTTATCCTTTTTGGCCAAAATTAATCCGGGAAAATTTTTTATTGGAACACCCGGTCATGGCTAAACTGCAAACTATCTCATTTCCCTGGGTCAGTTCATTGAACACTACGGAAAAAGAAGGTCTAAAAACTAAAATTTTGGCTACAACCACTGATAATGGCGGAACCGTCTCTAAGCCGTTTAATTTGGACCCACAACAAAATTTCAATCCTGCTAACCCTAAAAAAATCCCTATAATTGCCGAGAGTCAAGGTAAATTCAGCAGTTTTTTTGACGGTAAAGATATTCCTTTAGATGAAGCGACCAAAGCCGGTGAAGAAACCATGCCTGTCTCCTCACTTAATATTGAGGACTCGCAAATAATCACTCAATCTCTTGAGCAATCGCAAATCATTGTAATTGCTGATTCTGATTTTATTTCTGATAATTATTTACAGCGATTTCCAAGCAATGGCAATTTCTTTTTAAATGCAGTTGATTATTTAACTTTGGATTCTGACTTGATCAATATCAGAAGTAAAACAATTCAAGAAAAACCGTTAAAAAATATTGGTGACGGCTGGAAAACTTTTATCAAAGTATTAAACATAATAATAATTCCTTTAATTATAATTATTATTGGTTTGGTAAAATTTTATTTAAGAAAACGAAATAATTAAAATATTATGACTGACAAAACAAAAAAAACTTTAATTTTATTAACGATTTTAATTATTTTAATTATTGTACTTTTTATTTGGCAAAATCCTTGGCAAAAACAAGCGGCTCAAATACCGACCGAAAAAGTAATAGACAATGACTTAACTGAATTGCAAAAAATTGAAATTCAACAAAATGATAAAACAACAGTATTGACCAAACAAGACAATCAATGGCTGGTTGCTTCTGCTGAAAATGCTGTTGCTAATCAAAATTTAATCAATAATTTAATTGAAGCTTTAACTAATATTGAGAAAGGTACAATTATTTCTTCTAAGCCGGATAAATTGGCTGATTTTAATCTAGGCCAGGAAACCGCGATTAAGCTGAAACTTTTTAAACCGCAAGAACAATTAATAACTGAGCTTTTAATCGGCAAACCAGGACCGGCCCATACTCAAAGTTATATAAAAAAAATTGATTCTGATAACGTTTTATTGGTTGATAAAAATTTAACCGCTTTACTTAATCAGCCTGACTGGAAACAACCTCCGCCAAGCGAAGAAAATAACACCACAAAACCAGAAACAATACCATTGGAACTGCAACCCAATAATTAATTTAAAAAATAAAAGTCAGCCCTTAACTGGGGTTGACTTTTTTATTGAGATTTGTTATTTTAAATTAACCTTAAAAATTCAAAAAGGAGGAATAATGCCTAGCACAAATAAGCTTAAAGTTGATTATATTATAGATGACTCAACATCAATAATTTTACCTTTAAATAACGGGGGGCAACTAGTTGTGCCGGAAGAAAGTTTTCTTTTTGAACTACTCAAACAAAAAGGAGGGCTAAACAATGGTTCAGGGCAAAGTCCAGCAAGGTCATAACGGGCCTCAAATATCTCTAGAAAAAGCAAATACTTATTTTAAAGAAATTATTGAAAAATTATTATATTTGGCTGAATACGAATATACTGCTGATGATCGCCAGCCCTTTATTCGAGAAGTCTTGATCCAGGAACACCTGGGCAGCTTGGGCTATCATCCTAATACGGTCATGCCCAAAATGCTGACCACTGGCCATCTTAAAATCAAATTAAGTGAACCGCCCGGCTATTATCTAATTTTAAACGGTGACCAAGAAAAAACAACGATTATTTTACCGACAAAAAAATTAAGACAAATGGCTTGTCGGCTTTGGATCAGCGCTGACCGTGATATCCTTGCTGGCGAACAAAAAGAATTACGGTTTCAGTATCTTAAAATAATCCAGCAAAAACTGGCTGTTTGGGGTTATAATCCGGACTCGCTTATTGAACAAATGGAGGCCAAAAACTACCTGGTCAAACGCAGCAAAGACAATGAACCCATATCTTATTGGATTTTTAAAACCCAAAAACAAGGCAAAAAATTCTAATAACATTAAAAGCTGCCGCTTAATGCGGCAGCTTCTTTTTTTAAAAAATTTTTTATTTTTTTAATTTTCTTAACTCACGATGATACTTGATCACAAAACGATGCACTTCATCCCGACCGCGAACTAAAATTTTCATACTAAATGATTTATTATCAATATTCAAAGGTTTACCTTTTTGCGGCAAATAAATCTCCTCTTCACGTTTGGCCAAAGCACAAATAGGAATCTCTAATTTTAAATCTTGCAAAGCTTTAATTGCTGAATTTAATTGTCCGCGACCACCATCAATCACGATTAAATCAGGTAAAATTTTCTTTTCTCCGCCGGAGACGGATTTTTTTAAACGATAATAACGCCGAAAAACAATTTCATAAATCATAGCCGTATCATCCTGTGCATCTTTCCAGCGAATTTTAAATTTACGATACTGATTTTTATTAAAACGACCATTATCCATCTGAATCATAGCGCCGGCATTATATTTACCCTGTAAAGTTGAAACATCAAAAAATTCAATGACTTTGGGAATTTTTTCTAAATTTAAAAATTTTTTTAATTCAAATAACCCCGGCTCCAGCCCCAAATTAGTCTCCAAATTATTTTTTACCAATTGCAACAGTTTTATTTTATCGCCTTTCAATGGCACAGTAATATCAACTTTGGGTAAAATTTTAAAACCAAATTTTTTATTTTTAATTTTCTGTAAATATTTCTGAATCAAATTTTGTTCACTTAATTTCTCCGGTAAAATAAGTTCACGCGGTATAAAATTAATTGAATAATAATGTTTGATAAAATCCTCAACTATACCCGAATAATATTTAAAATTAAATTTATGCCGGGAAGTGATTACGCCCTGGTCAATATTAAAAATTTGAAAATAAATTTGCGAATTCAAGACCAACCAGTTAATTACGTCCTGGTCATATTTTTTGGGTACATCAATTTTTTGTTTTTCTTTAATTAATTTTATGGCTTGAATCTGATCACGATAAATTTTAGCCAATTCATATTGTTGTTGAGCTGATGCTGATTTCATACGCCGATTTGAATCGGCTAAAATCCCACTAATTTCTCCTTTTAATAATCGCTCGGCGTTTTTTACATTAGCCCTATAACGCTCTTCAGTAATCAAACCTTCACAAGGACCTGAACATTTATCAATATGATACTGCAGACAAACTTTTTTAGGCATTTTATTGCAATTACGCAACTTAAAAATATTACGTAAAGTATTTAAAATTAAACGTCTGGCAGTCGCATCAGTATAAGGCCCGTAATATTGGCCGTCTTTGGTAATCTTACGAGCAGTAATAAGACGTGGAAATTTTTCATCAGTGATTTTAATATAGGCATAGCGAATATCACCGCGTAAACTGATATTATATTGGGGATCATACTGATGAATTAAGCTTTGTTCCAATAATAAAGATTCCACTTCATTATCAGTAGTAATAAATTCCACATCAGCAATTTTGGAGACTAAAAATTTGGTCTTGGCATCCAAATTTTTTTTAAAATATTGAGAAATTCTTTTTTGTAAATTTTTGGCCTTGCCAACATAAATAACTCGGCCGTTTTTATCTTTGTACAAATAACAGCCGGGTTTGTGGGGGAATTTGTATTTTTTTATTGACAAATTCATAATATTAATATAACATATAATATTAAATTGGATAAAAAAGGAGGAACTTTAATGAAAGAGATAAAAGATATATTTTGGTAAATATATTGATGATGAATCGATTGATTAATTAATCAATGAATTTATCGGTTATAAAAAAATTCATTTATATCTTAACAGTTCGGGCGGTAATCCGCTAGCTTCAGCCGGTTTTTATAACTTTATTTTCAGTAGTGCTATTAATTTGACAGTAGAAGTCCTTTCCAGCTGTTTTTCATCAGCTTTATTGATTCTAGCTACCAGTAAAAAAGAATAGCTGCAAAAAATTCTTTATTTCTGCTTCATTTACTACGAAGATCTTATGCTAAAACTTTTACGGTATCTGAATTAAATAAAGAGCTAAAAGAAATGAAACAAGAAGAAGTTAGATTACAAAAAATTCTTGCGGATGCCACACAAAAAGATTGACAAGAAGTACTGCCAATCTTTGAAGCTGAAAAAACATTAACCGCCCAAGAAGCTTACAAATTGGGGCTTTTGACAGAAGAACCTTAAAATCAAACAGGAGGAACCATGGCCGAACAAAAAATATTCAGTAATTGGCAATTTGAACTAATGAAAATCAAAGAAAAAATCAGTGAAATAAATCAGGAACCGGTCTTTATTAAAAAAGAAATAATTTCTATCCTTAATGATGCTTTACAAGCTAAAGCTATCCAAAAATGGATGAAAGCCCTTAAAGGCGGTAAAAAGCTAGCCGAATTTGGCATAATAAACAGAAACCTCAACATAATAAATAGAAACTTCAATGACATTAAATTCTATACTTTAAGTGATTTCTGGAACCTTTTATTAAAAATGGATCAAGCAGGAAAAATCAATCTGGCAAAAGCCGGATTGAATACGATGCAGGATCTGGCTGAATTCGAAATTCCAATTTACGAAAAAAATTCTGTGACAAATATATGGTTTGACTGTAATCCCACAAAAAAGGAAGAGGAAGATCTCGATTCTGAAGGCTTTTGGGAAAATGGAATAAAAGCGCTCGAAGGATAAACAATAAACTAATCATTTCTTAATAACCGCCCCACAAGGAGCGGTTTTTTATTTTTCACATTCAGTTCTTTTTTCTTTATCCTTTTCTTTATATTCATTTTTATAACTAAAACTTTTGGCTAAACCCAAAAAATGGCCACGATTATTATTTAAAATATTTTAATTTTTTCCCGCCAGAGGCGGGTTCGCCTCTGGCGGACATTTTATTACTCATATATCGCAAAGGGTTTTTATTTAACTAATTTTTTCAAAAAACTTCCCGTATAACTGCCTTTTGTTTTGGCAATTTGTTCCGGTGTACCAGTAGCAACTATTTCACCGCCCTGATCACCGCCTTCGGGCCCAAGATCAATTATCCAATCAGCTGTTTTAATCACATCAAGATTATGTTCAATCACCATGACTGTATTGCCTTTTTCCACCAAACGGTTCAAAACAGCCAAAAGTTTTTTAATATCTTCAAAATGTAAACCGGTTGTTGGTTCATCTAATAAATACAGGGTTTTGCCGGTTGCACGTTTGCCTAATTCACTGGCTAATTTAATTCTTTGCGCTTCACCGCCGGATAAAGTAGTGGCCGGCTGACCTAATTTTATATAACCAAGACCAACATCAAAAAGCAACTGTAATTTGTCGCTAATTACAGGTATATCCTTAAAAAATTTCAAAGCTTCTTCTACTGTCATTGCCAAAACATCGGCAATATTTTTATTTTTATAATGGACTTCCAAAGTCTCCCGATTATAACGCTTGCCTTTACATTTTTCACATTCAACATAAACATCGGGTAAAAAATGCATTTCAATTTTAATCACACCATCACCTTCACAATATTCACAACGACCGCCACGCACATTAAAACTAAACCTGCCCGGTTTGTACCCTCGAACTTTGGCTTCCGGAGTTTGCGCAAATAAATCACGAATATCAGTAAACACCTTGGTATAAGTGGCGGGATTAGAGCGAGGAGTACGGCCGATCGGTGACTGGTTAATAATTATGGCTTTATCAATATAACCGACATTGGTTAATTTTTCATGTTTACCTGATAATTCTTTTGATTTATATAACCGCCTGGCTAATTCTTTATACAAAGTTTCATTAATTAAAGTTGATTTACCTGAGCCAGAAACACCGGTTACACAAGTCAAAATATGCAATGGGAATTTTATCCTGACTTGTTTTAAATTATGTTCTTTGGCTCCAAAAATTTCCAAATAATCAGACCATTCCCGGCGTTTTTTCGGTACTTCAATTTTTTTAGTACCGTTTAAATATTGAGCAGTCAAAGAACCCTTGGTTTTACGTACTTGTTCAACCGTACCATCAGCCACTACTTTACCACCATGGATACCGGCGCCCGGCCCCAAATCAACCAAATAATCAGATGATTCCATTGTTTCCTGATCATGTTCAACTACAATAATGGTATTGCCTAAATCACGCAAATATTTAAGCGTTTCAATTAACTTTTTATTATCACGCTGATGCAAACCGATTGACGGTTCGTCCAAAATATATAAAACACCGCGTAACTCAGAGCCGATTTGTGTAGCCAAACGAATTCTTTGCGCTTCACCGCCTGACAAAGTACCGGCTGAACGGCTTAAAGTCAAATAATCAAGTCCGACATTAATTAAAAAATTTAAACGGCTGGTTAATTCTTTTATAATTTGTTCGGCAATTTTAGCCTGAGTTGCTGATAATTTCAAATCACTTAAAAAACTCAAACAATCTTTAATATTTAAATCAGTTACTTCAATAATATTGAATCCTTCAATTATCACCGCCAAACTTTCCGGTTTTAATCTTTGGCCTTGGCAAGCAGGACAAGGATTGGCCCGCATATATTTAGCCATATCATTACGGCGATATTCTGATTCGGTTTGTTTGTATAATCGTTCTAATTGAGGGATTACTCCTTCAAAATAACCCTGCCATTTATATTCAGAACCTTTTGATCGGGATTGAAATTTAAAATCAATTTTTTTATCAGAACCGTATAAAATAATATCCAAAACTTTTGGCGGTAAGTCTTTGATTGGTGTATATAAATTAAATTTATATTTATCAGCCAAAGACTGTAATTGCTGGCCAATATAACCATGAATTTGGGTTTTCCAAGGTAAAATAGCGCCTTCCATAATTGATAATTCTTTATTGGGAATAATCAGATCTTCGGCAAATTCATCAAGATGGCCCAAACCATGACATTCGGGACAGGCACCATAAGGTGAATTAAAAGAAAATAATCTGGGCTGAATTTCTTCAAAATTAATCCTGCACTT
>CAZHFK010000023.1:0-5144 GCA_964531215.1 uncultured Gammaproteobacteria bacterium | reverse complement strand
AGCTAATTTGGTATTATATAATTCTTCCCGGCCATTAATTTTAATCATAATAATGCCTTCCTGAGAAATATCAATAGCTGTTTCCAAAGAATCAAATAATCTTGATTTATTATCATAACTAACTTTTAACTCGTCAACAATAACTTCAATTTCATGTTTTTCATATTTGGCTAATTTAATCTCAGCCGGTAATGTATAAATTTTATTATCAACTCTGACTTTGGCATACCCCTGTTTAACTAAATTTTCAAACAATTTTTCATAAGTACCTTTTTTACCGCGAATAATAGAAGCTAAAATTTCAATCTGCTGACCTTGAGCATCCTGATAAACACGATCAAAAATAGTCTGAACGTCTTGAGAAGAAATTTCCGCTCCGCATTGGGGACAATGAGGCTGTCCCACCCTGGCAAATAATAATCTTAAATAATCATATATTTCAGTCACAGTACCAACTGTTGAACGAGGATTACGTGAAGTTGATTTTTGTTCAATGGAAATTGCCGGTGATAAACCTTTAATTGAATCAACGTGAGGTTTATTCATAATACCCAAAAACTGTCTGGCATAAGCTGACAGACTTTCAACATACCGACGCTGACCTTCGGCATATAAAGTATCAAAAGCCAGAGATGATTTTCCTGAGCCGGAAACACCGGTAATCACTACAAAATCATTGATAGGCAAAGCAAGATCTATATTTTGAAGATTATGCTCGCGAGCACCTTTAATCATTATATATTCCTTTTTGTTATTTTGTTTAGACATAAAATTTAACGAATATACTAATAAGATATCTAATAAATACTAATTTAGTTTTCAAATTAGTATATTAGCTTCAAATGGAAAAAGACCGGGTTTTTCATTTATAACCCTGTCTTAGAAACAATAGTCTAAATAGAAACCTAGGTTTAAATTATCATATCTATTATATATTAATAAAATCAGATTGTCAATCTATGAATAATTATAAGATATCTTGACAATCAAACGAAAAAATGATATAATACTTTATTGCTTTAAGCTATTATTTTTACAATAAAAGGAGGGGAAAAAATAATGAAAGTTCCAGACAATCAAATCTTTCATGTAATCTTTTGGGATAATCACCAAGGCGATCATCATCTTATTCTACTGGCCCAAAATGAAAAGAGCGTACTTCAAAAATGCGAACGGCATCTGGCACATAAAAATGCTGATTCGGCCACGATTCAGATCTTTTCGGAAAAAGACTACAGAAAAAAATTTCCAATAGAACGGAAAATTTTTTATGTTTTTTACCGAAACGGCCGGGCAAAATACTGCCCTATCTTGGCCATTAACTCGGTTCAAGCTGAACAAATTTGCCGTGAACGTTTTCAGGTTGAACCGGAAGAAACTATTAATAAAGAAACGTTCAAAATCTCAGGCAAAATTTTTCTCAAAGCCATGGCCAATTAATTTTTCAAAAATAAATAAGGAGCTCCCTTTCCGGAGCTCTTTTTTTGCTTTAAATTTATTTTGTTTATAAATGTTTTTGCTGAGTTAACCACAAATCACGATATGCGCCGGCTTGTTTAACCAATTGGCTATGTTTGCCTTGCTGGACTATTTTGCCTTTAGCTAAAACAATTATATTATCAGCGTTTTGAGTTATAGCAGAAAAATCATGAGTTATAATTATTGTTGTGCGATTAGCAATAACGTTATTTAAAGCGTCTAAAACTTCAAATTTGGTTTTTTGATCCAAAGAAGTAGTGGCTTCATCTAAAATTAAAATTTTAGGATCACGCAAAGCTGCCCTGGCAATAGCAATTCGTTGCACTTGACCGCCTGACAGTTTAACTCCTCGTTCTCCAACTTTAGTTTTATAACCTTTAGGTAAATCCTTAATAAAACCATGGGCATTGGCTATTTTAGCCGCCTGAATAACTTCATCATTGCTGGCATTTTGTTTCCCGTATTTGATGTTATCATAAATTGATTCGTTAAATAATGAAGGGTCCTGAGGCACAACTGCAATTTGTGAACGTAAAAAATTACGAGTTATTTTTTTTGCATCAAGACCATCAAGTAAAATTTTGCCGGAATCAGACTCATATAATCTTAATAATAAATTATAAACAGTAGTTTTACCTGAACCTGTTTCGCCAAAGATTGCCAGGGTTTGTCCGGCTTTTATTTTAAAACTGACATTTTGCAAAACGCCGAAATCGCGTTCAGGATATTTAAAGCTAACATTTTTAAATTCAATATCTCCCTTGATATTATCAATATTTTTTTCTTCACCCCAAACTTTTTCCTGTTCTTCATAAAGCATTTGCCTTGCGTCACCAACATCAACAATCATTCTTTTAAGCCCACGATATTGATTGGTCATAAACCATAATGGCCGATAAATAACATCCAAATATATTAAAAAACTAACAAAGGCGCCGACTGTTATTATTTCTTCAAACAAAAAATATGAACCCAGTAAAATTGTTGACAAAATACCAGCCCAGGAAATCAAACCTTGGCCTAAACTGACCTGAGTCCATAATTTCATAGATTCATTTACTTTAACAACTGTTTTTTTGTAGTCCTTTTCAACTTTATTTATTTCATAATCTTCACTGGTATTAGTTTTAACTGTAAAAATATTTGCTAAAAAATCACCGATATTACCAAATAAGCGATTATAATAATCATTAACTTGCTTTCTTAACTGCAAAATCTTTTTCATACGATAAGTAATGGCAAAAATAAAAAAAGCAGTAATTGCCACTAAATTAATCAGGGATAAGCGCCAGTCAATTAAAAACATAATAACCAGAGAAATAAAGATATTCAGCAAGTTATTAAGAAAAGAAAACATAACACTTTCAAAGATCATGCTAATGGAATTGGTTGCGCGATCAATCTTTTTAAAAGTTTCTCCCGGCTTTTGGTTATAAAAATATTTAACAGGCACAAAAATAATATGAGAAACAAGATCATTAGTAAAATCTTTTTCTACATTCATATTTAACCAAACAATAAGACGGTTAGAAACACGTTTAACAAAAATACTGATTATCACAATGATTGACCAGCCGAACAATAACCAGGGCACTGACAAATTAAAAATTATTTCTTTACCTAAAAATGAATCGATAATTTGACCGTAAATATAAGGCGATAATGATTCAGCAAAACTGGTAAATAAGGTTATAAACAAAGTCCAATAAAAAACAGCCCTATATTTTTTTACATAGCGCCAGATAAACTTAAAAATTTCCGTAATTTTATATTTTTTATTTTTGGACATAAAAAAAATCTCCTTGCAGTTCAATTATAACAAAATTTCAGCTAATAAAAAAGCCACCAACTATAGCGACTAAATAAACTTTAATTAAAAAAATCACTTCTTTGAGTTTGTCTTTATTTTTATCAATGACGCCGAGAATTTCGCCGATAGCAGAACCAACTCCTTTTTGACGCAATTTGTAATATAACGAAAAAGGCTATTTGTAAAATAAATATAGAGACACATTATAATGCGTCTCTACAATAATATATTATTGTCCATTTTCGCTTTACGATTTTAATTTCCTTAACTCATCGCGAATTTTAATGGCTTTTTCAAAATCAAGATTTTTAGCCGCAATTTTCATTTGTGTCTCCAATTCAATTATTAAATCTTCAGCCGAATCTACTTTTTTCAAATTATACTTTTTAATTTCTTGTTTAAGTTCAGCGGGCTTTTCTTTGATTTTTTTAACAATTGATTGCGGTGTTATATTATTTTTTTTATTATAAGCAATTTGAATTTCACGGCGACGGCTAGTCTCATCAATCGCTTCTTGCATGGAACCGGTTATTTTATCAGCATACATAATTACCCGGCCATTAACATTACGGGCCGCCCGGCCAATTGTCTGGATTAAACTACGCGCATCACGTAAAAAAGATTCTTTATCAGCATCCAAAATACCAATTAAACCAACCTCCGGGATATCCAAACCTTCCCGCAATAAATTAATGCCGACCAAAACATCGTATTTACCCAGACGTAAATCATAAATTATTTCTGTACGCTCCAAAGTATCAATTTCCGAATGCAAATAAGTTACCTTGATTTTTTTCTGTAATAAATAATCGGTCAAATCTTCGGCCATTTGCTTGGTCAAAGTCGTAACCAAAATGCGATCGCCTTGCTCTTTTGTTTTTTGAATTTCAGCAATCAAATTCTCCATCTGGCCTTCAATCGGACGCACCAATATTTCCGGATCAACCAGACCGGTCGGACGGATAATTTGCTCCACTATTTGCCCGGAGTGTTTACGTTCATAATCTCCGGGTGTTGCCGACGTATAAATAACATGATTCAAGTATTTTTCAAATTCAGGGAATTTTAAAGGTCGGTTATCATAAGCTGACGGCAAACGAAAACCGTTTTCAATTAAATTTTGCTTACGGGAACGATCGCCTTCATACATGCCACGGACTTGTGGTAAAGTTTGATGTGATTCATCTATGATCATTAAAAAATCATCCGGAAAAAAATCCAATAAAGTATTGGGCGGTTGACCCGGCGACCGGCCGTCAAAATGCCTGGAATAATTTTCAATACCTTTGCAATAACCCAATTCCCGAATCATTTCCAAATCATATTTGGTTCGCTTGGCCAAACGATGAGCTTCTAAGTCGGGTAAAGTCGGCAAAACTTCTTTTAATTCCTGTTGAATTGAAACCAACGCACGGTCAATACCGCCTTGACTGGTTACAAACGGAGAAGCCGGAAAAATCATTAATTCTTTTAACGGCTCCATAATTTTCATGTTTTGCGGCTCAACTTCTTGAATTGACTCAATCTGATCACCGCTAAAAATAATCCGAAAAATATTAGCACCCCAGCCTTGCATTAAATCAATAATATTACCGCGCACCCTGAAACGGCCTGCCAATAATTCAGTATCATTACGTTCAAACTGAATATTAATCAATTCTTTAATCAAATTATCACGTCCAATCGCTTGGCCTGTTTTAATATTTAAAATTCCGTGAGAATATTCTTGGGGATCACCTAATCCATAAATACAAGAAACAGAAGCCACCACAATCACATCATTGCGGGAAACAACAGAAGCAGCTGCTTCATGACGATACTGTTCAATTCGCTGATTGATTTTGGTATCTTTTTC
>CAZHFK010000022.1:0-19124 GCA_964531215.1 uncultured Gammaproteobacteria bacterium | reverse complement strand
ATATGTTCAGTTGAAATATATTCATCTTGCAAATCGTTGGCTTCTTTTTCTGCTCCAGCTAATACTTTAGCCAAATCTTCCGTTAAAAACATCTGCGTATAATTTAATTCCACTTTACTTTTACCCAATCCCTCAATTTGTTGGGCGATTTGATTTTTTAATTCAGCTACTTCAATTTCTATTTTTTTTAAAATAGTCAAAACCAGACTATCTTCCTGTAAAAGTAAAGCCGCCATCAAATGAAGTCCGTCGACTTGCTGGTTTTTTGAATCAGCCGCAATTTGCTGAGCTTGACGCAAAGATTCTTGCGATTTTGTAGTAAATTTATTTATATTAAACATAATTAAATGAAAATAATTAACGATCAATTTAGCACTCGCCATTAAAGAGTGCTAATTAAATTATATTAAATAAAAAAAAGAATGTCAAGTATAACATTCATTTATTTTTTTTTATAAATATAAACTATTTTAAAATTAACTCAATATGCTCACCACACTCAGGGCATTTGCTTTTTTTATCAAAACAATCGATATCGTAACCGGTTCGCCTAATTATTAATTCACCACATTTGGGGCAATAAGTATTCTCATGAATATCAGAAACAATATTGCCGCCATAAACATATTTTAAACCGGATTCTTTACCTAATTTATAAGCTTTATAAATTAATTTTTCCTTAGTAGCGTCTTGATCCTGCATTTTGTATTGCGGGAAAAATCGGGAAACATGCCAAGGCGTTTCTGGACCTAAATAATCTTTAATAAATTGGGCAATATTTAAAATTTCTTTATCAGAATCATTTAAACCGGGTATTATCAGAGTAGTCACCTCCAGCCAAATTTTTTTCCTGTTTAAAAATTTTAAATTTTCTAAAATTGGCGACAGCTTTGCTCCGCAAATTTTTAAATAGTTTTCATTATTAAAAAACTTTAAATCAATATTAATTGCATCAAGATAGGGCAGTATTTTAGCCCAAGCGTCTTTGCTTGTATACCCATTAGAAACCCAAACATTTTTCAAACCATGCTTTTTAGCCAATTTCATACAATCCAGTGCAAATTCGGCATAAATTGTTGGTTCTGTATAAGTATAAGCAATTGACTCACAGCCAGCTGATTTGGCTTTGGTAATAATTTCTTTAATTTCCATTTGTTTACCAAAAACTAAATTCTCATTTTTTAATTGCTCATTAATCGGATATTGTGATATATCAGCATTTTGACAATGCTGGCAACGAAAATTACAACCAACCGTGGCAATTGAATAGCTTAAACTGCCGGGCATAAAATGAAATAGGGGTTTTTTCTCAATCGGGTCAATATTTTCAGCAATCACCCTGCCATAAACCAAAGAATACAGCCGGCCATTAATATTTTTCCGCACGCCACAAAGACCTGTTTTGCCTTTATCAATTAAGCAATAATGATTGCAAAGTTGACACTGGATTTTTTTATTTTTTAATTGCCAAAATTGCGCTAATTTCATATACTCTTATTATATGACAAAACGTCTGTTTTTAGCAATAAATCTACCCACAACCATAAAAAAACAGCTCGCCGAGCTTATTTTAAACTTGCAAAAAAACAATAAAAATAAACCGATTAAATGGGTTGAGCCCCAAAACCTTCATGTAACTTTACATTTTTTAGGTTCTGTTCCGGAACAAAAAATTCCAGAGATTAATCAAGCCTTAGCACCGATTATTGCCAACTTTCCAATTTTAAATTTTGCCTTATCTGATACTATTAATGCTTTTCCTGATCTTAATAATCCCAAGGTAATCTTTCTGGAAATTAAAGAATTAAATGATGGAAAAATAATTAAATTACATAAAAAAACAGACGAAGGTTTAGCTCAACTAGGCTTTAAAATGGACAAAAAGCCTTTTCGTTTACATTTAACTTTAGGCCGGGTTAAATTTAAAACCTCTATCAAAATTCCTGATTTTAAACTTCCAGATTCAAATTTTCAAATAAATTCAATTGATCTTATGGAAAGTCAATTAAGTCCGCAAGGACCGACTTATTCTATAATTAAACAACATAATTTAGTATAATAAAATTATGAAAAAAATATTACTTTGCTTAATAGTAAGTTTAATTTTACCGGCACAGGCAATTGCCCAAGAAACAACCAATAATAATATGATCACCAGACCAATGGTGCGTATTTTAAATTCCGAAAATTTTAAGTTGGAACACGAATTTTATCCTTTTTCAGAAGAATCGACAGCCCAAGGCGCTAATCTTACTACGGCTGACTTAAACAACGACGGTTATAAAGAAATCATAGTAGCCACTGGCCGTAATGAAAAACCTTGGGTAAAAATATTCAATCATCTTGGTGAATTTCAATATCAATTTTTAGCCTATGCTGAAACTTTTCAAAAAGGCTTTAAAGTAATTACAGCGGATTTATATAATGACGGTTCACCTGAAATTATTACTGCACCAAATGAAGGTGGCGGCCCGCAAATAAGAATTTTTGATAATCTTGGCTTTGCTTATTTTAGTTTTTTTGCTTTTGATAAAAATTTACGAGGCGGCGCCAATGTTTCAGTCGGTGATGTTAATGGTGACGGTCAACCAGAAATCATAGTTGGGGCTGGTTATGATCAAGAGCCTATAATTAAAATTTTTGATAATTACAGTAATTTTATTAAGGGTCTATATGCTTATGACGACGGTTTTAAAGGCGGTGTTTCGGTTTTAGCGGCTGATTTAAATAATGACAAAACCGCTGAAATAATCACAGCACCTTATATTGAAAAGGATCCAATGGTCAGAATTTTTGATTATAACGGTAATTTGATCAATCAATTCATTGCTTATCCGCAAGGATTTTGGGGTGGTGTCAATCTGGCAAGTAGCGATGTTGACCAAGACGGTTACTTGGAAATTTTAACCGGAGCCGGTTATAGTGGCGGAGCTCATTTAAGATTTTTCAATAAAGAAGGTATTCCCAAAATCAACCCGACCTTATTTATTTTTGATAATTTTAAAGGCGGTATTTCCATTGCTGATGGTGACATTAATAATGACGGCCAAACAGAAATATTGGCAGCCCCCCAAACAATTTCTCCGATTGATAAATACGATTCTTATAAATCTATTGAAATTGACATTAGTCATCAAAAATTATTTACTTATTTCAAAGGCCAACCAGTTAAAGAATTTTGGATTTCAACCGGTACATGGAAATTTCCCACACCTTTAGGCGAATATAAAATTTATGCCAAAGTTCCCACTAGTACAATGAGAGGGTATTATGGCTCGGAACATCCTGATAATTATGAATTATTTAATGTACCTCATATTATGCCTTTTTATAAAAACTATGCGATTCATGGTGCTTACTGGCATTGGAATTTTGGCACACGAGTCAGCCATGGCTGTGTTAATCTAAAATTGCCCGATGCCGAATGGTTATATAATTGGTCTCATGTTGGTACACCTGTAAAAATTTATTATTCAGCTCAATGAAAAAAATCTATATTTTAGGTACAAAAATTAATGACTTATCCCTGGATCAGGTTATTAATCAAATTAAAAAGCATTTAACTACTCCCCAAAAGGGCTATATTGTTACGCCAAATCCTGAAATTTGTCTTATCGGTTATAAAAATAAAAAATTTCGCAGGATTTTAAAACATTCTTTTATTTCCATACCTGATGGTTTTGGCTTAAAATTAGTTGTGCCTTTATGGGGTAATTTTTTAAATAATATAACTACTGGAATTGATTTAACCAATCAATTATTAAAATTTGCCGAAAAAAATAATTATTCAGTCCTTTTACTGGGGGGAAAACAAAAAATTGGCCTCAAAGCTTTAAAAAATATAAATAAAAAACATCCAAATCTAACTATTCAATATACTAATGGTGGTAATTTTAATCAAAAAGGAGAATCTGACCAACCTGATTTAATTTCACAAATCAATAATCTAGCTCCTGATATTATTATGATTAATCTGGGCGCGCCCAAACAAGAATACTTTATGGCTAAAAATATTGCTAATTTAAATATAAAATTAATGTTAGGAGTAGGTGGGAGTATTGATTTTATTGCCGGAGAAATTAAAAGAGCGCCTCAAACTTGGCGACGATTAGGCTTAGAATGGTTATGGCGCTTAATACAAGAACCCCGGCGCTGGCCAAGGATAATAAATGCTGTTATAATATTTCCATTAGCTTGTATTTATTTTAGGATTCATAGTCAGTTATTTTACAGAAAAAATGTAGCTGGTTTTATTATTAATGATGATAAAAAAATATTAATTACCAAACACGCTAATAATAATTACTGGCAATTGCCACAAGGTGGGGCTAAAAACGCAAAATCAAAACAAGAATTACAAAAAGCTATTTTAAAAGAAATGAAACAAGAACTTGGTACTGATAAATTTAAAATAATTAAAATGTTAAAAAATTGTCATAAATATAAATGGCCAAAATATGACAAAGATTTTGATCACTTTAAAGGCCAAAAACAAACTTTATTTTTATTAAAATTTATAGGCAATGATAATGATATAAAACTTGATCCTCGTGAACATAGCCAGTGGCAATGGGTTAATAAAAATAAAATATTAAATCTGGCACCCGAATTCAAAAAAACTTTAATAAAAATTGGACTAAAAAATTTTAAAAATTATTTATAAAATATGCCAAATTTAGAAAAATTAAAAAATTCAAATGAATATCAGCCTAATTTTAATAATTTAAAAGAAATAGCCGAAGCTGATGAAAAACAAAAATTATCTGATCAGGAATTACTTTTGGAAATAGCCAAACAAAAATATATCAAAGGTCAGGGCACCATTGAATTAATGCAAAAATTAAATGATTATCCGGCCGAAACTCAAAAAAGGCTTAAAGAATTTATTAAGATTGTTGCCTTAACTGATTTACCCGAAGAAGAAATCATGGCGGCTTTAGAAGATAAAGACAATAAAAATGCAATATTAAAATCAATTAATTTAATTGAAGAATTTAAGAAAAAAATAACTCATTAATTATGCCTAAAATAAAAACCAGGTTTGCTCCCAGTCCAACCGGATTTTTGCATGTCGGCGGACTTAGAACAGCTTTATATAATTTTTTATTTGCCCAAAAATATAAAGGCGAATTCTTACTCAGAATTGAAGATACCGATCAGGCTCGTTTGGTGCCCGGCTCTGACCAGCAAATAATTGAATTATTAGATAAATTTAAATTACAAAGGGATAATAAAAAAGTTATTTATCAATCTCAAAGACTGGATATTTACAAACAATACGCTGAACAATTAATTGATTCGGAGCGAGCTTATTATTGTTTTTGTCAAGAATTAAACTTGAACAAAATTCGTGAACAACAGAAAAAAGATAAACAACCACCTGGTTACTGGGGACATTATCGCCAATGTCATAAATTATCAAATGAAGAAGTCAAAAAAAGAATCGCCAATAATGAACCTCATGTTATTAGATTTAAAATGCTACCTGACAACAATACACAAAAGAAAGAACGCCAACAGTGGTCTGATGAAATTCACGGCAATATCACTGTTAACATGGAACACCAAGATGATTTTGTTATGATTAAAAGTGATGGTTATCCAACATATAATTTTGCCAATGTTATTGATGATCATAAAATGAACATAACTCATGTAATAAGAGGGGAAGAATTCTTATCCAGCACTATTAAACATATAAAACTCTACAAAGCTCTTGACTGGGAATTACCGACCTTTGCTCATTTACCATTATTATTAAACCTTGATAAATCAAAATTAAGCAAAAGACAAAATGATGTCGCAGTGGAAGAATATTTAAAACAAGGTTATTTACCAGCCGCTTTAATTAATTTTATTGCCTTATTAGGCTGGAATCCTGGGGCTGGCAGTACTGAAGAATTTTTTAATTTACCAGAATTAAGCAACGACGATTTTAATTTTAGCCAAGGTCAAATTAAAAATTTAATCAATGAATTTTCTTTAGACAAAATCAATAAATCAAGCGCTGTCTTTGATCTTGAAAAATTAGACTGGCTTAATGGCTGGTATGTTCGTAATTTAAAATTTAAAAAATTAATCGAATTATGTAAACCTTATTTGCCGCAAATAAAAAATGGGGAATTATTAGAAAAAATTATTTATATTGAACGAGAAAGAATTAAAAAAATATCTGATATTAGCCAAAATATTGACTTCTTTTATAAAGATGGACTTGATTATAATCCAGAATTATTAATCTGGAAAAAATCAAACAAAAAAGAAACATTTGAAAATCTGGTAAAATTGGAGGATTTTTTAATAACTTTAAAAAATCAAGACTTTAATAAAATTGAAAATTTGGAAACTAAAATAACCGACTGGATCAAAAAAAATAATTATGGGGTAGGGGACATACTTTGGCCGATGAGAGTTGCATTATCAGGTCAACAAAATTCACCAAACCCCTTTGAAATTGCCTGGGTATTGGGTAAAGATAAATCAATTGAAAGAATTAATAAAGCACAAAATAAATTAAAATAATTATTATTAAAATATTCCACAAAAAACAGCTTTAAACAGGCTGTCTTTTGTGTTAAAAATATGTTATAATATGGGCAAGATGAAAAAAATTAAAAAATTAATTTTCCTGTTAATTTTAGGCCTATTGATTTTAAGCTGCAATTTTAGTGTTGCCTCAGAAACAAATTATAATTTATATTCTGATGATTCAGAAATTCAAGATCTAAATCAAAAAATCAAAAATAATGAAAATAAAATAGAAAATTTAAAAAAAGCTGCTGAAGAATATGCGCAAAAAATTGAAGAATACGGAGATAAAGCTGCATCATTAAAAAATCAAATTTCTTTGCTCGATAATCAAATCTTAAAATTAGAATTGGACATAAAAACAACACAATTGCAAATAGATAAAATAAAGCTGGAAATAGAATCAATGGAATTTCAAATTGACAAAGAAGAAAAAGACATAGAACTGCAAAAAAACAATTTAATTGAATATATTAAATTAATAGATCAAATCGATCAAAAATCATATTTGGAAATTTTAATTCTTAATGATTCATTTGCTGAATTTTTTAACCAATTAAATTATTTGGAAGAAATTCAAAATAATATCAAAAACTCTGTTGATCGGCTAAAATTATTAAAAGAAGCAATTGAAGTTCAAAGAACCGATAAAATAACCCGTCAAGAAGAATTGGAAGAACTAAAACAAGAACAAGAGGCCCAGGAAGAAAAGTTAAAACAAGAAAATAAAGCTAAAGAAATACTTCTTTTAGAAACAAAATCTTCAGAAATTCAATTTGAAAAACTTTTAGTTGAAACAAGACAAAGACAGGAAGCTATTGGCACTGACATCTTTAACATCAAACATAAAATTGAAGACCGAATAGAAAGATTAAGAAGTGGCAGTACTTCACCCAAAACCACCTTACTTAGCTGGCCAATTCCCGCACCTCATACTGTAACAGCTTATTTTCATGATCCTGATTATCCTTATCGTTATATTTTTGAACATCCGGCTATTGATTTAAGAGCCAGCCAAGGCACGGCTATTTCAGCGCCAGCACCTGGCTATGTCGCTAGAGTTAAAGATGCCGGCTATGGCTATAGTTATATAATTTTAATTCATGATAATAATATCTCCACAGTCTACGGTCATGTCAGTGCCATTTATGTTACTGAAGATACTTTTGTTGAAACAGGTGATGTTATTGGCTTAACAGGCGGAATGCCAGGCACGCTAGGCGCGGGTAATTTATCAACCGGCCCGCATTTGCATTTTGAAGTCAGATTAAACGGTATTCCTGTAAATCCTTTAGAATATTTGCCTTAATTATAAAAATAAAATTATAAAAAATAATGAAATCTAAAAATTTTATTAATAATAAAATTTTTCTTATTACTGGTATTACATTATTAGGCTATATTTTTTTATTTACCTTAAATTTAAAAGCAGCTTCACCCGCAAAACAAGCTGAATTAACCTTACAAGTTCCTTTGCTTGGTTATACTAAAGCTTCGGGTATAGCAGAATATATAGGTAAAATATATGAAGCATCACTTTATATTATGGTACCGATTGTTATCGTTATAATAATATTTGCTGGTATTAAATGGATTCTTGCTGGGGGAGATGTAGCCAAAATAAAAGAAGCCAAAAAATATATTACCAGTGCTTTTATTGGTTTAACTATAGCCCTTTTAAGTTATGTGATTTTATCATTTGTTGGTATAACCGAATTAGGGACACCTGATATTAAATATATTGAAGAAATAGAATCACCAGATATATTTAGTTCGCCACCAGCAGGCTTTAATGTTAGCGCTCCGGGTGTTATTCCTGGCGATATTTACTGTCCTAAATCAGGAGGCGCCTCAGTCATGGAACAAATAGCCCAATCATCTGTTGGTAGGGTTACTTATCGAATGGGCGGGAAAATATGGAATGGACCACCTTATACTGCTGATAGTAAGGATTGCGGAGTCGCTCCATGTAAATCTTTTTGCCCAACAGGAACAGTTTGCCTTGATTGTTCTGGTTTTGTGAGTTTTGCATATAAATGCGCGGGGTTAAAAAGTCCTCCATCATATACTGGCTCAATGTTTGGTTGTGATTGCAGTAAAAGCGAAAAGATCAATAGTGTTGGCCCTAGCTCAATAAATGGAAAACCACTAGTAGCCGGAGATTTTGTTGGTTACCCTTCTGGTTGTGGACATGGAGTTGGCCATGTCTACCTTTATGTAGGTAGTGGTACTATATTTGAAAGCCATGGCGGTGGCGGGACTTCAAATCCTAACAGTGGCAGACATCCTGGTAAGGCTATTTTGGGCACCCCCTTTGATTCTCACCGCTGGGTAGGAGCTGGAAAACCTAAATGTGTAGTAAGAATTAATCCTTAAATTATTATTTAGCAAATTTTTAATTGATTTAAATGAAATTTGATACACTACTATTTTTAATTTAAGGTAAATATTTAACAAAATAAAATGAAAATCTCTAAACAAAAATTAATCAAATTATTCTTATTAATAATTATACTTTTTTTAATTCCTCAAATTAGTAAAGCCCAAACCGCTTGTGCTGATCGTTATACTGATGGTTATTGTGCTGAAGCTTGTTCTCCTGATTTTAATGAAGATCCAGATACATCTCTTTGTATAAAATCAAAAGAAAAATGCTGTCATAAATTAGCCGCTACGGCTGACCTTCAACTTCAAGTTCCTTTATTGGGATATACAAGGGCAAAAGATATAACAGAGTATATTGCTAAAATTTATGAAGCAAGTTTATATATTATAGTTCCTGTAATTATAGTTGTAATAATTTTTTCCGGGATCTTATGGGTTTTAGCCGGTGGTGATAAGCAATTAATTAATAAAGCTAAAAGTCGTATTTTACATGGTTTTATAGGTTTAGGCATCGCACTTTTTAGTTATGTTTTATTATCATTTGTTGGTATAACTGAAATTGGCTCATTAAATGTTCAATCAATCAGTCCGATACAAGAAATTCCAAATGATTTATATTATGGTTTGATTAATTCAGAACCATTCTCACTAGATGCTACCGGTGAAGAAATAATCCAATGGGCAGTAGAAGTTTCTAATGATGTTGGTATTCATCCCTGTGTAATGAAAACTATATTAAAAAAAGAATCAGGCGGCAAACCGAATGCAATTGGTCATGACGAAAATGCCAGACTTAATATATCGGCTCGTAAAAAATTTGTTTCTTCTGGTAAAAAATATAGTGGAGCGACTTTTAGTCCAACTGGTATTAAAGCTAAAGTATTTAACGATGATAAAAATATTTGTAATAGTGAAGATCTTTGTTTGGATTGGCGATTTTCTCATGGAATTGGACTAGGGCAATTAACTATTTTTCCTGGCAATTTTTGTGCCGGAACTACTCCGAGTAGAAAATTTAGCGGCAAATGCTTAACCGCTAAAGAGTTATTACATCCTAGAGGTAATCTTGAAGGCTCGGCTCGCTTATGGAAAGCTAATTTTAGAGGAGGAGATTATAGAACTGCTTTTAGGAAATATAATGGTAGTGGATCCGCCGCAGAAACTTATGCTGATAGTGCTATGCAAATCTTCAGACAATGCTGTGCCCAGGAAGGGGGCTGTTAATATCTCATTTTATTTTACGACACATAACATGGTAATAAAAAATAACAAAACAAAATATTTATTAATTATTTTTATTGGATTTTTTTTATTTTGTTTAACTACAAATCCTGTAATTGCTCAGCAAACTTGCGAAAAAAAATACCCGGGCGGGGACGGGGTTTGTCGTGATACTTGTAAAGATTGGGAATCTGAAGATGATGCAGCAGGACTCTGTCCTGATCCAAATAAAAAATGCTGTCATGAATTTGCCGAAACAGCCAGTTTACAGCTACAAATACCGATTTTGCAATACACTAAAGCTTCAAATGTTTATGAATATGCCGGTAATATTTATACTGCTGCTTTATATATAATCATACCAATCGCCATTGTGGTTATTATTATATCTGGTATAATTTGGGCATCTTCAGGCGGTAATCCCGAACAAATGCAATCCGCTAAAAATATGATCTTAAGAGCTTTTATTGCCCTTGGTATTGCGCTTTTAAGTTATACGATTTTATCCGTTGTAGGTATTACATCTATTGGTAGTCAAGCCGGCATAAGTTATATTCAAGCAACCTCAGAAGAATATGGCATACCAGAATTTGAAAATTCAGTCGGCATATCAACAGGAGTTAAGGGCGCCAATTATCCAAGCATAGGTGGAAAATGCTTTCCTGTAGCTAGTAATAGTTTTAAAAGAATTAGCTGGAATTGGGGAAATAAAAGAAGTAGTGGCAAAAGATGTCATGCCGGAATTGATATTTATACAAAAAGCCCAGGACACGTTATTGCCATTTCTGATGGAGTTATTACTGGTATTTCCAAAAATTTTTACGACTGTCGATCTGGCTGGACAGGTCCCGGCAAAGTTGGAAAAATTATGATCAACCACGGAGAATATACGATAAATTATGCGGAAATAGATGTTGATAAATTTGCCAGTGGCATCCGGGTCGGTAAAACAGTAAAAGCCGGTGAATTTTTAGGTGTAGCCGGACATTGCGGTATGTTACATTTGGAATTATATAAAGGTAAAACAAGTAATAGTGCCAGATGGTATCCTCCTTCTGGCAAAAGAGTAGGGGGGGGGGCTAATTATTGCCGTACACATTATCTTTCTACAAAACCACCCAATCTGCTTGACCCATCAAAAACAATACAAGCATTACAAAGTAATATGTGCGGTAATTAATAAAATAAATATGAATCAATCATCATATTATTATCAAATAAAACAAATCTTTAATCAAGCCTGTAAATGTTTAAAAATTATGGGTTTTACTTTCAAAGTAATGAACAGAAAAGCACCGATTAATACGGCTAAAAATTTTTCTGTCGGTTATATTAATTTAAAAACAAAAACAATTGCTTTGGATATTTACACCCCCAAAAGAAGACAACCCAAGAGCATTAATTCAATTTTACGTGTAATTGCCCATGAGATAGCACATTATCAAAAAAAGCCCTATAAACAATTTTTTAAAGGACACTGGATAACCAGAAGCCATTATCCAGGATTTTATAAACAAGTCAATAAAAATGTTAAAAAATTACAAAAAGATAAAGAACTAGGTGAATATTTTAAAAAATAAAAATAAAACACAATTAAAATAAATAAAAAAGAAGTATTTTAAAATACTTCTTTTTTATTAACAAATTAACAGGAGAGTGTCTATTTTACGAACAATATGGCGACGCACAATATATCTTATACGACACAACGCGAGCACATTTAAACATTATTTTACCATATTTATACAGACCAAGCCAAACACTTTTCTCATCAATTTTATTTAAATTTAATAGTAATTTCAATTCATTTAAACGGATAAAATCCATTATATTTAATTAATCAATATTTATAATTCCAGATTAAACTATTTAACTCAAATAACCAGATATTGACAAATTGCAAAATATATGATATATTATAATATCTATCATTAAGGAGGAATAAATGCCGACATTGAATCGCCCTCAATTCTGTAAAACCTGGGATTTTGTCGCCAGATTACTAAGATGGGCAAAACAGACCACACCGGCAACAACATAAAGTTGTATAAGACCGGTGTTTTTATTTAAATTTATAATAAATACTTTCTCCCAATCTCAAATCTATATAATTCAAAGCTGATAAATTTTCTTTTTTTATCTTATCTCTAATTAATACATTTAAACGATTTATTTGGCTATCAGCTGAATCAGCCAAATTGAAATGAATTTGCCAATCATTAAGCGTGGTAATTGTTATATATCCCGGAAAATTATTAGGGACAGACAGCTCTTTTATTACAAAATAATCATTTTTTTCCAATTTTTTTAATAAATTAAAAATAAAATTTATATCTTGAGCATTAATAATTTTATCACCTAAATTAATATCTTGATTTGCTAAATTTTTAATTATCAATAAATTATCATTTTGTTTATTATCATTTTCAGGCTCAATTTGAGTTAATTGAAAAATTTTAGGCGTAACCAATTTATAATATCTTTTTATAACAATTCCCTGCTGATCAACCAAATAAGTCTGCTGATTGGTTAACCATTTAAAAGCAACGGCTTTTTCCTGAATATTTATCCTTATGGTATTGGGCAAAATTTTCTCAATAACCATATTATCCAAAATAACGACCTCATTTATGTCTGATGCTAAATCTGACTTATTAAATAAAAAAATATTTTTATTTTTTAAAAGTAATAATTTATTTTTAGCTAAATAATTATTAGTGATATCCAAAACATCCTCAGTGGATATAATTTCATTACCAGTCACTTCAACATTGTTAATATTGTAAAAATTAGAAAAAATAAAAAAATATAAACAACCTAAAATTCCTGCAATCAATAATAAATTTATTATTCTAAAAAGTTTGAATTTAAATAAACCTTTTTTTATTTTTAAAGGATTCTTATAACGCGTCTGCCTTTCCACCCTATATAATTTATTGGTAAATTTATTTTTTCTTTTTTTCTTAAAAAACATTATAATTTATATTTTTTTAAATAATTTAAAATAAATTTTGATATTAAACAATTCCAGATCGCATGAATACCAAATTTACTCAACCTCACCACCCCCTCTTCCCCATTAAAATTAAATCTGAATTGCTGACCATTTTCAAGTTGTTGCAAGTCATAAGCTTTTATTAATGATTTATCTGATAAACCAAATTGATAAATTTTATTATCAGCTAATTGCATTTCGGATAATAAATTTTCATTTAAAATAATTAGGGGCTCCCCTACCCAGAAATTGATTAAATCCCTAACAAATTCTTGCAATTTTGGACTAAAATTAGCCTCAAAATCACTAAAAATAACGATATCAGGCTGTTTAAACAAATATTTAATATCTCTTGGCTTGTCAATTGTCACTTCCAAAATTAAAATATCCTTATTTGTTGCTTTTTCAATTAATAGCTTACAAAAACCTCTTAAAAGCAATTTAATCCATTTAAACACGGAAGAAAACCCGGCTTGTAAATCTAAAATGGCCAAAGGAACGCCAAGTTCAGAATTATAGCTTTTTAAATTACCTCTTACTTTATAGCCATTATCGAATAACTCTTTAACTATTTCTTCTTTTATATTGGTGCGGTTAATTTGGCCAAAAACTAAAATTATATCTGGTTTAAATTTTTTAATATAAAATTGAGCCTGCCATTGCAATATAAAAACAGCTATTTTCCTAAAAAATTTTTTCATGATTAAATTATTTTATTTTTTAGTAATTTTCTGCTGATTGGCCAAATAAGGTCTTAAAACTTCTGGTATTGTTATACTGCCGTCTTTATTTTGATAATTTTCCCAAAGAGCGATTAAAATGCGGGGAGAAGCTAAAGCAGTATTATTTAAAGTATAAGCATACTTAATTTCACCTTTTTTGTCCTTATATCTAAGATTTAAACGACGAGCCTGCCAATCAGTTAAAAAAGAATCCGAATGAGTTTCGGAATAAGATTGGCGAGACGGCATCCAAGTTTCGAGATCATACATTTTGTATTTACCTGCGCCCATATCACCGGTACAAATTGAAACAACCTGATAGGGTAATTTAAAATCCTGTATAATTTCTTCGGCAATTTCACGTAAATCTTCAAGTAATTTGACCCCTTCTTTAATATCAGCCTGACTAATAATTACCTGCTCAACTTTCCAAAATTCATGTAATCTATAAATGCCCTTGGTATCTTTACCATAACTCCCTACTTCACTTCTATAACAAGGTGAAAAAGCACAATATTTCAAAGGTAATTCTTTTTTATCTACAATTTCATTGGCATGATAAGCAAGCAATGACGGCTCAGAAGTACCGGCCAAAAACAATGATTCTTTAACAGTTTCCCCTGTTTCCAATTTACCAGGATTGCCAATTTGATAAACTTCTTCTTTGCTTTCCGGAAAATGTCCGGAACCTATTAAGGCCATTTCTCTAACCAAAGTCGGAGGAATAAAAGGAGTAAAGCCTTTAGCAATTAATTTATTAAAAACATACATTAAAACTGCTAAATGCATTCGAGCACCGTCATTTTTTAAATAATAACCACGAAAACCAGAAACCTTTACGCCTCTATCAATATCCAAAATATCCAATTCTTTACCTAATTGCAAATGATCTTTAATTTTAAAATCAAACTCAGGCAATTCACCTTTTTTATCAATAACCTTATTGGCAGATTCATCAAGCCCAACTGGTGTATCCTCTGAAATAAGGTTTGGCACCTTTAGCATCATTTCGTCAAATTGGACTTTAACTTTATTAAAATCATTTTCTAAAGCTGTTAATTTATCTTTTAAAACTTTGCCTTGATTGATTAAATTATCAGTCCTTTTTTGCGGATCTTTAAGCAATTCGGCATTAGCATTTCTTTTTTGTCTTAAATCATCTATTTTTTGAATTAATTCCCTTCTCTTATCATCTAATTTTAATAATTTGTCATAATCCAATTCAATGCCCTTGTCTTTGGTTACTTGTTTTAATTTTTTTAAATTTTCTCTTATAAAATTTATATCTAACATATATTTTAAAATGATTAATATTAAATAATTTATTATAAATAAAAATTTCAGCTAAAATCCGAGCAAATTTTACTGTTAATAATAAAATATTTAAATTGTTTTAGGCTTAACTGCATAACTAAATTCTAGCAAAAATTGACATTGTAATCAAGATTTTATAAGCTTTAAATATCAATAGCACATTAACAATTTTGATAATAAATCAAAACCAAAAAGGAGGATAACATGTGTGGTATCGGAGGTGAAGTCTTAAAAAATAAACAAAAAGAACTTATTGCCCTAAGAGCAAGAAATGCTGGTATTGCTATTAATTATCGAGGGAATGAATCAGCTGGCATTACCATAACCGATGGAATCAACTTACGAACACAAAAAGGCTATGGTGAATTTATTGAAGCCATTCCTTTGACCTGGGCTGAATTAAAAAAAGGCTTGGCTACAATTTTCCAAAACAGATATTCAACTACTGGAAGTGGTGTCAATCAAACCGAAAGGACAAAACAAAAGCCAATCAATCCCCTAGTTGAATTTGAGGATATGGAAGATTTGCCAGGCCTAGCCAATTGTCAGCCTTTTTATTTAGACTCAGAAAAACTGCGGATCAATATTGCTTTAGTGCAAAATGGCAATCTAACCAATCTTTCGGAAATAAAAACTTTTCTCAATAATCACGGAATTCATAACTTTATAACTGAAACTGACACCGAACTAATTGTGAGGTTAATTGTTTATTTTCTGGAAAATCCACTTCGTAATAAAGCCAAGGGCAAGCATCGTATTGTTACAGCAATAAAAGCAACTATGCGAAAAATAAGAGGTGCTTATTCCTGTCTTTTATTAACTAATGAAGGTATTTTTGCTTTTCGCGATCCTCATGGAATTCGTCCCTTAAAAATTGCGGAAACACCCGACAGTTTTATTTTTGCGTCAGAACCGGTTGCTTGGTATGGACGTGATGCCAAATACCTGGGGAATGTTAGCCCTGGACAAATAGTTGAAGCCAAAATTGGTTCAAAAACACTTAAAAACCATCAGGGTCTAAAAAAAGGCAAAAGAGCTTTTTGTATATTTGAAGATATCTACTTACAGGCTGGCTATAACGAAAAAGTTGCTGTAATTCGAAAAAAATTCGGAGAAAGACTTTTTGATTTACATGCTAAACCAGGCATTGTTATTCCGATAATGAATTCCGGTGAAATGGCTGCCTTAGGCTATCAATCTTCCCAGAGTTTAATTTTTCCTGGTCAATCATTTTATTGGCCAGCGCTTTATAAAAATCCTCACGTAGGCCGAACTTTCTTAGAGCCAGATGAAGAAGATCGCATCAAAAAAAACAAAAAAAAATACTTCACTTTATTCAAAGCTCTAAAAAAGGAGCTTTATTTCCTGGCTAAGATGCAAAAGGAAATTTGGCTTATCTTTATTGATGATTCACTGGTTAGATCAAATGTTTCCAGGACACTTATCAAAATGGCTAGGCAATCCCTTAAAGAGCTTTATCCTGATATCTACCCCAAAATTAGGATTGCCTGGCTACTTAGCGCGCCCCCTTATACCCATCCTTGTTTTTATGGCGTTGATACTTATAATGTCAATGATCTTATTGCTGCCAGATTTGACAGTAATATTGGAAAAATACGACAAAGTATCAATGCCTCTTATTTGGGCTATCTGCCAATCAAAGATACATTAATTATAGCTGCAAAAGTACATGAGCTTAAATCAACTGATTTTTGCTGTGCCTGTTTTACGGGCAAATACCCGGTCAAAATTGATCCCGCTCAAACTAAAATGTGTCTAATGGCTTAAAAATTAAGGGGAGATCCAGCTGGGTCTCCCCTTTTCTTTTTATTTAAATTTTATTTTCCCGGTTTCATTAAAGGAAACAACTGGCATTCACGGGCTGTTTTATTTTCCAAAAATGAAAATAAACGTTCTGAAAAACCAAAACCAGCTGTTGGCGGCATGCCGTATTCCAAAGCTTCTACAAAATCCTGATCATGCATTTGAGCCTCTAAATCACCGGATTCACGCATTTTAGCCTGTTCTTTGAATCTTTCAGATTGATCTATCGGATCATTTAATTCAGAATAGCCGTTTCCCATTTCCGAACCGGCTAAAATAATTTGAAATCTTTGAACTTTATTAGGATCCTTACTGTCTCTTTTAGCCAAAGGCGAAACTTCTACGGGATGATTAATTAAAAAAACAGGACCAACAACGGTTTTCCGAACTTGTTTCCATAAAATATCAATCAAACGGGCTTTTGATAAATTATTATCAAAATCAACTTTTAATGCTTTTAATTTATTAATTAGAGCTTCTTGGGTTGCCTTGTTTACATCAATTTCAAATTCCTTTTGAATAGTCTTAACATAATCAACTTCCTGCCAGGGTTGATCAAAATCCACTGTAAAACCATTAATTTCAAATTGTAATTTATTATAAACTTGTTTTAATATATATTTATACATTTTTTCAACTAATTGCATCATCTGCTTATAATCGGCATAAGCCCAATAACATTCCATTTGAGTATAATCTTGTAAATGTTCCCGGCTCATCCCCTCATTACGAAATTGCCTGCCAATTTCGAAAGTTTTTTCAAAGCCTGCCACCATTAACCTTTTTTGCCATAATTCCCCCATGGAAATACGTAAATATAAATCAATATCCAAGACTTTATGATGAGTAATAAAAGGCTCAGCATCAGCTCCGCCAGGCGTAGTTTCCAAAATAGGAGTTTCAACTTCTAAAAATTCATTTTTAAATAAAAAATCACGGCAAGCCTGCCAAAATTTGGCTTTGCGATAAAATAATTCTTTTAACTCTGGGTTGGCAATAAAATCTAAATAACGCTTTCTTAATTTCAATTCTTCATCTGTTAAACCATGCCATTTTTCAGGTAAAGGCCGCAAAGCTTTAGCTAATAATTGATAATTTTGTATTTTAATTGAAATTTCACCTTTATGGGTTTTAAAAACTTCACCGTCAATTCCGATAAAATCACCCATATCAATATTTTTTACAAACCATTTATACTTTTCTTTCCCAACAGTATCAGCCTGTAAAGCGATTTGTATTTTTTGAGTTTCATCCATTAAATGGCCAAAACAAAGCTTGCCCATATCCCTAATAGTCATAAGTCTTCCTGCAGTTTTAATTTTAGTGCCTAGCTCAGAATTATAAGCTTGTTTTAAGCTGTTTTTTTTATCAAAATTAGACGGATAAGGATTAATTTCTTCTGCTTTAATTTTGGCTAATTTATTTAAACGATTTTGTTTCTCGTCCTGAGCCATAATTTTTATTTATTATTGATTAACTAGCTGTTTTAAAAAATCAGCTTATAATATCTATATTTTACCTTAAATTAGGCCAAAAGGTCAAACCCCGTATTTTAAAATACGGGGTTTGACTGATAAACTGTGGTTCAATAATTTAATCAATTGATAAAATTTTATATTTTATTATTCCTGAAGGAGTTTCAACTTCAACAACATCACCTTTTTTATGACCAATAAAAGCCTTGCCAATCGGGGATTCATTAGAAATTAATCCCTGCAAGGGATCTGATTCAGACGGACCTACAATGGTAAATTCTTTTTCTTTACCATCATAACCAGTCTTAATAGTATCGCCAATACTAATAGTGCTTTTATCTCTATTATTATTAATAACTATTGATTTTTTTATTATTTCTACCAATTCTCTGATCCTTGCTTCATTAAATCCTTGATCATCTTTAGCCTCATGATATTCGGCGTTTTCTGACAAATCACCTAATTTAATCGCTTCTTCTATACGCTGGCGAATTTCATTTCTTTTTTCATTTTTGCGATATTCCAATTCTTGTTTTAATTTTTCCAAGCCTTTTTTTGTTAAATATTCTTCTTCTAGCATAAATTAAAAATTTATTTTTAAACAATGTTGTACAGTTGCATAGTCAAGGTTACATTTTGGGGATAATTAATATTATTTAA
>CAZHFK010000021.1:4954-19895 GCA_964531215.1 uncultured Gammaproteobacteria bacterium | reverse complement strand
ATACCACATGTGAACGAAATCCCAAATGTAACCCTAATTGCTGCAATTGTAACATAATTTGTCAACTTATTTGATCAGCATAACATCGCCAAAAGAATAAAAACGGTATTTTTGCTTAATGGCATGCCGGTAAGCTTTTTTAATAAACTCGGTTCCGGCAAAAGCCGAGACCAGAAGAATTAAGCTTGATTGCGGTAAATGAAAATTAGTAATAATTGCGTCTATAAATTTAAATTTATAATTTGGGTAGATGTAGATTGAGGTAGAGCCTTTTTGAGGTTTTAATAAAATATCATATTGAGCATGTTGAAATGTTATATTTTTTTTAGATCCGGCCTCGTTAGATGCTTCGACAGGCTCAGGATGACAACTCGGGCGACAACAAGATTCTAAAACTCTAACACTTGTAGTCCCAACTGTAATGATTCGGCGCCCTTCTTTTTTTGCCTTGTTTAAACGATCAGCAGTAGATTTATCCAGTTCAAAATATTCTGAATGAATTTGGTGTTTAGAAATATCATTTTCTTTGATCGGCGCAAAAGTACCCAGCCCCACATGTAAAGTAATAAATTCTATTTGTACGCCTTTTTGCTGTAATTTTTTAAATATTCTTTGGGTAAAATGAAGACCGGCTGTCGGGGCAGCTACTGAACCCAGTTTTTTTTCATTGGCAAAAAAAGTTTGGTATTCGTTTTGCCGGGCAAGGCGTTTAATATAAGGCGGTGTTGGCATTTGACCGATTGCAAAAATTTGCTTCATTAATTTTTGCCCGGATAAATTAAATTTTATTTGTGCGGTTTCTTTGGTTCTTGAAATAATAGTTCCTGCCAGGTCATCTGAACTTTGGTTGTGCGGAAAAAAGATTTTGGCATTAACTTGTTTTTTAATAGGCAGATTCCCAACCAAACATTCCCAGGTATTGGTGTTGATTTGTTTTAATAATAAAATTTCAACTTTACCGCCGGTTGGTTTTTGGCCAATTAACCTGGCCGGGATAACTTTGGAATTATTAAAAACCAATACGTCACCTTTTTGCAGATAATCAGTTAAATTTAAAAATTTATCATCAGTAATTTTATTTATTTTTTTATCTAAAACCAAAAGCCGGCAAGTATCAGCCGGCTCAGCCGGTTGTTGCGCGATTAATTTTTTGGGTAAATTAAAATTATAAGTCTGCAAATTATATTGTTTTTTCATGTCTTTAATAATAGCAAGTTTATTTTTAAAATAAAAATCCCAAAGTTTTTAGGCTTTGGGATTTAATTAGAAAAAGATTATTCATCTTCTTGTCCATAAGCTGCGCGAAATCTTTTTTTCCATTTAGCAATATTATGGGCTGAATTTGCTTGTTTTTTTTCTAGGTCATTGATGATATCGTTAGCCTGTTGTGGCGTTACATCAGCATCTTCAACCAGTTTAAGTAATTTACCGAGCATATGGGCGGTTTGTTGGTTAAAAGAACTAAAACGTTTACTTATCTCTTTTTTCATAGCAGAAACCGCGTCTTCTTCGTCTTTTTTCTTACGTCGGCCTGATAAAGCTTCCTTGAGTTTATTAGGCGGTATCCCGTATTTATCAGCCGCTTGTTTGGCAGTCAGTTCGCCTTCGCTAATAGCATCCAAGGCAGTCATCAGTTTTTGGCGGTTTATTTTTGATTTGACATTGTCAATCCATTTACGGCTCAAACTGCTCGGGACTTCTAGCATTTCTTTGATTTTTTTCTCACTGACAGTTTGCTCCAGTAACAACCGAATCGTATGTTCGGTGTCTTCTTTGGTCGGAGGCAGGGCCCCTCCGGTATTGGCGTTGTAAGCCATGGCAATAAGACTGACTTTATCCTTGTCATCAATAATTTTTGCTTTGATTTCGGTTCGGCCTATCATGTCGTGAGCCACAATACGATGTCGCCCATCAATTACCTGATAATCAGGAGTAATCAGAATCGGGGGTAATTCAACCCCGTCTTCCAGTAAACAGCCCAGCATAATAGCATGGTTTTCATTTAATATTTGACGGACATAAAAATTTTCTTTTAATTCAGCCAAGGGAACAACAACTATTTTTTTCTTTGCCATTATGACCTCCTTTGGTTTATTTTTTATTCCGGTAAGCATTTCGTTTTTATTTCTTGTAATTCATCAGTCAGTTCAGATAATATTTTGACATCATGACTGGATAAAAGAGCAAAAAGTTCCTGCTCGGTTAGATTTTTAAAACTGGGTAGTCTTATAAATTTTAATAAAGTGGCCATGGCGTCAAAATTGGCGCGGCATAAAGCAGCTTTTTCATTTTGATCGGTTCCTGAGATTGAGATTTCTTCGGTATCTTTAAGTACTGTCAAAACAGATTCAGGCAATGAATTAAAAGCCATTTGTTTAGTTTGTTTTAATTCCTCTTTTTGGGCCGTCCAAAGATCCCATATTTTTCGTTGTTTTTGGGGGCCGGGATTTTCAAGACCTTTTATAATTTCAATAAGCCTTGAAGTGTTGCTATAACCGATTATTTTTGTTGCTTCAGATAGCCCCACTAGATTAAAAGCAATAATTTCAGTTAACCCACGTAAACTTTCAGTCATGTTTTCCAGCTCAATAATTTTATAGCCTAACAAATCAAGAAAACACATTAATTTGATTTTTTTATCTGAAATAGGCAGACTATTGATGTTGTGTAACCAGCGTCTAGTGCTGTCAGTGCTTACACCACAAAAATTAGCCATAGATTTTAGTAAAATTTGTTTTGTTTGAGCCTGATTTTTTTTAGCAAATTTATGGTTTAAATTAGCCAAACATTCATCAAGATGACCGCGCATTATTTCCTGTGAATAATATTCTCGCATTTATATCACCTCCTTGTTGTCAAACAACGATTTTTCTGAAATTATCAGAATATCAAAACTTAACATTTGTTAAGAATTTTGTCAACAATAATTCAAATTTATGTTATAATAAAAAAAAGTAATAAAAATTAATTTTAAAAACTATGCCTTTAACCAAAGTTCGTAAAGAAATTGATAAATTGGATGATGATATCATGAAATTATTTAAAAAACGAAAAAAACTGGTGGAAAAAGTTGGCAAGATCAAGAAAAAACATAAAATTCCCATGTTGCAAAAAGCCAGAGAAGTGGATATTGATAAAAAACTTGATAAGTTTGCCAAAAAGCACGGTTTAAAAAAGACTTTTTTGCAAAAGATCTGGAAGAATATAATTGATGAATCAAAAGATATTCAGAAAAAGATAATGAAATAAAAATCCCCATTGTTATTCTGAACAAAGTGAAGAATCTTTCGTTGCACTCAGGATGACAATGGGGTTTTTTTATTTTTTCTTTTTAGTATTAGTTTTTTTAGCGGTTATTTTTTTCTTGGCAGTAGTTTTCTTTTTTGCCGGTGCTTTTTTCTTAGTAGGTTTGCTAGACCCCTTTGGGGTAGTCTTTTTTGCTGTAGCTTTCTTTTTGGCTGGTTCTTTTTTTGTTGCTGTTTTTTTAGTTTCTTTTTTAGGTTTTTCTTCTTTTGGAAGTTTGATTATTTTTGCAGCTACAAGTGATTCAATAATAAGATCAAGTTTTTTATTGATTTCTTGCAGATTGTCGGATTTTTGCCCTACCCCTTTGTTGACTTTGCCAAAGCAGTTATCACAATAAATTGGTTTATCACCAGATGGTCGAAAAGGTACTTGGGCTTTTTTACCGCAGTTGTCGCAGATTGCTGTGAACATTTGCCTGTCTCTTCTGTCCCTTCTGTCTCGACCGCCACGATTATTTCGTCCTTGATTTCGTTTGTTTTTAAAACAAGTGTTACAGTAGACAGGTTTGTCACTGGTTGGGATGAATGGGAGTTCAAATTTTACTCCGCATTCAGCACAAGTAGCCGTGTATTCTGATTTGTTTTGTTTGGATTTTTCCATGAATTTGATTAAGTAAATTAACTCTAATTAGTTTAGCATTTTTTTATAAATAATGATATAGATAGGTTAATCAAATAAAAAAACAAAAATCGAAGTGTAGACCCTAAGGGATTTGAATCTTTTATTAACAAAAGAGTAAAAAGTAGTCGAGTTCACTCTTAGCGACAAAAATAAAGGGGGGGGATTGTTACTGAGAGAGTACGCAATGTGTATATGTCATTTCCTCGTCTAAAGACTCGTCAGCTCCTTCGTTGAGTGTGTCAAAGACACCCTGAGTTTTAACGAAGTTATTTGTCACCTCCTCACTACGTTCGTCGGTGCCTTCGCTCACGGTGTTGTAAACACCCTGAGCCCTGAACGAATGTGAAGGGTGTCATTTTCTCGCTATCGCTTGTCAATGACTTCGGTAAAAAGGGGCGAAGACACTGAGGGCTTAACGAAGTTAAGACCGAAGTGTGGGCAATAGTGGATTCGAACCACTGACCTCATCGACGTCAACGATGCGCTCTAACCAACTGAGCTAATTGCCCTGAATATATGATTTTTTAAAATTACTTATTTCTATAAAAAATTAGCGAAGTTGGTTAGACGGATTATTTGAAATTTTAAAACCAACTGCCTGCCCGCCAAGGCGTAAGCCACGGCAGGAGCTAATTGCCTTCATGTCCGCCTGGGTGGATTTGAACCACCGACATCTACCTTATAAGGGTAGCGCTCTAACCCCTGAGCTACAGGCGGAAATACAAGATAAATTATAATCAATAATCAAATCTTAGCATAAAATTTAAAAATTTTCAAGCGTAAAAAGACGAGGCTTGTAAGCCTCGTCTTTATGTTTTTTTTACATTTTATTAATCTTTCCAGCCATACCCGGGCCATTGATGCTGTCAATGATTGAAGCTCCGCCACTAATTTCCAGTTTCCCGCAAATGACTGACAAATGAATAGCTGTCCGGCTATCGCTAGCTGGGACAAGCAATTGGATTGATTCACCTTCTTTTAACTCAACAGCTTCACCTAAAGAAATTTTTATTTCCTGATCACCTACTTTCATTCTTATTTGCCTCCTTTCTTATCATTTTATTTTAAATTGGTTTTAACGGTTTCAATAACTTGCTGACCGGCTTTGAGCAGATCAGCTTGGTCCAGTTCAAAAGTAGCCAGACGTTTATTGCCAAAAGGTTTGAATGATTTAACCAACTGTAATGAATCGTAATTTTTAGAAGTATAAATCAAGCCGGAAATTTTTTTAGCTTGGTTTTCATAAAATAAAATCACTGTTTCGGCTTCTGGAGCCGAGCTGATTAATTCTTCAATCACTTCCTGCAAATCAGGCGAATGAATATTTAATTCAATTAAGTCTTTTTGCTGTAAATATGACCAGGCCAGTTTGTAAGCGGGATCATTTTTTAAACGAGCCAACATCTTGCCCCAGAGTTTTAAAGTATTAATTGATTTCGTGCGGTAAAGATTTTCTACGATTAAATCACGTTCAGCTCCATTAACAATTAATTGGCTGGCAATATTCAAAGCCCGCGGAGTGACGTTTTGAGTCTTGAAACTTTTGGTTTTGGAAATCATGCCGGTCAAAAGACAAGTGGCGATTTGCGGAATTAACAGATTAATATCGTATTGTTCCAATAAATCAAAAATAATTTCCGAAGTTGAGGTTTTGGTCAGTTCAACCAGATTAATATGTCCGTATTGTTCGTTATCGGCTTGATGATCCAGATTAATAATAGGCGTGCTAAAGAAAAAGTTTTTGTTTTTTTCATAAACATGTCCCAATGATTCCAAATCATCGGTATCCAAAGTAATGATCAAGCCATACTTGTATTTACCTGATTTATAGCTGATACTTTTTTCATCAAAATAACCTTTTTGCGGAGTTAAATAAATATTGAGTTTGTCATTTTTAATGTCATAAGAAAAATCTTTGACTTTATTGTCTTTGATGGCCAAAGAAATAATAAATTGTTTTAAGCAAGATATTTCCGGTTTGATTTGGTCAATAGCCGGTAAAAAAGCATAATTAACCGGTACAACAAAATCTTGGCAAACAAGTTCGACTTTTTTGCCCAGTTTTTGCAGAAGTAAAAAAATAGCCAAAGCCGAAGCCAATGCGTCACCTGAATAATTTTTCTTGAAAACCAGTAGAATTTTTTGGCTATTTTTAATCAGTTCAAAAATTTGTTGATTCAATGTAAGCCCCATTTTTATTAGTATTAATAATCCGAATATATTACTTTATCTTTTTTAAAAAAATATGTCAACTATTTAAGCTGAAAATTGTCAGCTTGTCAAGCGGATTGAATTTTGTTAAACTTTTGAATATGAATAAAAGGAACGAAAGGATTTATAGGTTTATTAGAGGAAAGAATATAAGAAGATATCTATGGTAAAAAAACAAAAACAAAAATCTCAGGGTAATCATGAAAAATTAATCGCCTGGCAAATGGCAGATAAACTGGATGAATTTGTTTAGGATTTATTGAAATCAATCCCTACTAATGGATATAAATTAAGAAGTCAATTGGATGGTGCCTCGGATTCGGTCGGTGCGAATATTGTTGAGGGGTATTACAGTGGATCTATTTCTGAATTTTTGCGTTTTTTTAAGATATGCCAGAAGGTCTTGTGCTGAAGTTCAGGAAAGGATAAGGAGACTTAAGCGTAAAAATTTGGTAGACGAAAAATTGTGTGACAAATATTGTGAACATTGTATTAAAACCGGATATATAATTGATCGCTTAATTTTTTCTTTGGTAGATAAGAATAAATCATAACACATATTAACTTATAAATCATATTAACCCATAGTTCTTATAGATCATATTATTTTATGAAAGAGATACCCAAAACATACAAACCACAAGAAGTTGAAGATAAAATTTATCAGGCTTGGGAAAAGTCCGGTTATTTTAATCCTGATAATTTGCCTGGAGAGCGGCAAGAATATTTTTCAATTGCCATGCCTCCGCCTAATCGGACCGGCACTTTGCATACCGGCCATGCGATTATGCTGGCTTATCAGGATTTAATGACTCGTTATAATCGTTTATTGGCTAAAAAAGCTTTATGGTTGCCGGGCACTGACCATGCAGCGATTGCCACTCAGGCTAAAGTGGAAAAAATTTTATATGAAAAGGAAAAAAAGACCAGGCATGATTTGGGTAAGAAAAAATTTTTGCAAAAAGTCATTGATTATGCCGAAGAATCAAAAAATACGATTAATACGCAGGTACGTAAAATGGGGGCGTCTTGTGACTGGTCACGCGAACGTTACACTTTGGATGAAGGCTTGTCTCAAGTAGTTAAAAAAGCTTTTATTAAAATGTATGAAGCCGGTTTGATTTACCGCGGTGATCGTATTGTTAATTGGTGTCCGCATTGTATGTCAACTTTGTCTGATGATGAAGTTGAATATCAGGCAACTAAAGGTAAGTTTTACACTTTTAAATATGCTAAAGATTTTCCTTTATTAATTTCCACTACGCGGCCGGAGACCAAGCTGGGTGATACGGCCGTGGCGGTTAATCCCAATGATGAACGTTATCAAAAATATATTGACCAGGAATTTACCATTGATATCGGTGCCGGGCCGCAAAAAATAAAAATTATTGCCGATGATTCGGTTGATATGAATTTGGGAACAGGCGCTTTGGGTGTAACGCCGGCTCATTCTATGATTGATTATGAAATGGCCCAAAAAAATGATTTACCTATTATCAAAGTTATTGGTGAAGACGGTAAAATGACAGAACAGGCAGGCAAGGATTATCAGGGATTACCTGTTTTAAAAGCGAGAGAGAAATTAGTTAACTGGTTACAAGATAATGATTTAATGGTTAAAGAAGAAGATATTGATATGAATTTATCGGTTTGTTATCGTTGCGGTAATACAGTGGAGCCGTTACCTTCCAAACAATGGTTTATTGATGTTAATAAAAAAATTACTTTAAAAGATAATAAATATTTTCAGGATAAATCAATCAAACAAGCGGCTTTGGGCGTGATTAAAGACCGAGAAATAAAAATTATTCCGCAAAAATTTGAACAGGATTATTTTCGCTGGTTGGAGAATTTACGTGACTGGTGTATTTCCCGCCAGATTTGGTTTGGTCATCAAATACCGGTTTGGTATAAAAATAAAGGCCAGGTAAATGAAGAAATTTTTGTCGGGACAAAGCCACCCCAAGGTAAAGATTGGGTTCAGGACGAAGATACTTTGGATACTTGGTTTTCTTCTGGTTTGTGGACTTTTTCAACTTTAATGGATAAAGATTTTAAAAAGTACGATTCTTGGGAAGATTGGGTTAAAGGTTCACAGGATTTGCAATTTCATCCGACCAGCGTGATGGAAACCGGTTATGATATTTTGTTTTTTTGGGTGGCCAGAATGATTATTCAAACCACTTTTATGATGGGAGAGATCCCTTTTGAAACGGTTTATTTGCATGGTTTGGTGCGCGATGAAAAAGGTATAAAAATGTCAAAATCTTTGGGTAATGTAGTTGATCCTTTGGATATAATAAAAACATACGGTACTGATGCTTTACGGTTGGCTATGATAACCGGCACATCAGCCGGTGCCGATACCAGATTATATAATGAAAAAGTGGAAGGTTATCGTAATTTTGTTAATAAACTTTGGAATATTTCCCGATACATTTTGACTTCAGTTAAGGAAATTAAAAGAATCCCGGAAAAACCAACACCTCAAGCTTTGGCTGACGAATGGATTTTAAGCAGACTGGACTTGGTTACTGAACAAGTGACCAAGGATTTGGATAAATTTAATTTTTCACCGGCATCGGATGCTTTGCGTGATTTTACCTGGAATAATCTGGCTGATTGGTACCTTGAGATTAGCAAATTACAAATGGCTGATAGCCAATCGCAAAAAAATACTCAAGAGATTTTATTATATGTATTAGAACGTTTATTAATTTTATGGCATCCGTTTATACCGTTTGTTACAGAAGAAATCTGGTCAAATTTTGAGGCCGAAGATTTATTAATGGTGCAGCACTGGCCGGCAGTCAAATATATTGGTCAGCCTGAAAAACAGGTTATAGAAAACCGGGTTTTGTATCCTTTTTGGAAATTTGAAGAAATTATTATGAATATCAGAAATTTACGAGCCGAATTCAAAATTGATCCGGTTCAAAAAGTTGATGTTACTATTATTCCTGCCCAAAAAGATAATTTGGAAGCTATTAGGTTCGAGGAATTGCAAGATAATATTATAAATCTGGCTAAATTGGATCATTTAAGGATTAGCCGGACAAAGCCGGCCGGATCTGTCTCCCATGTTTTGGAAGGTGTGGGGCAAATTTGTCTGCATTTGTCAGGCTTGCTTGATTTGCAACAAGAAAAACAGCGCTTGCAAAATGAGATTAAATCAGTTAAAAAATTCATTGACACGCTTGAAAAAAAATTAAAAAATAAAGATTTTAAATTAAAAGCACCTAAAGATATAGTAGCTAAAGAAGAATTTAAGTTAAACGACCAAAAAGAAAAACTGGCCAAACTAGAAGACCAGTTGAAAGGGTTAGAATAAAAAATATAATTTAATATTGTTTGATAATCAGTAATCAGGCTCGCGCTTATGCGGGCCTTTTTGGCTATTTTACCAACCAATTTTGTAACAGTGCCGCCTTTTTAGTTGACAAAAACAGGTTTTTATGATAAACTTTTTTAATAAAGGTTTTCCCCCTCAATAGAGGGATAGAGATATAAACAAAAAATAGGTGCGTTTTGCGCATCACGGTACATTCAAAAAAAGATGGAGGGAATTAAAAAATGGAAAAAAGGTCTTTTGGATCGATTGTGACAATTTTGTTCATATTAGTTGGCATAAATATTTGTTGTGGATCAGCAAATGATTATGAAGATTTTGATTCTCCTACTGAAATTTCTGAGCTTAGCATTCCTAAAGTAAAAATGGCAGCTTTTCTTGGTAGAATCGCGATTATTTCAGAAGGTAAAGTAAAAGTAGTCTGTCTTCCTTGTAAAGAAGGGGAGATAATACCGGAGCCGAGAGATCTTCCAGGTATAAATAATTCAGTTGATATCAATGCAGCAGTTGATATCAATGGTGAGTATAATCATTTTTGTGTTTTACTGGCTGACAGTACCATTAAATGTTACGGCAACAATAATTATGGACAACTAGGGGATGGAACTTTTGATTTTTCGCCAACGCTAGTTGATGTTTTGGGTATTCATAATGCCATTCAAATTGACACAGGTCATCGTTCTTCTTGCGCTTTATTGGCAGACGGAACAATTAAGTGTTGGGGCTTGGTTTTTTGTAAGTCGGATAATTGTATAACTAATCCCGTCCCTGTTGATGTTGGTATTCAGGATGTAATTAAAGTGGAAGTAATGGGGGGTAGTTTTTATGCCTTATTAAAAAATGGCACAATTAAAGCCTGGGGAAGTAATAATAATAATTCTGGGCAAATGGGTAATGGGTCTTGGGATGATCCGTTAACGCCAGTAACTGTTCTTGGCGTTAATAATGCTAAAGATATAAAAGCTAGTCATCAATCCGCTTGCGCTTTATTGGCAGACGGCACGGTTAAATGTTGGGGTAAGGGTGATATGATTGCTACTTGTGATCCTGATTTTTCTAATTCAAACGTTCCTATTCGAGTTTGTGAACTGGAAAAAGTTAAATCTCTCTATTCAAGTCAGGCTAATTATTGCGCTTTACTTAAAGACGGCACAGTTAAATGTTGGGGAGCCAATGATTTACGATTGTTAGGCCAGGATAAATTTTTGGAGTATAATTACCCAGTTAAAAAAAATATTGATGATGTTATTTTGTTAAGTATGGGTCCTGCACAAGCTTGTGCTTTAAAAAAGGATGGAACGGTTTTTTGTTGGGGAGGAGGAAAAGATGCTTCTCCTTGGAAAATATCAGGAATTGAAAATGCAGTTGATTTGGAACTGAGTGGTTGGATTCCTCAGAATCATAGTAATCAATGCGCTTTGTTGGCAGATGGGAATGTCCAGTGTTGGAACAATTTTTATAATTACATATTTGATATAAATGAAAATTAAATATCAAATATTCTATTTTTGAAAAAAATCAGGCTCGCGTTTACGCGAGCCTTTTTACTTCCAAAAACAGGAAACCCCGCATGAAGGAGTGGCGAGAAGCGAGCCACGACTGAGTGCGGGGAGGACGTCATTTAATTTGAAAAACCCTGGTTATTATGGTAAATTTAATATAATTGAAAGCCAAATTACTAAATTTTAATTATAAAATAATACGAAAAATATGTCCAAAGTAATTACAGATGAAAAACAAATTGATCGGATTTTGGAGCGGGGAGTCGAAGCTGTTTTTCCGACTAAACAAGATTTAAAAAAGAAATTAATGTCCGGTGAAAAGATTAAATTATATTGCGGTTTTGATCCGACAGCTGAGTCATTGCATATTGGCAATGCCATTAATATTCGTAAATTGGCCAAGTTTCAGGAATTGGGCCATGAAGTTATTTTTTTAATCGGTGATTTTACCGCTATGATTGGTGACCCGACTGATAAAATGGCTGCCAGAACAGCTTTAACCCGTGAACAGGTAATGGCCAATTGTAAGGATTATAAAAAACAGGCTGATCGTTTGATTGATTTTTTAGGTAAAAATGCCGCGCAATTAAAATATAATTCTGAGTGGCTGGGTAAGCTTAATTTTGAAGATGTTTTAAATTTAGCTTCTCATTTTACGGTTCAGCAAATGGTTGAACGTGATATGTTTGAAAAAAGAATTGAAGAAGGTAAACCGGTTTATATTCATGAATTTATGTACCCTTTAATGCAAGGTTATGATTCAGTAGCTATGGATATTGATTTGGAATTGGGCGGTAATGACCAGACTTTTAATATGCTGGCTGGCCGGACTTTGCAAAAAGTCATGAATAATAAAGAAAAATTTGTTTTGACTATGAAATTATTGGTTGATCCGACCGGTAAAAAAATGGGCAAAACCGAAGGCAATATGATTAATTTGACTGATTCTCCGGAAAATATTTTTGGTAAAGTTATGTCCTGGTCAGATCAAATGATTGCTTTGGGATTTGAACTTTGCACTGACGTGCCCATGCAAGAAATTGAAAATATGACCAAACAAATGAAAAACGGCGCTAATCCCCGTGATTTTAAAATGAAACTGGCCAATGAAATTGTCAGTTTATATAAAGGTAAAGATCAAGCTGATCAGGCCCAGGAAAAATTTATAAATGTTTTTCAGAAAAAAGAAGGACCGGGCGAAGATGTTAAAGAAGTCAAGGTCGATAGCCGTAATATTGTTGATATTTTGGTTGAGTCAGGCTTGGTTGATTCCAATTCTGAAGCTAAACGAGTCATTAAACAAGACGGAGTCAAAGTTAATGAGCAACCGGTTAAAGGTATTGATTTGGAATTGGCTTCAGGCAAGACTCATTTGATTCAAAAAGGCAAGCGGCATTTTGTGAAAGTGGTTATTAGCCAATAGTATATAGTGATAAAAGGATTTAAGACTTTAGTTTATAATGAAAAAACACCAACCTGTACATGTTTATTTAGACGAAGAGATTTATTTTTTATCCGTACATGTTTATGATGATTTTTTAGTGATTGATGATCAGAAAAAGAAAGATGTTTTAGATAAGTTTAAAAGTGAATTTGATTTATTTAATTATAAATGGTATGCGTACACAGTTTTGAACAATCATTATCATTTATTATTTAAAACATTTATTGGTAAAGATTTATCTGATATTCTCAAAAAAGTTCATGGGGGATTGTCTTATAAATGGAATAAAGATGAAAATTGACAGGGGAGGAAAATTTTCCAGAATTACTGGGATTATTGTCCAAGAGATGAATCTGATTTTTATAAGCATTTTAATTATATTCATATAAATCCAATAAAACACAGGATTATTGAGGATTTTGAAGAATTGAAAATGTATAAATTTTGTAGTTTTAATAAATGGATAGAGAAAATGAGTGAGGAATTTATCTTCAACTGTTTAGAGAATTATCCTGTAGGTGATTATGTCGTTCCATTTGATGATATAAAGTTAAAAGTCTAAAGACTTAAGTCCTCTGTTGTGTTTGTTAAATTAAAATTCTGAAGATTTAAATTAGATGATTAAGTATTTAACGCTTTGGTCTATTAAAATGACACACTGAAGTATATCGCTCCAAAAGTTGGGCGTTTTCCGTTCGATGAATAAAATATGCAAATCAACGAAAAAATCAAAAAACAAATAATCGATCTTTTGGCCGAGCAAAATATCAAAATTACGGCTGAAGATTTGACTATCCCACCGTCACCGGAAATGGGTGATTTGGCTTTGCCGTGTTTTGAAATAGCCAAAATGCAAAAGAAAAATCCGGCTGAGCTGGCTCAAGAATTGGCAGCGCAGATAAAACCCAAAGGTTTGATTATTAATTTGAAAAATATCGGTCCGTATTTGAATTTTTTACTGGATTATGCGCAAGTTGCCGAGCAATTATTTAAAGAGATCCAAAAACAAGCTGAAAAATACGGTCAAAATAAACAGGCTAAAGGCCAGAAAGTCATGATTGAATATTCCCAGCCCAATACTCATAAAGAATTTCATGTCGGTCATTTGCGTAATGTTTGTATTGGTAATGCTTTGGTTAATGTTTATAAAAATTGCGGCTGTAAAGTTGTGGCTGCTAATTATATCGGTGATTCAGGCGCTCATATTGCCAAAACTTTATGGTATTTGCAAAATTTTGTTAATCAAACAGATCTTGCCAAAGCCGAGAATAAAGGCGAATTTTTAGGCCGAGCCTATACTCGGGCAGTGGCTGAAATCGGCGATGATCAGGACCGTAAATATCAAGTGGCTGAGATTTTACAAAAATTGGAAAACAATGATCCTGAAATAACCAAACTTTGGCAGCAGACAAAAAAATGGAGCATGGCTCATTTTCAGGAAATCTACAGAGACTTACAAGTTAATTTTGATGTTTATTATTATGAATCTGAAGAAGAAAAAGCCGGTAAAAAAATGCTGCCTAAATTGTTGAAATATGATTTTATAAGAAAATCACAAGGCGCGATTATTGCTGATTTACAAAAACATGATTTGGGTGTTTTGGTTTTACTCCGTAAAGACGGTACAGCATTATACGGTATTAAAGATATTCCTTTGGCTATTAAAAAATTCAAAAAATATAAATTGGATACCAGTATTTATGTGATTGATAATCGTCAAAGCCAGTATTTGCAACAGATTTTTAAAATTTTGGAATTAATGGGTTTTGACAAGGAAATGATTCATGTTACTTATGAATTTGTGCAATTAAAAAGCGGTATAATGTCTTCACGTACCGGTAACGTGGTTACTTATGAAGAAGTTAAACAAGCGGCTTTAAATAAAGTTATCAAAGAAACCAAACATCGTCATCCTGATTGGCCGGATGAAAAAGTAAAATTGGCGAGTCAGGCGATTGTTATGTCCGCTTTAAAATTCGGTATGTTAAAATCAAATAATAATAAAATAATTACTTTTGATATTGAAGAAGCTTTGGATGTTAATGGGTTTACCGGTCCTTATTTGCAGTATACTTATGCCCGTTTGAATTCGATTTTTGTTAAATCACGCAAAACTTGTTCAGGGATTGATGTGAAATTGGATTATAAAAATTTAGCCGCTACTATTGAGAAAGAATTGATTAAAGATTTATTAAAGTATCCACAGATTATCTTGGATACCAAGCAAACCAATGACCCGTCAATTTTGGTTCATTATATTTATAAACTGGCCCAGGATTTTAATGCTTTTTATCATGAATTACCGGTTATTCAGGCTGAACCGGCAGTTATGGCTGTCAGATTTGAATTATTAAAATCAATTAAACAGGCTTTGACTAATGGCATGGATATTTTAGGCATCCCGATTTTAAAAGAAATGTAAAATATAAAAAATTAAAATAGAAAAACCCTGCGCTTTTTATAGCGCAGGGTTTTTTCATGAACCAGGCTCCAGCTTATCCCTCGGGC
>CAZHFK010000021.1:0-4944 GCA_964531215.1 uncultured Gammaproteobacteria bacterium | reverse complement strand
GGCCGGGGTATTCTGCCGATAAATCCCGATCATCAAGCCATTGTTTTTTTCAGAGCTAGCGACTAAAGGAGGTAAAACTATCTCTGAGATCAATTGACTTTAAACTGGCTCTGTCCCCTATGGACTCTTCCGGCTGACTTTGTCAATGGTCGGGGGCAGTAGATGTTTGAATCAACGCAATTCAAACAGCGCTACCATTACCGGAGAGCTTTTACCCGATATTGCTATCCGGATATTTTTTGAGCCGATATTTTTGTGATCAGTCCGGATCCCCAAAAAGGGCTTCCTGGTTCATGAAATTAGGAAAACCTATTTTTATAATATAAAAAAAAATAATTTTCCACAAGTCCGTAAATTTTTGTTAAATAGTTTTGACATTTTTGATTAAGGGCAGTTGAGCTTGATTGTGGATATTTTTTTGATAATTTTTTGCAAAATTTTTAAGTAAAATTAACTTGCTAAAAAAAACAGGTATGATATTTTTAAAATATAAAATATTTTTTTATAAAATATGTTAAGGGGGAAAATAAAAAACAAAAACAAAAAAAACAGCCAAAACACTTTTGATTTTTGAAAGTGTTTTTTTAGTTCTTTGAAAATTAGCGATTAAAAACAGATTCGCTGTCGCTAAAGCTATGGCGAATCAGGGAAGGAGGTGAAAATCTAGCGGGGGAAGTTTCTCACTTTGCAAAGTGGGGAAAAAACATAAACAAACCAAACAAGGGAGCAGTTAAATGAAAAAGATAATCATGATTATCGGAGTGATTGTGGGAGTTTTGATAACTAATCAAGGTTGGGCTCATCAGATTTATATCAAAAAAAATCCCACCAATGAAAACGGGCTTGAATTTGGTGTAAATAATGCATCGGAATTTGTTCGCTGGCGCGCTTATGTGTGTGGTTTGACTGATAATAGCCAGGGCCTTAATAGCGGCTGGACAAGTTCCGGTAATGGTTGGTGGTATTATGATCTGACTTCACTTGACCAGCGGGTCATGTGGAGGTTATCAGGGCTTGCCAACCAGCAATTTGTTATAACTTACTGGGTGTTTAAGCATGATGGGTCTTGGGAGTATGGCCCGCAAGTAAAAGTTATTTCTGATCAGATTGCGCCTGACGCCCGGTTTAATAATCTGGTTGATGGCCAGGTTATTAATCAGTCCCAATTTAATATTCAGGTTGGCAGTAGTGATAATTTAAGCCAAGTCGCTGCTTTAAGACTTTATGTTGTAGTGCCTAATGGCCAGACTTTAAGCGGTTGGCTTCCTTCAGAGGTAAGTAATCAATATTATAAGGAATTCCAAGCTGAGTCAATTGATTATACTTTTAATGCGCCGGCTGACGGGTTTTATACTTTTACTTTATGGGTTAAAGATCAGGCTGGTAATATTGCTTATGAACCCAATGGTCAGGTGCAAATCCAGGTTAAAACAACAACTGAACCAAGCCCACCTTTAGCGCCAAGTAATTTGCAGTTGCTAGATGAGCAAAATAATGTTCAGCTGACTTGGCAGGATAATGCCAATGATGAAGACGGTTTTTTGCTTTACCGTAACTGGCAGTATCTGGAGAAATTGCCGGCTAATACAACCAGTTATACTGATACCGGTTTAGCTTATGGCGACAATTATTGTTATCGCTTGGTGGCGTTTAAAAGTAATTTAAACAGCCAGGCAACCGAAGCCTGTATTTATTTGGAAGAACCTGTTAATGATGATGATTTCCAGTATGCTGACGGGTTTGTTTACCCTATGGCTTGTGATTATATTTATCGGCTGGAACCTGACAGCCAGATCCCGAACGGGGCTTGTTATGATTACCAGCCGTTTGGTTCTTTGTTTGCTTATAGTAATCAAATCCATTTAGGTTTGGATTTAAACCGTAAAGCCATGAATGACTTGGGCGAACCTTTGTTTGCTATTGCCAATGCATTGGTTTGGGATTTGGGCTGGACACCCGGTTGGGGCAATTATTTGATCTTACAAATCAAAGCTCAGCCCGGCCAGAGTTTTTGGCTGAGTAACGGTGAAAAAGTTACTCAGGTCTACGCGCTTTATGCGCATTTAGATGAAATTTTTATTGAAACAGAGACTGGCCGGATTATTGCTCGGCAGGAAATAGTAGCGCAGCAAACTTATGTCAGGCAAAACTGGCAAATCGGTACGATTGGTGACGGTAATGGTAATTATAGCCCTCATCTTCATTTTGAAATCAGGTTTAATGGTTATGACCAGTTAGGCCAAGGCTATTGGCCGGTCAATGATATTGGTTATTTGGATTATTTTGTTGATCCCCTGGAATTTATTGATAATAACCGAGCAACTGATGATAATCCGGCATTAACCGTTTATATTCATGGTTATGATCAGGATACCAGTAAACCTGTTTATCTTGATTTGCAGACTGATTGGCAGAGGCAGGGCCGTAATTATGACGGGTTGCCTTTAGCCAGTGTTGGTTGGGCCAATCATATTTGGCTGATTTCTTCCAATTATAATAAAATTGCCAGATGGGATTTTCAATTGCCTTTGACCGGTGCTTGGTCGGTTTATACTGTTATTCCTCGTTATTATGCCCAGGCCAATGAAGTGCGTTATCAGGTCTGGCATAGCAGTCAGGATATAAGTTATCCTTATGAAACAAGTTTTGATCAATTTAATGACGATGAAAATCAGAAAGTTTTTTTGGGTACTTTTGATTTTTATAATACTCAGCGATACGGGGTCAATGTGTTTAGTCAGACTGCTGATTACCCGGAGCAAACTGTAGCGGTTGATACTTTGATTTTTGTTTATGAAGGTGAGCCTGGCAGTGGCGGAGGACAATTACCGCCGGATGATCAGGTTAAAACCATTAATTCTGATGGTTATGTGCATTTTGAGTACCAGGGTGGTTATACCCGGCCTGAATTACATTGCACTGGTAGCGGTTTATTTTGGCATGATTTGATTTTGGCTGATGGGTTTTTGGAAAACTCAGTACAAGTCAGTTTTGCTGATACGGTTTATTGTAATATTGAGTTTGAAGACAATACCTGGCTGGCTGACTGGCAAGGTCTTTTGCCTGGACACAGGTTATTGGTTAATGGTCAGTCAATCACTGCCATAATTCCTAATAGTTATGGCGGTTATAATTTGGTTTTTAATTTGGTAATTAATGAACAAGACAATAATCCGACTGAACCTGATGATGATAATAATAATTCTGGTAAGTCCAATAACCAGGATCAGTCATCGTCCGGTTCGTTTGGTTGTTATATTGGCGCTGGTTTGCCGCCATTTACTGGCTTGGTAAATTTATTGATTTTGTTTGTTCCGCTTTTTGTGATTTTTACTTTCCGAATGATAAGCTCCAAATTGAGTTAATCGGCTAATTATTTAAAAGCCTCCCTTTGGGAGGCTTTACTTTTTGTTAATTATTTGGCAAAATTTAAAAATAAGCTGTTAAATAAAAATTTTAATAAATATTTTAATTAAAAACTTTATGCCATTATTTAAAAATATTCATGGTTTTTACGTTTTATTAATTATTATCTCATTAACCATTGTTTTGGCTGCTTGTGATTTAAAAGTTAATTTGAATTCTAATTTAAATCAGGAACAACCGGTGACTGATTCAGAAGAACCCGTTGATCAGCAAGTAGAGCCGGAAGATTCTGAAGATAAGGTTATTTATAATGTTATGGCAACTGAAGAAGGATTAGTACAAAAGGTTGCTAACCAAAAAGATGAAATAATCATTGAAGATGTGGCTGAATTATGCGAGACAGAGATGATGATTTATGCTCAGCCTAAAGATTTGGCTTTAATAATTTTAAAACCGTTTGATCCGGGTTCTGATAAATACCTTAATCAGCTTTTTGTTTTGAATTTAGACAAGCAAACTTGCAGTGAATTGGAAATTTCTCAGGAATTAACTGATTTTGGCGCCCATATTTTATCGCCTGATCAGACCAAGCTGGCCGTGGCTTTGGAAACCGATGAAGCTCGTGAATTAAAATTACTGGATTTGGTTTATGATAAAAGCTTGACTCTGGTTGAGCTGGAAAAAGGCCGGACTTTAAACGGCGGTTATGGCGCGATGAGTAATCAGTTTAATATTAATTGGCAGGGTAACCAGACTATTCAATATGCGATTTTTAAAGATACTTATGAAAATTATGATCCCCAAGCACCTGATGAACCGGAAAAGATTTTACAGGTTAAAGTTTTGGAAATTGACTAGACTTGCTAAAATTAAATAATTATGTCAAAATCCATTTTGGAAGGATAATGGTAAAAATATAAGTGGTTATTTTTTAAAATCACAAAGGAGGTGGTTATAATGAGTACTAATCTCGCTGATACCTGTAGTTTGGGTCGTGGTTTGGATCCCGGGCTGGTTAAGGCGTTGAAAAAAACACTCAGAGGACTACCATTATCCCCAGAAGGCAAAAAGCAGGCCTTGCGCGTCATGTGCGAGGACGTAACACGGCAACCCAAAAACAGAAAGGGGAGGGGAAATGCGAGGTATAAGCGGAAGTGAGCAATGCTCAAACGGGTTTCATACCCAATTCAAAGAGCCCTAGCTTAGAAACATTAATGTTTGAGGCAGGGCTTTTTTCTTTGTGAAAAAACTCTTTATGGCTTTGCCCCAACCCTCAAACGGGTTAATAGGCGAGCTATTAAGATGATCTTCCCAGATTTGATTTGCATCGTTTGTCCTGCCTTGTAAAACAAGGCGTCTGCGGCAGTCTTCAATAGATTCACTCAGTGTTTGTGGAATGACGGTGGCATTTTTAGATCCTCCTTATGTAATGATACTTATAATAATTTGATAATAAATTGTCAAAATAAACTATTTTTTATTAGTGAAAAACTCAATATATCAACATAATAATTTGACTCAAAGTGTTACAATTGCAGCAATTAGGGTTACATTTGGGATTTCGTTCACATGTGGTAT
>CAZHFK010000020.1:16592-20116 GCA_964531215.1 uncultured Gammaproteobacteria bacterium | reverse complement strand
CTTTTATTGATGAATTGGCCGGTAAAGTAATATTTTTAAAAGTATAAGTTTTGCCACTTTCATCCGATAAAGTATAATCTTTTAAATTAATTTCAGTTAATGACTTATTGGTTATAATAACATATTCATCCGGTTCGGCATTACTGACTACACCGTCATAAAAAATATAAGATATGCCCAAATCAGTAAAATCATTGCTTGAAGCGCAAGCATTCTCAGCCCACATACCATAATTATTATTTTGCGCTTGTAATTCATAATCAATATATTGATCAGCCTTATCAAAAGCAAAATTTAAATACACCTCGGCATAACCTTGTTTGACCATTTCCGCATTAATATCCGTATTATCCAAAATGACATATCTTAAAAGCCGATTATATTTATCACGATCAGCCGACTGAGAGTCGGATATTAAACTAACTTGTTTATTATTAATTAATTCAGTTAATTTATTTTTGGCATTGGTGGCAAAACATTCTGCACCGCTTAATTCAGGCGTATCAATTCCCAATAATCTAACTTTTTCATCAATCCCATTAATATCAACGTGAATAGTGTCTCCGTCTGTCACATAAGTGACCAAATATTCGGGATTGGAATAATTGTTATTATTATCATTTTCAGTAATATTGATTTGCTCACCTGTGTCAATTAAATCAAGATTTTTATTGGTAATCCCCAGCCCTAAAAAACGCATAATACTATAAGCGGCTTCGCCATCTTTCATATAAATCCGACGGCAAGTTTTGGGATAAACATACCAAGCTTCACCGTTTTGCTGGACTTGCAATAAAATAGTGCCTTTTAAACGGTTAGCTAAAGCATTGGTTCGGCAAACACTGGTTGCATTATTCATTTCAGTGGTATCATTAACTGCCGGTATTTTATTTAAATCAATATCAGTAATGCCTAGGCCAAAATTTCTCATCATTTGATAAGCCATTTCCCCGTTTTTCATATAATAACGTTGATCATCAGCCGGGTTCACAAACCAAGCTTCACCGTTTTCTTCAACTTGTAATAAAATATAACCGCGCGTATTATCCAATAAAGCCGCTTGACTTGGTACGGGTAGAATTAAAATTGTTAAAATAAACAAAATTAAAATTTTTTTCATAAGATTAAAATAATTTTAGTCTTTACAGATCCCTTTGGGGTGATCTTCGGCAAAGCCTCAGATTAAATAAAATTTTTATTTAATTTTTTCAGGGATCTTGTCACGGATTAATTTATTGTAATATATTTTATTCATAAAACATAAAAAATTTTTTAGAGAATTTATTATTTATTTAATTTAAATGGGTTATTTAAACACTTTTGAGGATAAGGACAGTCAATCCCCGTATAATCATAAAATCTTTTTTGATCACCATTCATAAAATATATTACATCATTGATTTCCGGAAACTGGGTTAATGCTGCCCCAACAGAAGCAAAAAACTGAGCCCGACTACAATGATGGCTTAAATCATATCTACCTTTGGTATAATCATTAATATTAACATAAGCAATACCCTCTTCAATTTCTAAACCTAATAATTCTATATTAGCATATTTGGCAAATAACCTGCCTACTCCATAGTAACTTTCATAATTATATGGTCCTTTAAATTCTTCTTTTAAGGTTGCCTCTACTTTATTGGCGGATTTTGGTATTAAACGTAAATATTGCCTGACTGGCTCATTACATGAATTATAAAAAACAAAAGTTTCCTGCATATCAGATTCAAAGGGATTATTGGCACATAAATCATCGGGACAATCTGTCTCTAAAAAATCATAAAATAAATCGGTCTTGCCTTCAATAAAATAAACCGCGTCTTTGATAGTCGGAAACTGTTTCAATGTATTGCTAGCTTGCTCAAAAAAAGCAAACTCTTGACAATTTCTTTTAGTTACATTATCCATACCTGATCCATCTTCTATAAATAAAGGACGAATATCATTTAAATTAACATAAGCGATATCATCTATGATCTTGATTTCTTTAATTTCTACATTATAGTTATTTTGAAAAAGATAATTTTGCTCAGGTTCCATTTCTGAACCAAATGGACCGATAAATAACTGGTTTAAAGCTGCTTTAGCAACCTCATTAGTTTTTTTAACCTGACGTTCATAAATATTAGTATTGCGGCTGGGGCAACCGGTAATATAAACTTTCAAGGACATTATATCTTCAGGACAAGTACCAGTATTTTCACAAAATCTTTTTAATTTACCTTCATAATAAGCTGTTGCTTTTTGCTCTAAATTGAAATATTTTATATAAGGTATTAAACCTTGATCAGCCATTTGAGAACCAGTTAAAACAAATTCCTGATCAGAGAGCCAAAATGAATCTCGTACACTGCTATAAGAAACATCAGGTATTGCTTGGGATTTATGAGTAGACAGATTAACAATTGCCGGTTCTTTATAATTAGGATCAGTAAAATTGGGAGGTATATTAGGACCCATTTCCACAGTTGATGCTTCATAACGGATCTCGCCGTCAAATTCAAAAACATCAATCAACCCGTAGACATCCAAAAATTTATTTTGATCAGGCGCAAAAGCATAAAATCTTTTTTCCAGATCAGTCAAGGTTTGCTGATAATCCTTTTCCGGACCCAATTCAAATCTATTGGTTTTAACTAAATAATAATTATCTAAACTAAAACTCGGATCAATTTCCTGACTTCTTGCTATCCAATCATTATCTAAATTAATCTCAATAAGATCAACCGATTGATTTTGATTCTGATTTTCATTGTTATCTTGAAGTTGATTATCAGAAGATTTTTTTGACAACAAACTACAGCCACTTAATAAAATAATTAATCCTCCTATTAGGATTATTTTTTTCATAGATTTATAATTTTAGACATAAATTTAAATATTTTAGTCTTTACAGATCCCTTTGGGGATATTTTTATTTAGGCACAGAGCAAATAAAAAATCTATAGCAACCAGTAAAACTACAGTGTTGTAATTCAATCCATTCACCGTCTTTGATCCAACAAATATATTCATTATTAATATTTTCATAACGGCTGTATTCACGACAAGTCCCTTCTAATTCCACATCTCCCTGGCAAATTTCACCAACTAATATTTCATCATAATAAGGATTAGCCTTAATATAAATAACAGGTGGGGCGATTATTATAATTAAAATAACAACTAAAGCGATTAATATAATTTTTTTCTTTTTAGACATTTTAAATTTATTTGTTAATTATATAATTATTTTTAAGATTGTTATTTATTTTTATACATCTCCTGCGCTATATCAGGATCATCAATCTCATTCTCGTCCATAAAATCAGCGAGCTCCCTGGCCTCATCAAGGTCAAGGTCATAGTCTTCCATAAGTTCAATTATTGTTTCCGGGTCCATGGGGTTATTTAATATTAATTAAATTATTACGGTCATTATGCCAATTGATGGGATTTTGTTTAATATAATGACAAATATTTAAATATTCCTGTTCGTTACGGATAACCCGATCATGGAAAGATTTTTGCCATTGGAAATGA
>CAZHFK010000020.1:0-16582 GCA_964531215.1 uncultured Gammaproteobacteria bacterium | reverse complement strand
ATGTGGTTTTGAATGCACCGATGATTTCTGGCAAAGGTTTAATTTTGGAATTAATGGGATCCTGTAGGGAACGGTCGCGACCGTTCCCTACCTTATGTGATTGCCCCAAAATTAAACCTTTAATACGTTCCCTACGGTTGTGTGATAATCCAAAAATTTTATTGTCGTTATAATAATTTTCATTTATTATTTCAATAATCCCATGGATATGATTGGGCATTATTATAAATTCGTCTAATTTAATATATTTAAAATTTATTGCCAACCATAACCATTGTTGTTTCACAATCTCCCCGGCGTCATTCAAAATCATTTCATTATCAATAATTTCACCAAAATCGCTTATGCGATTTTTCGTACAAATCGTTACAAAATATTTACCTGGCATTTTGTAATCAAACCCAAACCAACGGGTTAATTTTCTTTGTTTACCAAGATACATTTTATTTAATATATTTATTCCTCGCTTCTACATAAGCGCAATAATCACATTCACTACCTGCTTCTGGTATCTGACTACTTTCTAAACATTTATGGGCTTCAATGATCTTACCTTCCACCCAATCGTCTTTACCGGTATAAGGGATAACATTAACTTCAAATTCTATCTTACCATCAAAGGCCTCTGCGTCTGTTTTACCGGTACAATAAACAAAATAACCTGTATCAGAGACTTTCAGATCATTTTGCCGTAATAACCATTGGTAAACTTCCATTTGACGTTTGTAACTATCCTGCCATTCCTGATCAAGTTCTTTGACAGCTTCTTCTTTGGCAGTCGCTTTGTAATCCACCACTATATACTCCCCTTGTGAATTTACCCAGAGATCATCAATAGCACCGCTGATTATCATACCCGTAGGTTCGTGGCGACATTGCACACCTTCAAAAACATACCGCCAAAGGTCAATGCTTTTATGCATGGCCGGAACAGCGTCAATACCGTATTCTTTTTGTAAAGGATGTTGTGTACCTTCAGCGCGATGGATATCAAATTCTTTTTTTAGTAATTCATCAACTGCGTTATTTAAATTAAAAGGAAATCCTCCCGGTTGTTTGGTACCAAGTTTGTTATCAATATAAAAACATCTCGGACATTTCATAAACAAGTCGAGTTTTGATCGTGAAAGTTTCCACTTTGCCCCGCCATAGTTCCAGTCAGAGGAGCGGTTTGGATTATAGTATTGGGTCATAGGTTATTTAGATTAGATTATTTAATAGCTTCATTTAATTTATCCTTAAATTCATTCTCCTTGTCTTTATTATAAAATGGCAAGCCTAAAATCCGATATTTTTTCGATTTATTATAGGTAAATACTTTATCTTTAAATTTATTTTTTATTTCTTCTAAAAACTTTTCTTTCCACTCATCATGTTCAATTAAATGAGTACCTTTAGGTTCAATAAATAATTGATAATTTAATTTATTATTTTTTTTGTCTAGCAAAAATAATAAATAATCCGGCTCAAAGGCCTGCCCATCGTTAAAGTTATAAATTTTTAATTGCCTTTCATTACGCACTAAATATACTTCTTTATAATTCTTCTCTAAATCTTTTATTGCTTTATTGATAAACTCAACAAATGATTTTTCTTCGCTTGTACCAAAGTTGGATTGAAATGCATACCAATCTTTATCTGACAAAAATTCTACTTGCCCATTTAACCTCTCGTCACCGTCTTTGATTTTAATTTTTTTATCTTCAAAAACTTCTTTAATATTTTTTGGAACAAATTCTTCACTACCCTGATATTCTGTCAAATTTGATTTTATTTCAGCTTCTATTTGATTTAATAATTGCAAAACAGCCTGATACTTATCTTCATTACTTAAATTATTTAAATTTTCTTTCGCGCCTAAAAAAGTGATACTTAATCCGGCTAAATATTTATTATCATGAATAAAATCTTTTTTTGATTCAAGCTGAGGGAATTTTTCCTGTAAATTATCAAAGTTATAAAAATCATTTTTAGCCAATGCGTTTTGAATAATATGTTCTTCAATATCTTGCAACTTAATTTCCTTTTGCGTCTTTTTTACATCTGAAACTTTGGCATCTTTTTCTTCAAAAACAGCAGTTTGTTTCCCCTCTCCTGATAAAACATTATAAATAATATTACTTTGGGTTACGCCCAGATCTTTTATTTCTTTAACATTATCAAAACTTCGTTTTTCTTTTTTATTGGCATAAACTAAGCCGGTTTTATAAAAATCAGTCTTTTTAAAATCAAGTTTTAACTGCAAATCAACCTCTACTTCATTTTCATCAAGCATTCCTTCTTGAATTAAAGCTGTCTTAATTTCACTAATATAGCGAGACTCGTAATACGAATGATAATGTAATTCTTCTAGAATTCTTAATTCATTGGCTAAATCCTTATCATATTTTCTTTTATATTTATCTTGGGTTTTATCTATTGTAAAAGGAAAATAACGAGCGCCTCTACCAATTAACTGGGCTTCGGAAATTGTTGTTTTGCCTGGCTTATTTTCTCGGCCATCTCTTGTTTCATACATACGGACAATATCAAATAAATTCAAAACATCCCAGCCTTCGTTTAATTTTTGCACGGCAAATATCGCTCTAATTTGATTATTTTTATCTTCAAGTGAATTTAAAAGTATTTGATATTCTTCTTTTTCCTTTTCTTCATTAACACTTAAACATTTATTTGGCGCAAAACCGTCTTTTAATTTCTGGGCCAAAATAGAATCTGTAATTTTATTATCTTTAAAAAATTGAAACGATTTCTGCAAAACATCTACTTTAGTATTATTTTTTATTTTTTGAATATCTTTAACTGATAGATTTTCAATGATCTTATGAAAAAGCGCCTTATTTTCTTCTGATTGAGCAATTGTCTTTTGTGCTTTGAATAAAATAACCGGTTTTAAATTAATTCCATTTTTACCAGCCACTTCCTGACGATATTGGCTTAAAATAATTGCCTGAATGATACGTTTTTTTTTATCTGTATCAGTATGTAAAAGTTCAACGTCCTTAGAAAATCCATCATTTCTGAATTCTTTTAAATCATAACGATAAATTACTTTATTTAAATATTTATCTACAATATTTTTATCTGAATAATCCATTGTTGCCGTAAACTCTAATAGTAGATTATCATTATTTTGTTTAAATATTTTATTTATCACGGTATTTTCCCAGTTCTCTGTCTCAAATAATTTTTGTTGCTTAGTTTGTATTTGATTGCTATGTGCTTCATCCGCTAGTAAAACTATCTTTTTGTCCTTAAAATCTTCCGGGGTCAATGAATTCTCTCTTTGTTGTTTTAACTTGCTATGTAATCCAGCGGTGGTTAAAAAACAAATATTAATATCATCATTGCTAACTCCCTCAAAATTACTAACCTCGCGTATTTTTATTGTCTTGTTATTAATACTTATTTTTTGATTAAAAAGATATTTATTAGATAAATTGTTCAAAAAGTTATCTTTTGTTTTTTCTATGATGTTTCCGTATTTAACAAAAAATAAAAAGTTGCGATAACCTTGCTCATATAAATATAAAATTAAGCCGGCCATGATCAAAGTTTTACCGGAACCGGTAGCCATGTTAAATAAAAGATGAATGGGATAGTGTTTATTTTGATAATTATGCAAATAGTCAAAAAAACGAGCAAAGGCTTCAATCTGATAGTTTCTTAATTCAAAATTTTGATTCAAATTTTCAATTATAAAACCCGGTATAGTTTTATCTATCCGTGATGATAAAATATTATATTCTTCGTAAAGGAATTGTTGCATATTGACACTGTGGATAAGTTATGCTATATTATAAATGTAGGCGCAAGCCTACTATTTATGCGGTCCTGCCTTAACTGGCGGGATTTTCGCTTTTTATATAAGTTCTTTTACCTGTATAAAATTTACCAAAATCAATATATTTATCTTTTATTTTATGAAGTTCTGTAGATACTCTGCCTCTCACTCCAACAACGCCTATTCTTTTCCCCTTAACTTTAAGTCTCTCTAGTGGCGCTTGCATATCACAGTCACCTGAAAAAAGTATAATTCCGCTAACCTTTTCTGCGTCATCAAGCATATCCATTGTCATTTCAACATCAAAATTACATTTTGGTTCTTCAATAATTATTCCTGATTGCTGTAATGTCTCAATTAATTCTTTAATTTTGTCTTTTATCGGACCATCAAATTGCGTATATGTTCTGCGCTGGAAAAATAACCCTTCATCAATATCTTTTTTTATAAATTTCATTTCCTTAGGCTGGCTTGGCCGTAAATTACCGCCGGCTTTTTTGATTCGTTTTAAAAATGCTTCAGAATTATCCCGATCTCTAGGATTAAGCCCGTAATAAACTTTTACTTCTTTTATGTTTTGAAAACTTAATAATTGATCAATGACATCTTCAACTCTGAATCTCCAACCCAAAACCTTTTGCCAATAAAACATGTTAGTTAAATCTAAATATGAAATCAAAGATGTTTCATTATTTATCCATTCTAAATAATCATCTCTGACAATAAATTTATTTTTTATTTCTTGAGGAATATCCATATTTAATATTATTCAGCACTATCTAATTGTTCGTAAATAAAATTTTGCGGTATTATTATATGACTAATAATTTTCTGATAAATCCTGCGTTCACTGGCTCGAATTGAGCGGACTCTTTCCAATAATTCATCAAAATAGTCCTGTCCAAACAAAGTTTTGGACTGTTTTAGCCTGTCATCATCAAGCACAAAACCTTTAATAATATATTCTCTTAATGTTTTCGTGGCCCAGATACGAAAATGAGTAGCCTGGCGGGAATTAACTCTATATCCAACTGCTATAATGGCGTCAAGATTATAAAAATTTGTCAGATAATTTTTACCATCCTCGGCAGTTGTTCGAATTTTTCGAATAACTGAATTTTCATTAAGCTCGCCGCTATCAAAGATCTCTTTTAGATGATAATTAATTGTATTCACTTCAACATTAAATAAGTCAGCCATTCTTTTTTGTGTTAACCAGACAGTTTCATTTTGAAAAAATACCTCAATCTTAATATCACCTTGGTCAGAGGTGTATAAAATAAATTCTGAATTTGGTTTTATATTTTTATTGTTCATAAAAAAAATTTTGAGGTATGATTAAGCAGTTATATCATTTGTAACATTGACGTATTGCCTCGCATATGCAATACATTTTTTACCTACAATCGCATAACACTCGACCCAATGATTGCCAATATATTTTGTTTCTTCCGGTTCATCTTTTGGATGATCTTTAATCTCCCCTCTTAAATCTCCATCTCCCTCTTTAGCGTTATAGGCTTCATCACCTCGATTTTTAACCTTCCACTTATATTTAATATCTAAATCCTCTGGTAATATACTATTATCATTTATTGAAAAAAGAATATTACATTTTATTGAAACTTTATTATTTTTATCTATTAAATTATATTCAGGTACTGTAATTCTATGACTTTTTTTTGAACCAGAATGTATTTTTTCTTGTACAATCGCATCAATCAACAATTCACAGTTATCATCTATATCTATTATAAAATCATCATGTATAAATTCTTCTTTATCATCTTTCCCAGAAATTAATAATCCCAATAACTCTAAAATTTTAGATTCGCTTTCATCTTCTCTAATTTCATCAATTCTTCTTAAAACCAGATTAATTAATTCCACGATCTCTTGTTTATCATTATAATTTATATCATTAATATACTTATCTACATAAGTTAAATTATTGGCTCTATCAGGAAAGGATAAATTTTCTAGATAATTTGGTAATAGGTTATATAACTTTAAAATTCCATCCCACAACTGCATATTTTTATCTTCTGAAAAAATTTTATTAACAATAAGTTCTAAATGAAATGATTTAAATGGGAAATCGGGATAATTTTTTTTGCAATTACGCCTCCATGATTTGACAAATTTAACTGTTTTACGGAAATTATCATTCTTATCGTTAATAGCCTTTGCTTCTTTTTTATATCCTTTGGGATCAGACTTTATCCATTCAATATTCCCACTATCACTCTTTTGATAAAATTTAATTCTTTGTTTTTTTGAGAGATTTAAAATTTGTGGTACTAAATAAAACTTATCACCATATTCATTTTCCTCATCTGTATCTATTGCCGGCACAAGGTCGATTGAAAATTCATCATCTGTCTCCCCAAAATATATACCCACTGAATGTGATTGAGCTTTAATCCTTACATTTTTATTATTTTTTTTATATTCATCATACATTCGTGTAGCTAAATCTTGTAATATATCGGATGGGTCTAGATTATTGGGATCTACAGCTTTTTTCATTACATCATTTGGAATAACCCAAATAACATCTAAATCATTAATGGGAATAATTGCAGTTCCTCTTGCATAAGAGCCACTTTGAAAAATTTCATTGCCAATCAATAAATTTTTGAGTTCATTATATCTATCAGAGATATAATTCCTTTGATCCTCATTCAAAGAAATATTTTCTCTTACGTAATTATCAATATTGCTATTTAGATTCTCCATAGGGATAGGTAGAAAAAATAGTAAAAATATCACTTATTAATCTTAATGGAGTTTGACATGTAGAGTACCAAGAATATTCACGACATTTATCAAAAATTTCATCTGGTAATTTTATTTTAGAATAAACAACAAGAGGAATTCCTTTTGTTTTAATTTTTTCAAAAAAAGAATTAAAATTTTTCATATCTTTACTATAACCAATAATTACTAAGCTATGTTTAGATTTTTCTAGGCGGTCAATTCCAGTACTATCATAAGATATAGTTTCCCCAATTTTAAATATTCCCGTACCTTTTATTAATTTTATTTCATCTTCAAGTTTATTATTCTCAGATTTAATAAGAAATATACTTTTCTTATTGGAATTTTTATAAAATCTTAATTCTTTTTTATACCACCATCTAAAAAATAGGATCACAATTATTACACCCAAAACGATACCGAGGATTATTTGTGTTGACGTCACTAAAACGCTATATGTGGTTACAACATTCCAATAAGTGTCAAAGATTTTTTGTAAATCCATAATGTTATATTTTATTTATAAAACTCCCCATTTAACTTCTTATCCTCCTCACCAACCTTAAACTCCTTATCCCCCATTTCACTGAAATTCACATAAAGCTGGTTTTTATTAAGAAGCTGGATTAAAGTTTCTTTTTGTTTATTAAGTGGTAATTTTTTAAATTCACCCAAGTTTTTTTCAAATTCCTGCAAGTCAATATTATGCTTAAAAAATGCCTGATCTTTTCCGCCAGAGGCGGATCCGCCTTTGGCGGACATCTCATCCCAAATCTTTAATAAAGCCTTAGTATCTTTAGCTTTTTCTATCTCCTCAATAAATTTCTCATTATATTTCATTAATTCGCAATAAATAAATTCGCCGCCGCCTTGCCAGTTAACGGCTTTTGATATACCTGATTGCTCACCTTTAATAACATTATTTAATCGCACAACACTATCATCATCTCCATAATCAAGCTGTTCAATGCCAATATATTGCCGACCCATTTTATGAGCAACTGAGCATGTGGTGCCACTTCCCATAAAAAAATCTAATATTATATCATCCTTTCGTGTCGATAGATCAATAATTCGTTGAACTAATCTCTCGGGTTTTTTACCTCTCCTTAATGTCACATTTCCCTCTTGAGAGATTCCAGTTACCTGTATTTCATCATGACTCCAGAAATCATTCATATCTGCCAACCGAAATATTCTCTCTCCATCAGTTTCTGCATAATTACTTAGTTGCAATATTATTCCTCCACCCAAATAATATGACTTTTTATTTATCCCTTTATGTTTTCCACTTTGAGGAATATATTCCACTGAATATAAGTTATCCTTATCAATGGATTTCAGTATTGTTTGCTGTAAGCTGCTTTCTTCTTGTTGAGCTGCAATTCTAGAAAGTTTTTCGAAATTTTTAACCCTTTTACTATTAGACTCTGACGAAGGTATTCTTTTAATCTCGAAATTACTATGTTTAAAGATTTTAATTTTATTTCCGCTCTTAGTTTTAATTTCTTTAACTAATTTCCTTACTCCCTCTTTTTTAAAATACATGTTATATTGTTTTAAAACTTTCTCGGTAGAATCTACTCTTTTTTTACTCTCGTTCCCCTTTGACAATTTTTTAATGTTTTTAGCGTATGTTAAGATTTCCTCTTTAGAATTAATTATAAAAGTTGCACTTTGACCTAACACCGTTCTACCTTCAGGCGCTCGTTGCCAACTAATATTTGATACAAAATTTTCTCTTCCAAAAATCTCATCCAATAAAATTTTTAAATATGCATGTTCGATATCATCTATTTGAACAAAAATAACACCATCATCTCTTAATAAAAATTTTGCTACTTCCAGTCTATTCTTCATAAAAGTCAACCAAGTAGAATGATTAAAACTGTCATTATAACTAAAACTATCATTACCGGTATTATAAGGCGGGTCAATATAGATTAATTTCACTTTACCTTGAAATTCTTGTTTTAAAGAATGCAAAGCTAAAAGATTATTGCCTTTGATGATTAAGTTTTCCCGGATAGTGCCGTCTTTATCGCGTTTTAATTCTTTAACTTTTTGTTCGCCTTTTTGGGTATATCTTTTCCAATTTGTTAAAACTTTTGGACTGTAAAGTTTATCTATTTCATCATGAGCTAAAATTTCATTAAAAAATATTTCCTTGCGCTTTTCATCTTCCTTGGTCATTCCGCCCTCCAAGACGCAATCTTTAAATGGCCAGACAAGTGATACTTCTTTGCGTTCATTTAAAAATTTACCGTCAATATTGAGATCAATTTTATTTTTGTATTGAGTATAAGAATCGTTAAGAAAATGTTTATCTTGGATATAAGCGACAAATTCATTAATATCAAAAACCCAGTGCTTTTTTATTTCACTGAAAAATTTCTTTTTAACTTCTGTATCTTCAAGTAGTAGTTCAATTAATTTGGGTTCAATTTTATAAGCCGAATCAATTACAGCACTTTTAAGTAAATCGCCTTCTTGATCAAGAAATGATTTTTCTTTTTTAAGTAATTTCTCAAGTTTATTGTAGAATTTGTCTTGCATATTTAAAAATTAATATTTAAATTGTAGTAATTATAACCGAACATAAACCGAAAGTCAAATTTTATATTTATTTCATTAACCCCTCAACCTCCCCCCATAAAACCTCATACTTCTTAATAATATCTTTTTTGCTAGAAGATTGTTATGTTTATAATTGAATACCTTAATATTATCGAATTTTAGCTATAAAATCAAATCAAAACTTGTTTAATATATGATTTAATGAGTATAATAAAATAAAGAGTATTTATTTCTATCTATAACCCCAAACAAGGAGGTGGATGATGCCAATGATTTATTGGGTAGGATTAGTACTTATCGGAGTAATCGTTATACTAGCGATTGCTAGAGATACAAGTGGAGCATCAAGTTCAACTAATGGAGGATCAAACGATTTTGAATTAGATGACCGGCCCGCCGAAGCGACCGGACCAAAAGATGCACAGATATATGGGCAATGGGATCCGAGAAGTGGAGGTGGGTAAAATAACTAGATGCAAACAAATTACAAAAAGCGGAGACATGTAATGTCTCCGCTTTCATATTTTATTTATAATTCATTATATTTCTTATTACTCCCCTTCGCCTTGGCAACCGGATACTTTTGGGCAGTATCACTCATTTTTTCTTCACAAGCTTTGACAATATCAATATCAAGCTCATCTGCTAGTTCTAGGATATTAACTAAAACATCTGACAGCTCATCACTAATTTCTTTTTTATGCTCCTGAGCATATTGCTTGACTTCCTCTTCTGATTTCCATTGGAACAATTCTAAAACTTCTGACGCCTCAATAACTAAGGCTTCAGCTATGTTTTTTAAAGTGTGAAACTGTTTCCAGTTACGTTCATCACGGAACTTTTTAATTTTGGCTGTGAGTTGTTTTATTTCACTCATATATTTTTTATTTCGGACATGTGATTTTTTTAATATTTAATATTACCCCCCCCCCATAAAACCACAACCACTATTGCAACTACAATTAATACTATAATCGTAGTTCCCCATATTATTGGCAAATGGCTTATAGCAATTGACTGTATTAATCAAGATCAGGATTATTCTTATCATCACCAGTCCATTTTTGTAAAAAATTTTTTAATTTTTCAGCTAGACTATCAATCCCCTTTTGACCCAACAATGCCCGCAGTTTAAAATGTTTTTTAAATAATAAAATCAGATAAACCACGAAAAAGATCAATGTTACAGATAAAATCAATTGCATTACTTCAAATACACTAGATAAAAATGGATAAATTGAGATCAAATAATCATCCAAATTAGTGTCCTCGCCTAAAAACAAATCAAAAACCGCTATCAGCGCAGCATTTGTTAAAAAAGTGGTGATAATTAAAAAAATACGGTTATCAGTCTTATCAAGCTGTTTTTTTAAGTTCTTCTCTTTTAGCCTGATCTTGTTCTGGTTGAATTGGTTGAGCCATAAAATTTATTTTAAAATTATTCTAAATCAATAATATATGTTTTTAAAAATTTATTGATAGCTGAAACTGTTTCATCTTTTAGCTTGGGATTGCTTTCAGCCACCCATTTAGCAAAATTATATAATTCTTGCTGATCAACTTTAAGCCATTTTTTGTTAAAAAATAAAAAAACAAAAAGCGTTGTCATGGCTACTCTTTTATTACCGTTTTGAAACGGATGATTTTTGATCATTAAATAAAACAAAACAGCTGCTTTGGACAGTAACCCTTTATATAATTTTTTACCTGCAAACATTTGGAAAGGAGCTGCTAAACATCCTTCTAAAATATTGGGGCGCCTGCTTGTAAAATCAGGAATCGGTTCATTTTGAGCCATTAATTTTTGAGCCAAGCTATGAGCCAAATATTCAACTTCTGTTATGTTTATTTGTTTCATGTTACTCCTGGGCTAGTAATTTTAAAGTCTGACCATATTCAGCTACTGTTTTGGCTACTGCCTGATCAATTAATTCCTTGTCTTTAGCTGATAATTCTTTACCTAAAATCTGGGGTAAATTTTCTTTTTTAATCAAATAATTACGACCGAGTTTTTCTGCCTTAATTTCACCTGATTTGATTTTTTTAAACACGGCAACTCGACTGATACCTAATAAATCAGCTACTTCCTGAGTGCTATAAAATTGTTTTTTTCCATTTTTCATATACTGACATGTTAACATATGTTAACTCGTGTTGCAATAGTTAACAATATTTTTATCTAAAATTAGTATTTTTAAAATTCTAGCTGTGAGTTGTTTGATTTCTGACATATGGATATAGGATTTATTTATTGAGTCAAGATTATAATGAATTTTAATCTTTTGTATATTCTACTAATTCAAAATCTTCGGGTAAATTCTTATTAGTACTGTCAATTACTTTAGTCTCCAAATAAATCTTAAAATCAGAATCATTGATAATATCCTGATTATTGGTTTCAATTAAATTATTATTATTAATATCAAATATAAAATTATTATTTTGACTTATTAATAATATTTGATTAGTTTTTTTATTATATTTTACATTATCAATATTTTTAGGCATTATTTGTTCTGATATTAAAATTGTAGATTCGTTTGTTAAGGCATCAATCATTTTAACGGATTCGGCAACTGAGTCAGGGTTAGTATCATCTTTTGACTCCCAAATATTTTTATAGTTTACAGAAATAAATTTATAATCATCATCAATACCAATAAATGAATTGCCTTCTCCGCAATCAAATTTTAATTCGATTTTCTGGCCTAATTTTTTATTATTAATATCATATGATTGAAAATCTGTATAATTCCAACAGGCATCTCCCTCTCCTGATACCAGAAAAATTTTATCATTTAATTTTACTAAATTCGGATTGGCTGCTTTTGTTACTAGTACTGGTTTCCCATGGGGCAGATCAACAACAAAAAGGCCGCCTTCTGTTAAGTAATCACCGAAAAAAACAAATAATTGATTGCCAATAGTCCTAATCGCGGACAAACTTACCCCTCTTAACCCATCTATTTTTTCAAATTCATTAGACCAATCCATGATAATATTTTTTTGATTGTTTTGCGTGTTATAACTTATGACCTGATAATTATCATGGTCAACATAAATTATATAATTCTGCCAAACCGCTAATCTATTGTTTGACAAATATATTTCAGGAGTAAAAGGGTCATTGAATCGGGCAATTATTTCATAATTATTATTATCAATTTTATGCCGTAAAACAGCAGCTATGTTTTTATTATTTTCATTTTTATTTTTGGTATTTTTAATTAAAGAGATCTGATATTCGTATTTTATAATTTTTTTAGCTGCCAAATCAGTTAAATAAATAAACGGTGTTTCATGAATTTTATTAGAATCAATAGCTTGATCATATCCATTAGGATAAGTTTCACCTTCACCTACCACTATAAAACGGTAATTATCAAGCCAAAACCCATTAGTAAAAATACAAGTAGTACCGCAATGTAATTTAGTTATAGATTTACCCATTCTAGATTGTAAATCAATTAAACGCACACCGCTATCAGGGTCTCCTCCATAAGTAACAGTAATAAGTTTTGACTCATCTGGAGATACTTTCACTACTGTAACTGGTAAACCATCACCTGTCTTTTTAATATGATCATATTTCTCCCCCTGATATTTATTTTCTGCATAATATTCTATTTCGTAAGTATCTTTCTCAACAAAATCAGTAATACTATAATTATCATACATTGCTTGCCATTTATCATACCAATCAGACATATTTTCTTTTATTAAATCACTATAATTTACTAAATCAAAATCTTCTTTTACCTGAACAGAGTCTTGAACCTGTTCATTGTTATTATCTTGTTTTTCAGTGGTATTTTTCACAGACAAAAAACCACACCCACTTAATAAAATAATTAATCCCCCTATTAAAATTAATTTTTTCATAGGTTTTGTTAATTATTAATAAATACTCTACCATATTCATTTTAGGCTTTTTTGATCCGATCAATTACGCTTTGGCGTTTTAATAATCTTGGCTGTTTTTCTTCCGGGATCATATCAATAATTTCTTGGCCATGAAGTAATTTTTGACTATATAAATAATCGCCTATTAAATTTTCAAGAGGAATATTTTCTTTTTTAGCAATCTTTTTTAATTGTCGGATCTCTGACTATTCCAGAATTTATTAAAAGTTTTTTTCAATATATGTTTAGTTTATTTAAATTCTAAACTTTCAACTATTTGCCAGAAATAATTAAGGTATTGCGAATTATATGGCCAGGCAGTTAAAATAACTTTAAGAACCCTTTATTAATATTAATAGCATATAATTATTTTGTCAAGTAAAAAAGATTAATATAAACAATTTTAATAATAAAATGACGTACTCCTCACACTCAAAAGCCGTCCCTAACAGGTCGGCTTTTATCATACGGGGTTTCCTTTGCTCCGCTACTCGCAAAAATTTATTAAATAAATTTTGTCCACCAATACTGTCATCCTGAGCTTAGTCGAAGGATCTATTGCTACTTGAATAATGACGTCCTCCCCGCACTCAGTCGTGGCTCGCTTCTGGCCATTCCTTCATACGGGGTTTCCTGTTTGGAAGTAAAAAGCCGTTTCATTAATTGAAACGGCTTGAACTTGTTTTTTGAAATTGTTTTAAGAATTTTTATTAACTGAATCTGATATTTTTTCTTCACTTTTTTTGAAATAAGACTTCAACTTATCTACTGTCTCCCTGAATTTGTCAGGGTTCCAGAGAAACATCAAAGTAATAACCTGGACAATAGTAGAAGCTATTAAGACCAAAATAACAAAAATATTGCCTTTATTTCCTTCTTCCATAACGATTCCTCCTTATTTTTTATGTAATGATTTTAATGAATCAGACAATCTTTTTAAATGCTGCAAATTTTCACCTTGATTATCACCGGTTTCAATAGTGCCATCGCTTTTATAAAAAATCACTTTTTGCGATTGTTCCTGCTCATCAATTTGCTTAAAAATTTTTACTACAACATCAGCAGTTACTGGATTTAACTGCGTATTATATTGAGGGTGACGGCCGGGATGATCAAATATATCAATTTGACCATCTGGCTTTTCATAATACCAATATAATGGCTCTCCATAAGAAGTAAAAAAAGCCATTTGTTTATTGGGATTAACCTTCTCAACCAAAATCGGTCCGTGTTCTTTTACCCATTGAGAAAGAGCAATATTTTTATTCACTTTAATCACCTTAGTACCAAAAGTAGGATCATATTTTTCATTACAAGGACGCTCTCTATATCCATAGGGCGTATTGGCAAAACATTTAACAGCCTCACTTGTCTGGGGATCAAAATAATAATCACCTGTTATAAAAAACATACTAAGACACCAAATACACCAAGTGGCTCCACCCAAAATATAACCCAATTGACGCCTTTTCTTTTTCGAAGAAAAAAGCAAAGAAAACGTGAAGATGACCCAAACAGCTAATGGCAATGCTATTAATTTAGTGATCCAAACATTTATTCCTAAATCAGTCAATTTATCCTGCAAATAAGGATATAAAAAAATTAAAGTAATTTGATGCCTTAACAAAATCAATATAATTAAAGTAATCAAAAGCATCAATGATAAAAGAACCAAAATTAAAATCTTCTTTTTTTGCTTAGCCATAACACGCCTCCTTTAATATCCTCTCATTGCTTTAAAATGAGGCACTGCCTCTTGATCAGTCATAACTTTATAATCGACATGGTTTATATCAAAACTGTAATAAGCAGGATCAATTAAAATATATTTGCCTTGAAACTTACAAGCGGCACAGGCGTGATAAACTTTTTCACCTTTATCATCAATATCCACTGAAACATAATTAGCCTGCAAACCCACTGACCGAGCCATAGCTACATACAAAACCGCCATTTCACCACAAACGCCTTCTCGATCATTATAAACTTCTGTTGCGTGACGATATTTTTTTTTACCCATTCTTATTTTTTGTCTACCGTACTTTATATTTTTAATAAACCAATCAAAAATAACAATGGCTTTATCTTTATCTGAAATTTGCCCTTCAGTTATTTTTTGAGATGTCCTAGCTATTTCCTGGTTGATCTGGAAAGGCTGATCCCAATCATCAGTAATTATATAAGTATAATTATCAGATTTTTGCCCAAAAATCTCTGCACTAGCAGGACTGACCATGGACAAAAAACTACTTAAAGCCTTATTATGCACTACTGAATTAGCCGTATCTGTCTTTTCGCGCAAAAAATCGATTAATTTTTGACTACGATTCGTAAAACTTGATGGCAAATCCAAACTTTTTAAAATCACCTCACTTTCTCCTAACACTTTATCGGCAATGTTCCCGTAAATACGAGCATTTTGGGTTGTTCTTTCTATTTGGCTCAAACTTTTTTTAGTAAAACAGCTTATTTGATTATTTTTATCATTATCTTCGGAAGATAAAACTTTAACCAAAATATAAACTGTTAAGATAAACCCACCTGAAACAATACCCAATAAAATATAAATCATACTTACCTCCTTTTCAAGCACCTCGCAAGGATTTGAAATGAGGCACTGCCTCTTGATCAGTCATTATTGTATAACCATTATGTTTTGCATCGAATATTTTATAGCCTATATCCGGATAAATGTTTTGTCCTGCTATTAAAATAACGGGACTAGCATGTTTTTGTAATTGTCCGTTTTTATCAACTTTTTCAACTCTAGCATAATTAGCCTTTAATCCAACTGCCCTGGCCATAACAATGTATAAAATTGTCATTTCAGCACAAACACCCTCTCTATCTTCAAAAATTTCTACAGCAGTGCGCATACTTTTTTTATGTTTCTTCCAACCGCTTGTTCCGTAAGGGATATTATCCACACACCAATCAAATAAAGCTTGGGCTTTATCAATTTCGTAAACTTTACCGGTGACAATTTTTTGCGCCAAATTAATGATTTCCTCATTAATCTGAAAAGGATCATTTTCATCTTCAGTTATAACAAAAGTATAATTATCACTTGTAACGCCGTGAAATTTTGCACTACGAGGACTGATCATTGCTAAAAATGAAAAGATATCATTTTCACTGGCAGATTCATTAACTTGATTAACACCATGTCTTATTTTGGATAACACGTTATTAATCCTTTCATTCCAAATTCCAGGCAAATTAAAAACATCAATAAATGCTTTCAAACCCGTTAAGGTTTTGTCACTTTTTTCAGTATACTGATGCCCCTTTTTAACAACTTTTTTGTAACTTCTAACCGTTCTTTCAATAAAATTATTAACATTCTGAGCAGTATCAGATGGCAATAATTCTCTAACAATTAAAATCAGACAAACTAAAAATAAAGTAGCGACAATAAATAATATTGCAGCAGTCATTTTCCCACCTCCTTATAAAGAATATTCAAATTTCAAATTACGATTGTAAGTTTAAATTAATATAGAATCATTAATTTGTCAATATAAAAAGTGCCTCATTATTGAGACACTTTAAAGTACT
>CAZHFK010000019.1:0-21189 GCA_964531215.1 uncultured Gammaproteobacteria bacterium | reverse complement strand
TTAAAAGTGTTACCCTTGACTGTTAACTGTACAAATACTTGACGATTTAATATTAAAATGTTAAGCTTTTACTAACTTTAATTAAGTAAAAACGTTTTCTTGGTTAAGGAATTGGCTCCTTGACTCGGATAAGCGTAATAGAAAGAATTTACTATGCCATTAACTAAACAAAAAAAAGAGCGATTAATAAAAAAATACCGTACCCATGAGACTGATACCGGGTCACCGGAAGTTCAGATAGCGATTTTAACCGAAGAAATCAAACAGTTGACTTCGCACATGAAAAAACATAAACATGATTATTCGTCTCGTTTAGGCTTGATCAGAAAAGTCCAGGAAAGAAAAAAATTATTAACTTACTTATTCAGAGAAGATCCGGATTCTTATAAAAAGTTAACTCAAGCTTTAAAAATAAAAGTGCCTGCTAAAAAATAACATATTACCCCGTGCAACGGGGTTTTTAATTGGCAAATAGCAGATTATTATTGGTTATAAGCCATTTGCCACATACAAATATATGATTAAACATAAAGAACAAAGAATCGGCGTTTTTGTAGATGTGCAAAACATGTACCATTCAGCTAAAAACTTGTATCAAGCTAATGTTAATTTTCAGGAAGTTTTAAAAGAAGCCACTGCTAATCGTAAATTAATCAGGGCAGTCGCTTATGGTATTATTACAACCGGCGGAGAAGAAAAAAAATTTTTGGAAATTTTAGGTAAACAAGGTTTTGAAGTTAAGACTAAAGAATTACAGGTTTTTCCCGGCGGAGCCAAAAAAGGTGATTGGGATGTCGGCTTGGCAGTCGATGCGATTAAAATGGCTGATAAATTGGACGTGATCATTTTGGTGACCGGTGACGGTGATTTTATCCCTTTGGTTCATTATTTACAGGAAAATAAAGGCTGCCTTGTTGAATTGGTTTCCTTTAGTCAAAGCACTTCAGCCAAATTAATTGAAAATGTTGATGATTATTTTGATTTATCAGAGAATAAAGCCAGATTTTTATTAAAAAGTTATTCCGGCCGATCTAGCCGAACCAAACAATCAAAACAAAGCCGAAAAAAATAATTAGGAATTGAGAATTGGCAATTAATTTTTTGATTATATTTAATTGCTGATTATTAATTACTAATAATGGATTGATCAGCAGACAATCTGAATCTTGTTGTCAAACAAGTTCAGTCGCCTGTTGATCAGTTCTCATAAAGGAAAAATTAAATATGTCAGAAATTTTTCGTGTAGAAAAAGAAATCGCCGGTCGCAAATTAATTATTGAGACTGGTAAACTTGCTAATCAAGCCAATGGCAGTGTGACTGTATCTTATGGTGATACAGTTATTTTGGGTACTGCGGTTATTTCCAAAGAAACAAGAGAAGGCTTGGATTTTTTCCCTTTAACTGTTGAATTTGAAGAACGTTTTTATGCCGCAGGCAGGATCAAGGGGTCTCGTTTTATTAAGCGTGACGGTCGACCAACTGATGAAGCTGTTTTAAACGGCAGGATGATTGATCGGTCGATTAGACCTCTTTTTGATGATCAAATCAGAAACGAGGTTCAGGTTATTTTAACTGTTTTATCTTATGACGGTGAAAATGAACCAGCCATGGTCGGTTTAATCGCAGCTTCGGCTGCTTTGGCTATTTCTGATATACCTTGGAATGGTCCGATTGCCGGCTTAAATATTGGTGTTGATGAAAATGGTTTTATTTTAAATCCGACAGTCAGCCAATTAGAAGCCAGCCCGTTTAAGTTATCATTAGCTGGCACGACTGATAAAATTATTATGGTTGAGTCACAGGCAGAACAAGTACCTGAACCCAAAATGCTGGAAGCCTTTGCTTTCGGCAATGAAGCTTTTGCTGATATTGTCGGATTAATTAACGAATTGGTTGATAAAGTCGGTAAGGAAAAATTAAGCAGTTTGGATTTGATGCCAAAAGAAACAGCAGAAACTTTAAAATCTAAAGAAGAAATACTTAAAAAAGTCGATGAATTTATTAGTGAAGAAGTTAATCCTTATTTATTAGCAGAAAAAAAACCAACCAAAGCTTTGCGTAAGCATAGCTTGCACGAATTAACAGCTGAATTGGAAAAACAGTTGCTTGATGAAGGAGTTGAAGCAGACATTGTTAATTATGCAGTGCAAAAAGCTGATAAATTGGTTATGAAAAAAATTTCAGCAGCTATTATGGAGAGAGAAGTCAGAGTTGATGGGCGTAAACTTGATGAAATAAGGCCTTTATTACTTGAAACGGGTGTAATCAAAAGAACTCATGGGACTGGCTTATTTCAAAGAGGAGAAACCCAGGTTCTTTCTAATGTAACTTTAGGTTCACCCGGTGATGTTCAGCTTTTGGATACTATGGAAAAAGAAGGTGAAAAACGTTATATTCATTATTATACTTTTGCGCCTTTTTCTGTTGGTGAAGTCAAAAGAGTCGGGATTGGTCGGCGCGATATTGGACACGGGGCTTTGGCTGAAAAAGCTTTATTTCCGGTTATCCCTAAAAAACAAGATTTTCCTTATACTGTTTTAGTTGTTTCGGAAACTTTGGGCTCTAACGGTTCAAGTTCAATGGCAGCGACTTGTGGCTCAACATTGGCTTTGCTTGACGCGGGCGTGCCTTTGGAAGCTCCAGTTGCCGGGATTGCCATGGGTTTGGCTGTTGACGGTAATGGCGGTTATAAAATTTTAACCGATATTCAGGATCTGGAAGACGGTCCGGGTGGTATGGATTTTAAAATTACCGGTACTAAAGACGGTTTAACAGCGATTCAGATGGATACAAAAACAGACGGTTTGACTATGGAAATAGTTGAAAAAACTCTAACGCAAGGCAGACAGGCCTTAAATCAAATCCTTGAAGGGATAAATAAAACTATCCCGCAACCTAAAGAACTTTCACCTTATGCTCCGCGTATAACTACTATTACTATCGAGCCAGCTAAAATTAAAGACGTAATTGGACCCGGCGGTAAAATGATTAATGAAATAGTTGACAAGACCGGTGTTAATATTGATATTGAACAGGACGGCTTGGTCATGATTACCTCAACTGATGCGGCTAAAGCAGCCGAAGCAATCGAATGGGTTGAAAGAATTTGTAAAGATATTGAAGTCGGTGAAGTTTATGAAGGTAAGGTTGTTAGGATAATGGATTTTGGGGCGATTGTTGAATTATTGCCGGGTAAAGACGGTATGATCCATATTTCCAAAATGGCACCGTTTCGAATAGATAAAGTAACAGATGTTTTAAATGAAGGGGATAAAGTAAAGGTTAAAGTTGAAGAAGTTGATCCGGTTAATAATAAAATCAGTTTAGCTTTATTAGAAGGCGGGAAGACACCAAAACGATCGGCTGCCAGACCAGGCGGGTTTAACAGAAATAATGATCGAGGTTATGATCAGAAAAGAGACAGGAATAGTAAGCCGTTTTTTAAAAAAAGAGATAGGTAAACTTAAATAAAAAAGAAGACGCTGATGCGTCTTCTTTTTTATTGTAGATTAAATTGATTTTATTTTTAAAAAGTTAATATTTGCAGATTTTTTGTTTTTTGCTATACTTTTTACATGACTATTTGGCAGAAAAGATTACTTATATTTTTAGCAAAATTTTTAGGGGTGATTATGCTTATAACTGTAATTGCCCTTTTTTTGTATTATCATTTATATTTTAAAAAAGATAATTTAATTAAATACGTGCCTAAACAGGCTATTTTTTATTCCACTTTTTCTTTAAATGAAGAAATTTTAAAACAACCGTTGCTTGCTGATTTTGTTAATCAATTACAAAACGATGATAATTTGCTTAATTTCGATTTAAATACTTTGAACCAGTTTGTTGCTTATAATTCTGCTTTGGCAATTGTTCCCAGACAGGAATCAGCTGATTTCCGATTTGATTATTTGTTGGTTTTTAATTTAAAACCGCAAGTCATTGACTTGGATAGTAAATTAAAATTAATTGAACAATCAGGTTTAAAATACGAGGTCTTGGGTAATAGTGTTTTGGAAAAAAACATTTTAATTGTTAGTAATTCTAATCAGGTCATTGAACAAGTTGAAAAAATTAATCGCCAAGAAGCAACATCATTAGTTTCTAATTTAAATGTTTTATTAAATTTAAAAAAATTTGATTTGGATTATTTAGGAAAATCATATTTAAATATAGAATGGTTTAATGATAATTTAACTAAAATTCCGGATTTACCAGCTAAATTAATGATCGCTTCTTTAAATGCAGATAATGTAAAAGATTTATATTTGGGCTGGCAAATAATTGATAATAATTTGGTTTTAGAAAGTCATAATTTAAAAAACAGCAATAATCAGCCGTTTTTATTGGATAAATTACCTGATAATTTTTTATACAGTTTTAGTTTTTATCAAGCTAACCGGCAGTTTGCTGATATTTTAGAGTTATTATCTGTAATAGATCCTTTGGTTTGGCAGAAAATAGAAAATAATAAAAATTATTTAGCCAATATTTATAATTTTGATTGGCAGCAAGATATTTTATCGTTATTTGCTGATCAAGCTCAAATAATAGTTGATCAGAATAATAATTGGATTTTAGCTCTAAATTTAGACCAAATAAATGATCGTGAAGCTAAAATATTAAAATTAGAACAAATTATTAAAGAATATATCGCTTATAATAATCCAGTTGAAAGAGAAGAAATATTGCCGGATTATACTTATATTACTCAAATAGTTAAAAATCCTAATGAATTAGAGTTTCAGCAAGAAAAAATAGCCAATATTACTTTAAAATCAATTAGGCACGGCAATCTGGATTTTGCTTATTATGTTAATGATCAGCAATTATTTTTAGCTAATTCCAGCTCAATAATTAAAAATCATTTACTTGATCAAAAATTACAGGCAATTAATCAGTATTGTTTAGTAAATAAGCCTGATTTTAAACAAAATTTATTAGTAAAAAGCGATTATTTGAGCCGATATTGGCCTTATTTTAAGTATTTTGAGCATTTAAAATTTAATGAGAATATTGATAATGGGCAAATTTGGTTATGTTTAGAGTAAAATTAAAGATTTTGTGGATAATTTGGGGATATTTATGGGGATAAAAAATAGTAATTGGTTATTATTAATTAGTAATCAGTAAGTAATAAATTTTTTATTAAAAATATAATTTAGCTAATATTAGCAAAATTTTTATTTTTATTCACAATTAAAAATTGACAGTGTGTCCAGAAATTGCTATAATGATAGTGTAAGATAAAAATTGTTATTTTAAAAATTTTTTGGGGAAGTTTTGCGAAAATAAATATTTTGGCAACATTTCTCTGCCTTTTACTGTTTTATCTGGTGACCGTGAGCACCACGAAAACAAAAACAAACAAAATTACTGGTTAATTAGATATGGCTTAACAGCCTTAAAACGGTAAAAGGTGTTTCACCTAACAATGCTCATAGGTAGGTGATTATCCAACCTGCATTTAAGTATATTAGTAGGTCGCCATAATGGGCGGATACTAGTCAAATGAGGTTGACAAAAGAGCCGGCAGGCCATAAAATAAAATCTTAGGGTCAACAGTTCGGCTCTTTTTCATTTGTTTAAAAATTTTAAATTATAAAATAACTTGACATTTAAGGCTTGATTTTTTTATTTTATTAATTTATAATGATTGATATAATAAAAATAGGAATAAAACTTAAAATTATGAAAAAAGCTACTTTAGAAAAAATTAAAAAGGATTTATTAAAACGTAAGGAACAAATTGAAAATGACTTGGCCAGTTTTACTCAAAAAGATGATCACATTAAAGATAATTATCGTTCTAAGTTTCCTGATTTTGGTGATAAAGAAGATGAAAATGCCAATGAAATAGCCGGTTATACCGATAATTTACCAGTTGAATATTCATTAGAAAAAACTTTACGCGATATTAATAAGGCTTTAGATCGCATAGAAAAAGGCACTTATGGCAAGTGTAATTATTGTGGTCAGCAAATTTCCGAGCAAAGACTTTTGGCTCGTCCGGTTTCCAGTGCTTGTATTGAATGTAAGGAAAAATTAACCAGCCAGTAATAATGTTTAAAAAATTTAAGCATCAACTCGTTTTAGTTATTAGTCTTGGTTTAGTTTTGTTTATTATTGAAAGTATCATCAAATATTATATTATTTTAAATAAAATCCCTAAGCAGGGATTTTATTTTTTTTCTGGTTTATTGCAAATAGATTTTTTTACCAATCAAAATATTGCTTTTGGCTTGCCTTTCCCTCAAATTTTAATTATTATTTTGGTAATTTTTATTTTAATTTTTTTAAGTTTTTTCTGGTATTTAAGTTTATTCCAGCAAAAAATTGGGCAATTAATAGCTCTCTCTTTAATTATTTTGGGTTCTTTAAGCAATTTATTGGATCGTTTGATTTTTGGTTATGTGATTGATTATATTAATATTTTTATTTGGCCGGTCTTTAATCTGGCTGATATAATGATAGTAACTGGCATTATTATTTATTTAATTTTAAATTTTAAAAAATAAATTTAATGTTCCAATATCTCGGAGACTACCTTATTGAATTAATAAGTTTATTATTACCTTTATCATTAATCGGTATAGTTGTTTTAATTGCTATTATTTTAATTCAATATTATTTTTATTTGAATTTTATTAAAAGGTATAAATTGATTAAAAAAATATATGATAAGATATATGATAAGTCATTAAAGCTTAAGCACGTTAATTATAATGAAATAAAAGCTTGTTTTAAAAACGAGCAGGAAGTTCAGGAAATTACAACAGAAATAATGCGTAGAAAGTTTATCCTGGGCCTATTATTGAAAATTGACTATTTTATTAATAAAATTTTTTGGAAAAAGAAATTGTCGTTTATGCAGGATAATTTATCGGATAAACAGCAATTGGTTTATCGTTCAGTTAGACTTTTAAAATTGTTTCCGCTGATAGTTATAAGTTTTATTTTGGCGGTTATTTTACTTGCTATAATTATAGTAATTTTAAATAAATTTATGTTAACTTTTTTTATATTTGCTTTTATTTTTATATTTTTAATTATTTTTGTAGTAAGTTATTTTTCCTATTTAGATTTTAAAAAAAGAGTTGCTAAAGAAAAAGATTTAATAAAATTAAATAAGCAAATTAAAGACGAGATTGAACGTAATAGACAGTTAGCAATAGGTATAATTGTTTTAATCGGCATATTAGGATTTGCTGCTTTTTTTATTTATGGGTATTGCAGTATATTTAAGTAATAAATATTTTAATTATAAACGTAATCAATATTTTCAAGATATAAAAAAACAAAGAAGCACGCAAAAAGAAAAATAATTCATTTATATATAATATTAATTAAAAAATTAAAAATTATATGTTAACTCTAACTATAATTGCAAGCTTTATTAATAATTCTTTAGCCAATTCTTTATTAAACATTATTTTTTATTTTTATTTTTCATACTCCATTTATATTTTAGCCAAGAAAAATAATGTTTCGGGCGGGATTTGGGCTTTTATTCCGATCGTTAATATTTTTATTTTAATCGGAGTAGCCAAGAAATTTTATTGGTGGATACTTTTGTTTTTGATCCCGGTTGTTAATATTGTGGCTTATGTTTTATTATGGATGGAAATTGCTAAAACCAGAAATCGGCCTCAATGGCTAGGTATTTTAAGTATTTTACCGATTAGTGATGTTGTTTTGCCTGGTTATCTGGCTTTTACCGATGTATCAACACCAATGCAGCCGGGGCAGACTCAACAACCACAAAAATTCCAAACACCGCCTGAAGCCCAATCAGAACAATCACAATCAGATCAACCACAAATGCCACAGCAACCCGGCCAAGTACAATAGAATTATTTAAAGATAAAAAAGCCCTGTTGACTCAGGGCTTTTTTGACTGTCAGGCAATAAAAAAGTAAAATTATAATATGTTAACCAAATTAAACTCAGTTGCAGTCATTGGCTTAAATCCTCAGCTGGTAGAAGTTGAGGTTGATGTTTCTATGGGCAAGCCTGATTTTTTTATTGTCGGTCTAGGCGATACTGCCGTGCAAGAAGCTAAAGCCAGAATACGTTTAGCCATTAAAAACTGTAATTTTGATTATCCTTATACTAAAAAAATCGTAGTAAATTTAGCTCCGGCTGATTTAAAAAAAGAAGGTGCTGCTTATGATTTGGCCATGGCGGTGGGAATTTTAGTCAATACTCTGGAATTGGACATAAATTTACAAGATAATTTATTTATCGGTGAATTATCTTTGGAAGGTAATTTACGCCCTACTAATGGTATTTTACCGGCAGTAATTTTTGCCAAAGAACAAGGTTTTAAAAATATTTTTTTACCCTGGATTAATGCCCGGGAAGCCAGTTTAATAAATGATTTAAATATTTATCCGGTTCGCAATTTAACTGAAATAGTTGAGCATTTGCTTGAAAAAAATTCAATACAGCCGATTAAAGAACAAGCATCTCTTGATTTTGAAAATGAAGAATTTAGCGTTGATATGGCTTATATTCAAGGACAAGAACATGTTAAGCGCGCTTTGGAAATTGCGACAGCCGGTGCTCATAACATCTTAATGAGTGGACCGCCAGGTTCTGGCAAGACTTTATTGGCACAGGCAGTTGCTTCAATTATGCCTCAAATGACTTTGGCAGAAGTTTTGGAAGTAACTAAAATATATAGTGTATCTGGTTTGTTGCCCCATGATCAGCCATTAATAAAATCACGACCTTTTCGTTCACCTCATCATTCTTCTTCCGGGGTGGCCTTGGTTGGAGGCGGACGAATTCCCAGACCCGGAGAGATTAGTTTGGCACATCGGGGAGTTTTATTTTTAGATGAATTTACTGAATTTCCTCGTAAAGTTTTGGAAAATTTACGTCAGCCTTTGGAGGATGGGATTGTTTCTATTTCCCGCGCTTCAGGCACATTGACTTATCCGGCCAGTTTTATTTTAATTGCTGCTCAAAATCCTTGCCCGTGCGGTTTTGCTTCAGATCCGGAAAAACAATGTACTTGTTCCCCTGGTCAAATAATTAAATATCAGCAAAAAATTTCCGGGCCTTTAATTGATAGGATTGATTTACAAATCGAGGTGCCTCGGTTAAGTTTTGAAGAATTAACCAAAGAAAAAGTGGCTGAAAGTTCTGTTAAGATAAGGCAAAGGGTTGAAACCGCTCGTAAAATTCAAAAAAATAGGTTTGACAAATTGACACAAATAATGTATAATAGTGAAATGAAAGCACCAGAGATAAAAGAGTTTTGTCAGATAGATAATCAGGGAAAAGCTTTATTAAAAAATGCTGTTAATCAATTTCAACTTTCAGCCAGGACTTATCACAGAATCTTAAAATTAGCCCGAACCATAGCGGATTTAGCTAATCAGTCCGAAATCCAAACTCCCCATTTGGCTGAAGCTTTACAATATCGATTTAAACAATAATTAATATTTATGCCTAATGGTGAAAAACCAGTTAATAATAATCAGGGTAACGATGAATTTGCTTTTGAGGATGTTTTTGATTTAACAGAACAAGAAAAAGCCGATTTAAAGGCTGATTCAACAGAACAAGATATTGAAAAAAAACAACAATTAGCCAAAGAAACAGGTTTTTATCTTTATGATGATATTCGTAATTTAGTTCAAGGTAAGCCCGTAGATGATAATTTGCAAGAATTAATCCCAGCAGGAGAAGAATTAACCAATAATTTACAAGCTTTAAAAGATATTGATTTAATGCCTATTTTACAGGAATATTTTAAAATTAAACAAGAAGAAGGGGCTGAGTCAGCTAAATTGCATTTATTTTTTGATATTAAAAATACTGATATTGAAAGTTTTATTGAAAAATTAGAAGCAATTTCTAGTGATTTGGATAAAAATATAATTAAAGATTTAATTGAAAGACATAAATTGGAGCAAAAATTTAAAAAAATAGATAATTTTATGAAAAAGACCAAGACTCAATACGATGAAGCGACCGGTGAAGAAATTGAGTTACCGTTTGATAGAGTGTATCTTTCTTATGCCAATACCTTTGATGAATTAATGGATGAAAATAATATTAAATATTTAAGAGGTCAAGAATTAGTTGGCGACGATGTTTCGGATAAAGTTATTGAAAAACGATTAGCAAATATTAAAGATAAATTATCACAAATTATTGATTGGGAATTGGAATCTCTGACTAAACAAGAATTTGAATATGGGGAAATGTCAGAAGAAAAAAGAGAGCAATTAAAAACAATATTGAAAGATTTTAAAGATTTAGATGTTTCAGAAATTTTTGATGTTAAAAATCTAGCTTTTATTGGCCAGATTTTAGAAAATAGAATTAGTTCTTTGGATCAGATAGAAAAAGAACGTGAAAAGTTAAATAATAAAATCGGGGAATATTTTCCCTCTCCATTTTAATAGTTAATTAAGCTATAATAAAAAAGCACCGTATGTTTGCGGGTGCTTTTTATTTTTGGATCATCTCCTTTAAAATATTTTCAATAAGATCGAATTCATTTTTGGTGAAGCCGCTAAAGCTGACTGTTAAAGTATTATTGCTGATGATGCCGATGCTGACGCGGGCTTTTTTATCAGACAGCAGTGAAAGAAAGTATTGTTCTAAAAGTCCCTTTTCCTGAGGTGAAATTATTTCACCTTTTTTTAGTGGCATTCTTGCTGTTTGGCTTACGTCATCACCTCCAGCTAAAAAATGGAAGTAGGCAATTTTATTAAAAACATGCTCAACAAGCGCTTTATCCATTATATTCCCTCCTTTTTAAGGCACAATTGGTTTATATTTTAGCTTAGCACAATAAAGTAATTTGTCAAGAGCTTGTCATTATCTGATATAATTCAATGGATTATATTTTTTACCGCTAAACCTGACTTCAAAATGAAGATGCGAGCCGGTTGAATAGCCGGTTGAGCCCATTTCACCCAGAACTTCACCTCGGGCTACTGTTTGGCCTGGCTGAACATAGATTTTTTGAAAATGAGCATATAGGGTTGTTTTACCGCCACCATGATCAAGAATTACATGATAACCATAACCATATTTTAAATAAGCGACTTTGGTAACTACTCCGTCTTCAGGCGCCCAAATTGGATCGCCAAAATCACCGTCAATATCCAAACCAGTATGACGCCAATTATAATATTGTGAAATACGACGAGCTGTTGTAGGCCAAAGCATTTTGCCGCCTGTCGGCGCAGAAACTTGAGTCGGTGTAAAGATTTTTTTAACAGAAGCTAAACGGGTATTGGTTTTAATCGGCACATAATAAGGTTGGCCTTCGGGAATAAAAATAGTTTGGCCAACCTGAATATCTGTAGCATCCGCTAGTTTATTGAATTCAATTATTTTTTCTTCTTCCGCCTGATATTTTTTTGCAATTTTGGCAATCGTATCACCGCTGGCAATTTTATGTGAAACACCGCTGGTTGGCAAAATAGTTAATTTTTGGTCAGGCTTTATTAAACTAGATTTACTTAAACTGTTTTCCCACAAAATAGTATTAGTGCTAATACCAAATTTATCAGCAATAGAACTGATAGTATCTCCTGATTGAACAATATATTCAACTGGCTTGTCTCGGTGTTTTTTAGAAGCTTCCATCGAAGAAATTTCCGGTTTAACCAAGGTAGAAGAATCACCGGCTAAGACAGAATTGTCTTCTTGTTTCGCCGCTTCTTTGGTAGTTAGTATTTGTTGGTTAGCGGAAACAGCCGTGGTTTGAGAATTCAAATAACTGGTAACAGCTGGCTGTTCAATTGAGGCTAATGTTTCTTCAATATATTCATCTTCCATATTCCCTCCTGTGGCCAAAGCAAATAAATAACTTTTTTCACCAAAACCTTCAGCCCTTGTTTCAGTATTTGTAAAATTAGCAAAACTAACACTAATTACCAGTATAATAATAATGATATGAGAAATGTATTTATTAAGAAAAAGATAAACAGGTTTAATTTTATCTGAAGGAATAATTAATTTAATTAACCTGCCAAGTAAATAGTAAGATTTATAAAAATTTAAAATTATTAATTTATAGAAAATTATTAAAATTTTTTTTATTGGTTTTAAAAATAATTTTTTTAAAAAACAAAAAAAGGACTTTATAATCTGATTAAAGCCTTTTATAAAGGTTAGAAGAAATTTAACAAAAAAATGTTTGATTGATCTACTAATATGTTTTTTTCCCAATTCAATTTACCAGATTATTTTTTAGTTTAAACCAGACCGTGGCCTGACTAAAAAATACCTTAAAAGTAAAATGAATTATATATATCAGTATATAGCAGGTATTCTTTTATGTCAAGATTAAGCTTATGGGTTTTATTATTGACAGTTAAGAGACTAAAAGCTAAAATATTAATATGATTTTAATTTAAAATAAATTTGGCTAATTTTAGCCATTGGAAATTATAAAAAAAGCCATTAATCGGCTTATTTATTAATTAATAAAATGATAATTTATGGAACCAAGTATTATTTTTGCGTTAATTGCCGCTCTTTTAGCTTTGATTTATGGGGTGATTTTGATTAAATTAATTTTAAAATTACCAAAAGGTGATGAAAAAATGCAAGAAATTGCCAAAGCGATTCAGGACGGTGCTCAAGCTTATCTTAATCGTCAATATAAAACTATTAGCCTTGTCGCTGTAATTTTATTTATTTTGATTGGTTTGGCTTTAAACTGGACAACAGCATTAGGCTTTTTATTGGGAGCTGTTTTATCGGGGGCAGCCGGATATATTGGTATGAATATCTCGGTCAGAGCTAATGTAAGAACAGCTGAAGCTGCAAAACAAGGCTTAAAACCAGCTTTAAATGTAGCTGTCAGAGGTGGTGCAGTAACAGGGTTTTTAGTGGTTGGTTTAGGTCTTTTGGGTTTAACTTTATTTTATTTGCTGACTAATGATTTGCAAGCTTTGGTTGGGTTAGGTTTTGGCGGTTCTTTAATTTCTATTTTTGCCCGTTTAGGCGGCGGTATTTTTACTAAGGCGGCTGATGTAGGCGCTGATTTAGTCGGTAAAGTTGAAGCGGGCATCCCAGAAGATGATCCTCGTAATCCGGCAGTGATTGCTGATAATGTAGGTGATAATGTTGGTGATTGCGCAGGAATGGCAGCTGATTTATTTGAAACTTATGCAGTTACTGCAATTGCTACCATGCTTTTGGGTTCTTTAATTTTTATTAATTTAGAAAATGCTATTTTATATCCTTTAGTTCTGGGTGGCGTAGCTATTATCGCTTCAATTATTGGCAGTTTTTTTATTCGTCTTGGTGCTAAAAAAAATATAATGGGAGCTTTGTATAAAGGATTGTTTGCTTCAGGTCTTGTTGCGGCAATTGCTTTTTATCCTATTACGACTTGGTTAATGTCCGAGCAAAACCAATTTGCTGTTTTAAATATTTATTTAGCAGCTTTGATTGGTTTGGTTGTAACTGCTGCCATGGTAATTATTACTGAATATTATACTTCTACCAAATATAAACCGGTTAAAGATATTGCCAAAGCTTCTGAATCTGGTCATGGTACTAATATTATTGCCGGCTTAGCTGTTTCTATGAAATCTACTGCTTGGCCGATTTTAGTTATTTGTGCCGGAATTTTAGGCGCTTATTGGCTGGCCGGGCTTTATGGTATAGCTGTAGCTGCTATGGCCATGTTATCAATGGCCGGTATTATTGTGGCAATTGATTCTTATGGTCCGATTACTGATAATGCCGGTGGGATTGCTGAAATGGCAGAACTTCCAGAAGAAGTTCGAAACATTACCGATCCTTTAGATGCAGTGGGTAATACAACCAAAGCTGTGACTAAGGGTTATGCCATTGCTTCAGCAGCTTTGGCAGCATTAGTTTTATTTGCTGATTTTACTCATGCTTTACCAGAAGGTTTTGAATTTTTAATTAATGATCCCAAAGTATTGGTCGGTTTATTTATTGGTGGTCTTTTACCATTTTATTTTGGGGCATTATCAATGCAGGCTGTGGGTAAAGCTGCCGGGCAAGTAGTGCAAGAAGTTCGCAACCAGTTCAAAGAAAAACCGGGTATTATGGACGGTACAGAAAAGCCTGATTATGGTCGTACAGTTGATTTGGTTACTAAAGCAGCCATTAAGGAAATGATTATTCCGGCCTTGATTCCGGTTGTTGTGCCGATTTTGATCGGTCTTGTTTTAGGTGTTCATGCTTTGGGCGGTTTATTGGTTGGTTCAATTATTACCGGTATATTTGTGGCTATTTCTATGACTTCCGGCGGTGGTGCTTGGGATAATGCAAAGAAATATATTGAAGAAGGTAATTATGGCGGTAAAGGTTCTGAAGCTCATAAAGCAGCTGTTACGGGTGATACTGTCGGCGACCCTTATAAAGATACTGCTGGTCCGGCAATTAACCCAATGATTAAGATATTGAATATTGTAGCGTTATTAATTGTAGGGCTTTTATTACTCTAATATAAAAAATTAGTAAAAATATTATTTTTTACCCTGTGCTATATGGTACAGGGTATTTTTTTAAAAAAAGTTTACCAATTTTTTATCTTGACTTTTTTTATTTTTTATGTAAAAGTCATTATAATATTGTAAAAGGAGGAGAAAATGCCAAGAAATATTGTGGAAGTTTATAGTGGTATTGCTTCGGGCAACTGGTGGTTACAAAAAAGTCAGGAATTTTTACCGGATAATAAAATGATTGAGTTGGCTGCTTTTTGTGCTTTAAAGTTTGAGCAAAAAGGCACTTTGCTGGTTTGCGATTGTTATGCCAGTAAAAATAGTCCGATTGATTTGCTGACCGGCTTTCCGGCTGAAACACTTCATAAAGAAGGCTCCCAGTGGGAAGAAACAGGTGAATCAAATGGATTTACTTTAAAATCAAAAAGTATCAGAACTGAACGAGGAGATAAGATTGTTGTTGAAACAATTTATGATTTTCCGACTGAATATAATGGGCCTCAATATTTAAGACGCGTTATAATTTTTGAGCGTAAGAGTATGAAGATTTTAAAAGTTGAAATAACTTTTAAAAACGGGCTGATAGATTCTGCTGAATTCCAGTATCAAGGAACTGATAATTTAATGCTTGACTGGACACTTCATTCTGAGCATCTTAATAAGATGAATGTTAATTTTTTTTAAAATTTTTATAAACCCGAACAAATTGTTCGGGTTTTATTGACAAAAATTAATATTTTGTTAAGCTGAAATAATTATAAAAAAAAGAGGATTATAATGCCAGTACATTGGACCTATAGAATAAGAAAAGCTATTGTGCTTGCTTCTAATTCACATGAAGGTCAGCGTCGTAAAGAAGCTAATATCCCGTATAATGCTCATTTATGGGGTGTTTGTATGCAGCTTAGTCTGATTGATGCAGCGGATGATGTAATTATCGCTGGTATTTGCCATGATCTTTTGGAAGATACGCCGATGAAACCGGAAATCTTGGGTTGGTTGTTTGGTGATGAGGTTTTACGAATTGTTCAGGCAGTAACCGAGCCTGATAAAAAACTTTCTTGGGAAGAACGTAAGCAAACAGTTTTACAGCGTATTGGGCCAGCTGATATGAAAATTAAGTTGGTTAAATGTGCTGATAAACTTGATAATTTACAATCAATTGCCCAAGCCTTAGAGGCTGAGGGCTATAGACCCGGCGAAGATAATTCTCAGGCTCAGATTTGGAAACAATTTTCACGTGGCTATGAAGGCCAGAAATGGTTTAACCAGTCAGTGCTTAAAGCGCTTTTTGAAGATGTTGCAGTTGAAGAATTGTCCGAAATTTTCGGTAAATATCTGCGTTTAGTAGAACAGGTTTTTGATGAAAAATTAACTATTGATGAAAAAGCACGTACTCAGCTTGCCAAAAATAAAAACTCCCGGTATTAATTATTGGGAGTTTTAATTATAGTTTGATTTTTTTATTAAGTTTGTCCTATCATATCTTCAGCATCCGCCAGTTTAACTGATAATAGTTTGGAAATACCATCAGCTCCCATAGTAATGCCATATAAAACATGGGCATAATGCATGGTTACTCGGTTATGAGTAATTACGATAAATTGAGTTTTTTTAGCTAATTCTTCCAAGATATGGTTAAATCTTTCTGAATTAGCTTCATCTAAAGCAGCATCAACTTCATCCAAGACAATGAAAGGCGCTGGGTTATTATAAATAATGGCGCAAATTAAAGCAATAGCTGTTAACGCCCTTTCTCCCCCTGACAGCATATTAATTGATTTTATTTTTTTGCCAGGCGGGGTGGCTTTTATCTCAATCCCGGCATAAGAATCTTTTTCTTTTTGTTTGATTTTTTTAGCAAATTTATCAGCTTGTGCTAAAACCCCTTCATCTTCTTCTTCAACTTCGGTTTCTGTTTCAGATTCTTGTTTTTCTTCTTTTTTTACTTCACTGGCACTGACTTTAATTAATTCGGCGTGTCCGCCGTTAAATAATATTTTAAAATATTTTTGGAATTCTTTATTAATTTCTTTAAAAGCTTGATCAAATTGTTCTTTTATTGTTTTATCAAGTTTTTCAATGATTTTTTCCAGTGATTTAATGGCTTTTTCAAGATCTTGTGATTGTTCTGATAAAAAATCATGACGTTTTTTTATTTCTTGGTATTCGTTTTGAGTTTCTTCATCAATACCGCCAATAATTTCAATTTGCCTTTTTAATTGTTCTATTTTTTGATAAGTCGCTTCCTCATCAATTTGTTGTTTTAAATGATGATTTTTTATTGTATCTAAATTAATTTGGTTATGATTGATATCAGTTTCTAGATCTTCTTTTTTTGTATCATATTTAGCCAATTCAATATTAAATTGATTAATTTCCTGACTGTATTGATTGATTTGTTGTTGTTTTTCTTGCGCCTCTTTTTGTAAATTAATTAAGCTTTCTTTTTTATTTTGTTCTTCAAGATTAAATTCTTTAATTTTATCAGCTTGTTTTTGAATTTTTTTATCCAAATCTTCCAGTTTATTTTTTATTTCTTGCAAATCGTTCTTAATTTTAGTATTTAATTCTTTTTTATTTTGGGGCTCAATTTGATTTAGTTCGATTTCTTTATTAAGTTTAGTTTGTTCTTGAGTTAATTTGTCAATTTCTTGTTTTAAAGAATCTATTTTTTCCTGCTTAATGCTTAAAGTCAGATTAATTTGATTAATTTCCAGGCTTAATTCATTTTTTTCCTGACTTAAATCTTCCAATTGATTTTGTAAATTAAATAAATTATTAGAATCTTGTTTTTGGCTGGTTTTGAGTTTTTCCAAATATAAGGATAATTTTCGAGAAATATCTCGTGCTTGATTTTTAATATTTTCCAGATCTTCAATTTTTTCAGCTTTTAATAATTGATTGACTAATTCCTGCTGTTGATTAAAAATATTTTTTAATTCTTTTTCCTGTTCAAATGGCAAGGGACTGGTTTTTTGCACTTTATTTAATTCTTCTTTAACATTGGTTAATCTTTGTTCCAGTGATTCAAGGTTTTGTTGCTTTGTTTTTAATTTGGCTTCTTCTTGTTCTATAATACTATTGGTTTCTTTGATTTGTTCTTTGAGTTCTTTTATTTGTTTATTGATTTCTTCAGTGCGATTGTTTAACCAGACCAGATTACCTTGACCTTGCTTGGTGTATTCCATATCAAGCTTGGCTTTTAAAATTGTTTGTTCACGTAATAAATTGTTTTTTTGTTCAATTAAGTCATTGTATTCAGTTTGAATCTTATTAAATTGATTTTGTCTGGAACTTTCTATAGCCAATTCGTTTATTTTGTTTTGTATTTGATTAATTTCTTGATTTAATTGTTTATAAAATTTTTCTGAAATATCTTTTTGTTTATTTATTTTTTTTAATCTTTCAGCTAAATTTTGCCAGGTTTGAGCATAATAATCAGTTTGTAATTCTTTTAATTCTTTTTCAATTTCTCCTCTTTTTTCTAATTTTTTAACCTGTCGAGTCAATGATCTTAAACGTGGTTCTATCTCCTGTAGGGTTAATTCGGTTTGCGCAAGATTTTCTCTGGTCGCTTTAAATTTATTTAAAGCTTGTTCACGTTTAATTTGAAATTGTTTGACGCCGACAGCTTCGTCAAATAGTTCTTTTCTTTCAGCCAGAGAAGCTGATAAAACCGAATCAGCCATACCCTGGCCAATAATTGAATAAGTACGTTGGCCAAAATTAGCTTTTGCTAAAAGCATTTGAATATCGGTTAAACGAGCTTTATTTTTATTAATAAAATATTCACCTTCACCTGATTGATACACTCTTCTGGTAATAATTAATTCCGAATAATCTATGTCAGCTTGTTTATTTTGATTATTTAAATACAAAGAAACCTCGGCATAACCAAGCCGTGCTTTTCTATCAGAACCGGAAAAAATCACGTCTTGGCTTTTTTTGCCACGTAAAGTTTTGATGCTTTGTTCACCCAAAACCCAGCGGATTGCATCGGCTACATTTGATTTGCCTGAGCCGTTAGGCCCGACAATGCCGGTAATACTGTAAGAGTTTTTCACTTTTTCCGGAAATTCCAAAACAGTCTTTTGAGCAAAAGATTTAAAACCGTGAATTTCTAATTTTTCCAAAAACATAATTTTAGGAATTTACAAATTATATACAAATAACTACAAATTTGTACAATTTGTAGCAGATTTGCATATTCGTATCAATTTTAATTATATAATATTTTGGCTTAGCCGACAACTGCTTGACTTTTTTAAGATTATCTATAAAATATATAAAAAGTTCATTCAACTAAGGAGGGGAATTATGAATGATCAAAAAACAACTTACATGACCGTTTGTTTGATTGCTGGTTTATGGCAAGTGGTTGTTTCTTCTAATAAAGAAGATAGAGACATTGTTTTAAAAAAACACAAAGAAGCTGTGCCCGTTCGTTTTAATGTTGGTACGATCGGTGGTAATTCGGCTCATGAAGTTCTGGAAGAAGCCGAGCAAGCCGCGCAAAATGCCGGAGTCAGGGTTACTTTAATGAGGCCGGGCAAAGACCTGCCCAACGATGCCATTATGGCTTATTATGGTTGTTTGCCCAGTTAAATTATGGGGCAGTACTTTTAGAGAAATCCCCCCCTGCTTAAACAACTTGTTTGGGTTCTCCTGCCCCGCCAAAATTAACCGCCTTAACTTATAGTTTTGGCGGTTTTTGATATTAAAAACTAGGTTTATACACATTAAGCCGGGTTTGGGGTTGACAAATCTTAAAAGATTATTTTATGCTTAAAATATATGATAATTTTTAATCAAAATAAAAAAGCAAAATATCCTGAATTTATGTCCGGGTAGATTTTGCTTTTGAATATATATTGTAATAGTGATCTGCCTGGATAGGCAGATTTTTGTTCTTTACTAACAAAAAAAAGGAGGGATACGATGATTTTTTATCGGTCATTGACAAGTCTGTTGGCGGAAGCAAATTTAATCAGGCGATTAAATTTTGGTAATCAGGTATTTTTACGCATCGCTCATAATTACCTGCCCAACCAACGTTGTCCGGCAGACTGTAGTTTTTGTGCCTGGTCATGTCAGGCTCAATTAACGGAAGCTTTGAGAAAACAATTTATTAATGGTTATGAGAAAAATGTAGATTTTGAGGCTTGTTTACAAACAGCCAAAGAAGCAGATAAAATTGGGGCGCATATGGAAATGGTTTTTAACCTAGAACATATGCATTCTAATTTAACAGCCAACTTAATTGATGTTGTCCAGTCTGTCAGTCAGTCGGTAAAAATTGGGATTCAGCCTGGCTTGATTGCTGATGGCGGCAAATATTTGGCTGAATTAACGGAGGCCGGTTTGGCCTGGTATTGCAATGATCTGGAAACTGCGCCTTCATATTTTCCACAGATTTGCACCACGCATACTATGAGGGATAAGATTGAATCATTGCAAATTGCTAAAAAACAGGGCTTGGCCATTTGGTCGGGCTTTTGCCTGGGCATGGGTGAAACTCAGCAACAAAGACTGGAAGCAATTGAGACCCTGAAAGAGTTAGACGTGCAAGGCGTAATCCTTAATTTTTTCTATGACATTCCGGGCATTGGTTTGCATGGTAAAATCAAATCCATGACGGCTGAAGAAATCCTGGCCACTATTGCGATAATTCGCATTATGCTGCCAACCAAACCGATTATTGTTGGTGGTGGCCGCTCAACTAACTTGGGCGAGCAAAAAGACCGGATTTATTTGGCAGGTGCAACTGGTATCTATTTGGGTAGATTTTTAAATCACCCAACGCCCCAAGCTGAAGAAGATTTGCAGATCATTAAGGAGCAAGGCCTTGAAATCAGCCCTTTGCCTTTTTAAAAAGCAAGGGAACAAATAACCGTCTTGTCGTTTGATAGGGCGGTTTTTTACGCTTAACATAATATAATTTATATTAACTGTGAGGCTGACACAGATTATTTAGATGAACAAATTAAAATGTTGTAGTTAATTAATAACCTTTTTAATCAAGGATAACCGCCTTGGTTTTCTTTTTTTATTTTTTATGGCAAACTTTATATAATGAAACAACAATGAATAAAATTTAAACTTAAAAAATTTTACAAAAAAATATGAATAAACCATTTATTGATTATTTGGATATTTATGATCAATTATATTATGGTAAACAATCTGATTATAAAAAAGAAATTTTTTAATGAAAATACGCACAAAATATTAGATGTGGGTTGCGGTACAGGTAAACATGCTTTAGAATTATTTAAACTAGGTTATTCTGTCGATTGTTTGGATATTTAACCATTAGCTATTAAAATAACAAAAAAACAAAATTATGTATTATTTGTAATAAATAGTATGAAATTTAAATTGAAAACAACTTACCAACCAACCGGCGACCAGCCGTCTGCGATTAAGCAATTATCCGAGGGTTTTTGGGAATATCCGCAACAAACTTTGCTGGGCGTGACCGGTTCCGGTAAAACTTTTACCATGGCTAATGTTATTCAAAAAGTGCAAAGGCCTACTTTGGTGTTGGCGCACAATAAAACTTTGGCTGGCCAGCTTTATGAAGAATTTAAGACTTTTTTTCCGCAAAATAAAGTTTGTTATTTTATTTCTTATTATGATTATTATCAGCCTGAATCATATTTGCCTTCCACTGATACTTATATTGAAAAAGATACCAAAATCAATCAGCGAATTGAACAGTATCGT
>CAZHFK010000018.1:13582-21595 GCA_964531215.1 uncultured Gammaproteobacteria bacterium | reverse complement strand
GGATTAATAATTTGGTGGTTTGTTTTTTAAGATTCAAAAAATTGAAATTTACATCACATAACACTGCATATCTGGTTCGCAAGCTAAATAAAATCATTTTTATAAACTATCAATAAAAAACATGTACATCATAATCGCAATAATCATTTTGGCTGTCCTCTTTTACTATTTTGTAATGGTAAAGAATGGTAATTTAGCATTTTGGAAAAAAGCAGGTAAAAACCCTGACTTTGTTTATGAGCAACTATCAAAGGATAACGCTTGGCTCATTGATGACGGCTCAACTCCAATAGATAAAAGTAAATATGACGGCCCATTTTTGCTTTATGTGCCAAGCTTCGGAAAAACAATCAAGTTTTATGGAAAAGTCGGAGAGTACGAGGACAGCCAAAAAAGAATTGAGGATCAATTATTAAAATAATTTTATTCTTAACGCTTGCTCACCCAAATTGCTCGTTCGCTTAGGCGGTTTGTTCTGCAAAAATTATACCGCCACGCTCACCTCGCAACCTCAGATATGCCGCAGCACGTTATATGAAATATCACCATTTTCCTATGGCAGTTTTAGTACCAAACAACTTAGTCGAGAAAAATGAGGGTTATGGAAGAACTATAAACCAGTTCTTTGATATATGGCTCAAACCATACTACAAAGAGCTGAGACAAAAATTCGACAAGCAAAAATTTGAGGCAACGATTATTGAACTTTTCGATGATGGTAGAAACCCTAAAATAAAACTTGGAGATAACGCTCAAATCGAAATTGAATTTAAAAAACCTAAAATTAAACCCGAAGATGTTGGCAAAAATATTTCCGTTGAGCTAAAAGAAATAAAAAGCGTCAACTGGCCATCAAAAGGAATGGATAAAAATTCTGCAAAAGTTCTACTTTTAAGGTTCAACAAAGACTGGTGGATTCTCAATTTTGATTTTCGCTACAATCAAGGCAACGCCAAGAAAAAAATCGGCCGTGCAGAAGAATTTTTGTCTGCATGTGAAACTATGCTCCGAAAAAAAGATTATTGTCCGCACGTCCTTGTTTATCTAATCTGGTCTACTGCTGAACTGATTCTTGATGCCAAATTTTTGCTTCATGCTCAAAAAACAAATAATAGCCATTATAAAAGGCAAGAAAAATTAAAAAGTCCAATTGGAAACTCATTTTTCTCTCCTAATTTTCAAACTTTACTGCTTACTCTTTACAAAATTCGTAATGGAGCTAGATACGGAAATAAAGATTATTCTCGTCAATACAACATAAAAGATTTCCGAAAGTATGTAAAAACGCTTAAAGAAGAAATGTAAAAATGGTGACACATCACTTAACAAGGAATATCTGATAAATAATTTAAAAATTTTTAACAACTATGAGTAAGGAATTCCAAAAACTAAAAGAATTACACAAAGAAAGTAAAATTTTTATATCCTACAAGAAATCTATGGATCCTTTTCAAGTTTGGCTTTTATGGTTTAGTGGTTGGTTAGGTAAACTTAAAAAAGGGAAATTGATTTGGAAATTTTTTTACATTCTATATTGGGTTATTACAAGTTTTTGGATTTGGATTATTTTTTCTTTAACTATGACAATCGTGTACAATAATAAATTGTATTTATTGTGTGTATTGATACCTTTTATAATTACTCATCTTTGCAGATCAGTAGGGCATGGTTTTTTAACTTACGACATGCTACAAGATGAAAAAATGCTAGATACACTTTGGTCTAAGGGATTGGTGGGTGGCATATTAAGCACTAAAAAGAAAAATTGGGGGGAAGAAAAGGATGAAATAATAAACGAATTGGGTAAAAAATATAGTGCTCATCATCCAGAGATAGCCATTTGGTCATACAACAATAAAGACTGGCGAGAAGAATTGTTAAAAAACTTTTAAATTATTTATCCAAATTCGCCTTCGTTACACTTCGGCGAACTTCAAATATTCCTAAACGAGTTAGACAAAATAAATTTTAATTTTTTTAAAAAAAACATTATGAAAATCAATCTCGCAATAATAATCTCAGTTATAGTCTTATTAATAGGTTTTTTCACGAATCAACCTTATCTGTGGATTCCTGCGACCGTTTTAATTGCAGGGATAATTGATTTGTTTACTCGACAATGGGTAAGTTCCGACAGGCTCGGAAGTGCGCAAACTTTTAGCGCTATTCTGAAATTATTATTTTCACTAATTGGATTTTATGCGATGATTGGGCAAATAGCTTGTATCGGATTAATAATTTGGTGGTTTGTTTTTTAAGATTCAAAAAATTGAAATTTACATCGCCTAACACGGCATATCTGGTTCGCAAGCTAATAAAAATTATTTTTAAATCTATGAAAACAATCAAAAAGTATTTAGGCGAAATCTTTATAATTATCGGTACATTAATAGCATCTTATAATCTATTTAGTTTCTCCTACAAAACATCTGATGGACTATGCTTACCTAAAATTGGTTGTGAGTCAATTTCAGGTGCGGCTTATTTTTACAGTCAAGACACAATAGCACTTATTTCTGCGGGGTTCACGTTGATTGTTATTGGCATCTTAATTATAAAAAATAAAAAATAATAAAATTCTTAACGCTTGCTCACCCAAATTTTTATTTCTCTCTTTTAAAATATAAAAAGGAAGAGAAATAAAAACTTCAGATACACGCAAACGTTAGACAAAATCGCTTCGCTCTTTTGTCTAACGTGCTGCGGCTCCGCCGCTGTTATCCTTGTCGCTTCGCGACTTCGTCTAACAGCGCCTATGCGAAATGCTGTCTTTGCTTTCAGCAAATTCCGCACCTCGCATGAGCCGCAGCACGTTGTGCAAAATAATTTAAATTTTTATTTTTAAATTAATTATTTGGGGCTATTTTAAAGAAATAAATCAAATGACTAGGGAAGAAATTCAAAAATATTTTAGAGATAAAAACATTGATAAGGAAGCAATGGAATATTTGGCTTTCCATACTTCGCGATATATTGACCTTTTAACCACAGTTATAGACCTTAAAAAAATATCAAATCATAAACCATTGGAAATCCTAGATGTCGGTCCTTCTTTTTTTACTGAACTTTTACTAAAAAACTTACTGGATGATAAAATTTCTGTTCTCGGTTTTGGTACTGATGAGCAGTATCGAGGTGGTCATTTCCCAAAAGCAGTAGGTCTAGATAGACACCATTCTTATTTTGAGTTTGACCTAAATGATAGTACACCAGACAAAGACCTTCCAGGAAATCCAAAATTTGATATCATTATTATTGCGGAGGTAATTGAACATTTATCGACATCACCAAAACTAGTACTAGGCTTTTTAAAAAATCTGCTCAAAGAAGACGGGATTATTATTATTCAAACCCCCAACGCCACATCAATTGACAAAAGGATTGCAATTTTAAGAGGAATTCATCCATATGAATTAATTCGTGAAAATAAAACTAACCCCGGCCACTTTAGAGAATACGCATACTACGAGCTTTCTGAAATTTTAAAAACACTCGATATGCATATAGTTAAAAAAACTTTTTTTAACTATCCACCACCACAGCCTCATGGTATTTTTGGAAGAATATTAGACTTATTTTATAAATTAATTAAGCACATTAGGCCAGGGCTTCGAGATAGTATAACCTTGATTGCAAAAATTTGACTCAATAATATTTAACTTAGAAAATTGATAAATAAAAATAGCCCCAAATAATTCAATAACAAGGAATATAAAAATTTAAATTACTTCGCACAACAGCGCCTATGCGAAATGCTGTCTTTGCTTTCAGCAAATCCCACACTTCGCATGAGCCGCAGCACGTTATACTTATAATTTAAAAATATGAAAGTTCATCATATAGCAATTACCGTTAATAATTTAGAAGAAAGTGTTAAATTTTATACTCAAGTTTTGGGATTTAAAATTGTTAAAAAATTTGCAAGAGAGGATATGGCGGCATACGCGACTTTTATAAAATTAAATAATTTTCAAATAGAACTATGGCAATTTAAGGATCTTAAAGAGAATTCCAATTCATTGGATGATATTAAAGTTAGAGGAATTAGACACCTTGCTTTTGAAGTTGATAATTTAAAAGAAACAATAGCTACATTGAAAGATAAAGGCTTGCAATTTTCAGAATCAAAACTTGGAGCTAGTGGACATTATTATTGTTTTACTACCGATCCTAACGGTGTTGCTTTAGAATTTTATGAAAAATAATTTTTGAAAACAAATATTTTTAGGAAAATAAACAAAAAACAAGAAAAGGAGGTTAGTTATGGTTTTGGGATTAACTAAAGTCGATCTGCAAAAACCAACAATGGTAGCAGTAGATGAAGTTCTTGTACATGACGGCAAAGGAGGTAGCGCTAAAGTACGAGTCGGGGATCAAGTTGAAGTTTTTGAACCAAACTCAAATAAAATCACTTTAGACTATCTTGGTCCCGGCCCCTATACCATTGAATGGTTGGCTCAGTGGCGTTGCGGTAGGCATTTTCTACAACTGTCAACACCAACCAAAGGTAAAGGAAAAGGAGTTAACGCTTACAAGTTGAAAATTGTTGAATAGTTTTTATAAATCAAAACGGGAAAGTATTTTTACTTTCCCATTTCCTAAAAGCATTTATTTTAGCGATTTATTAAATTTAAAACCCAGTCTTAAAAAAAGACTGGGTTTATTCTTGGAAATTACTTTCAATTGTATAAATCAATTCTATGGTTTTGGTTTGACATTTTAAACAAGAATTAACAGTACAATCACCATAACTTATTTTTAAACCGGCTGGCTGACCGCAAATTTGACATTTTTTGTTGTTTTTTTGTATTTCTTGGCAAATAATTTCCGGCATGATATACCTCCTTGAATGTTATTATTTAAGCATAATTAAACAAACAGTTAAAGTCAAGTTATTATTGAAAAAAAAGCTTAAAAAAGTTAAACTTAAACTATAATTAATAAAACAATTAATTTTAAAAAAATGAGCAAAAAAATTTTACTAATTATATTTATTGTAATAATACTTATTATTATTGCCGCGCTTATTTATTGGTTTACTTTGCCTGCAGAAACTACAGTAGTCACAATGCAAGAATTTAATAATTCTAATCAGTCTGGCTCCGCAGCTTTAGTATCGGAAAATAATCAAACAAGAATTATAATAAATTTAGCAAATTCACCTAATTATGCTCAGCAAGTTTATATTTTAAAAGGCTCTTGTGAACAACCAGGAGAGATTATGTATACGTTATCGCCTTTAATTAATGGGCAGTCAGAAACGGTTATTGATTTATCTTTAAAAAATTTATTTGACCAATTACCTTTAACTATTGCTGTTTATCGTGAAACTCAAACAGATCAAGTAAATGTTTCTTGTGGATCTATTGTAACGCCTTGATAAATTTATAAATAAATAATTAATTATTATGTCACAAACAAAAATCTCCTTAATTATTTTAGCTGTTTTGATTATTGGTTTTGCACTTTTGGGTGTTTATTTTTTTCAGCAAACCGAAAAACAAGCCACTCAAAATCAAGTCGCTGATCAAAATCAATTGACTGTCAGCAACTTTGAAGAATGCGTAGCTGCCGGTTATCCCGTTTTAGAGTCTTATCCTCGGCAATGTCGGGCTAACGGCCAGATTTTTACTGAAGATATCGGCAATGAACTGGAAAAAATGGATTTGATTAAAGTAAACAATCCCAGACCCAATCAGCAAATCAGCAGTCCTTTAACTATTGAAGGCGAAGCTCGCGGCTCATGGTTTTTTGAAGCCGATTTTCCAGTTAAATTGTATGATGCCAATGATAATTTAATCGGTACGGCAATTGCTCAGGCGCAAGATGAATGGATGACTGAAGATTTCGTACCATTTGTTGCCGAACTTGAATTTGAAACTCCGGAAACCGATGAAGGCACATTAATTCTGGAAAAAGATAATCCTTCTGGCCTGCCGAAAAATGCCGATCAATTAATTGTGCCTGTTGAATTTTAATATGTCAGCCAATCAAGAAAAAATAACTTTAACCAGATTATTTCATATCTTAGGCATGGTTTGTTTTATTGCGCTTATTGTTTTTGCGTATTTTTTACCTTGGCAAGAATCATATAAAGCACAACAATTAAGCCGGCAAGAAATATTATTAAAAATTGAACAATGTAAGAAAATGTTGACCGATGTTAAGGTTTCGCATCAATTTCAACGCCAGTTAAACAGTTTAGCCTGCTTTGAATATTTGGCAACCAAGAATACGGATTATAATTATTGTTTGGATTTGGACAGGAAATATCAGCTAATTTGTTTGGCGGCTTTTGCCATAGTTGAAGCTGATTTATCAATTTGTGAAAAAGCTGATTCTGAACAAATTACTTTCAGCTGTAAAAGATTAGCTATCCAATAAACACCATGAAACTTTATTATAAAATTTTTTCTTATAAAAAAACTATTATTATAGTTTTTTTAATAATTTCAGGTATAATCATTTTAATCCCGATTTTATGTATGGTTTTAAATTGTTTTAGTTGGCCTAGCGGGGCTTATCGGACTTATTGCCAAGAAAGAGTTATTGATACATTGTGTTTGAGTAAAATATTTACCTTTTATTATGATGCCGGCTGTTTTAAAGAATGTCTTTTCCATCCTTTTAGCGGTATTGGCGAGTGGATTAGTCAGTTTAATTAAAATTTGTTATGATTAAATTAATTTAATTTAAATAACTAATAAAATTATGGACAAAAAAATTTATCTTTTATTGGCTGTTATTGTTTTGATTACAATTTTTAATTTATCAATTGTTTATTATTTTTTTCAAAATTATGAAAAACCGGATTTGCCTAATTTGAATTTGCCGGATATTTTTCCCGATATAAAAAAGCCCCAGGCAGATATTGTGAAATTTACTTCAGAAGATGATTTTAAAAATTATTTAACTAAGACGTCACAGGAAACTTATGGGTTTGGCGGTTTGGCTCAGCCAATGGCGCCGGCCAGAGATATGGCTTTTGATGTAGGTTTGGACGCAACTCGGTCTATCGGTTTGGGTAATGCTGAAAAAAGCGGGGCCATACCTGATCGATTTTCTGAAACAAATGTTCAGGTGAGCGGCATTGATGAACCTGATATCGTTAAGACTGACGGCCGGGAAATTTATTTTTCTTCGCATGGGTTTTATCGGGAACCAATGCCGATTTTCAGAGAAACTCCTGATGAAGAAATTTCAAGTGAACCCGGTATTGTTCCGCCAGCTCCACGTAAAATAGGCGCCACAAAAGCAATTAAAGCTTTTCCACCGGCTGATTTGCAAATTGATGCCGATATTGATAAACAGGGGAATTTACTTTTAAATAATAATATTTTAGTTGTTTTTTCTAATAATGAGATTTACGGTTATGATGTGACTGATCCGACTCAGCCTGAAGAAAAATGGTTAGTTGAATTGGATCAAAGAAATTCTTTGGAAACAGCTCGTTTATATCAGGATAAAATTTATTTGGTTACCAAAACAAGAATTAATGTACCTCGACCTTGTCCGATTAAACCTTTAACTTATAATGGCCAAGCTTTGGAAATCGCTTGTACTGATATTTACCATCCCAAGACTAATATTCCTGTTGATGTGACTTATAGTATTTTAGAACTAAATCCGCAAAACGGCCAGATTAATAATAAAACAGCCTTTGTTGGAGCGTCCGATTCTTCGGTTGTTTATGTGTCAAATCAGGCTGTCTATGTTACTTATTTTTATCCGGGGGATTTTCTCCAATATATTTTGAATTTTTTTAAAGCTAATAATGAATTAATACCTGACTGGGTGATTACCAAATTAAATAAACTTCAGACTTATGATATCTCCGATAGCGCTAAAATGACTGAATTTATGACCGTTTTACAGCAATTCATGAATTCTTTGGATGAAGATGAATTATTAAGAATTGAAAATGAATTAAATAATAAAATGACTGATTATGCCAAAGAACATAGCCGTGAATTGGAAAAAACGGGCATTGTGAAAATAGCTATAGATAATCTT
>CAZHFK010000018.1:0-13572 GCA_964531215.1 uncultured Gammaproteobacteria bacterium | reverse complement strand
TTTGGATGAATATCAGGATAATTTAAGAATTGCCACTACAACCGGACGAAGTAATATCTTGCCCGGTTTTGGCAGACGCGGTGAAAGTTTTAATGATGTTTATATTTTAGATGAAAATTTAAAACAAACAGGTTCGGTTTTAAATCTCGGTTTAACCGAACAAATTTATTCGGTTAGATTTATTGAAGATAAAGGTTATGTGGTAACTTTTAGAAGAATTGATCCGTTTTATGTTTTGAATTTGGCTGATCCGCAAAAACCTCAGCTTAAGGGTGAATTGAAAATTCCTGGTTATTCTTCATATTTGCATCCGATTAATAAAGATAAAATATTGGGTATTGGCGAAGAAGATAATAAAGTTAAAATATCCTTATTTGACGTATCCGATCCAAGCAATCCGACAGAAACCGCCAAATATAATTTAGATGAATATTTTTCAGAAATCGCTCAGACCCATCACGCCTTTTTATTGGATGATAAATTTAAAATTTTCTTTTTGCCTGGTTCTCGTGGCGGTTATATTTTTTCATATGATAATAATCAATTAGAATTGGTTAAAGCCGTTAGTAATATCCGTGCCAGACGGGCGATTTTTATCAATGATTATCTTTATATTATTGGTGATGACAGGATTATTGTGATTAACGAAACTGACTGGCAAGAAGTTAATCAATTAAAATTCTAATAATTGTATGATTTTTTTTAAAAAGCCCCTTTAAAAGGGGCTTTTTATTTAACAAAAAACATGCTAAAATAATAGCAAATTAATAATAATTATTATGGAGTTTACTAATATTTTAAATTTTTTAAATCAGCTTAAGGAAAAATTTAATTTTACAAATTCAGAAATAGCCTTATTGCAAAAACCACAAGCGCCTCATTTAGCTGAAATAGATTTAGCTGGTAAAAAATACCCGGCTTTTCGTATTCAATATAATAATGCCAGAGGTCCTTTTAAAGGAGGGATTCGTTTTCATCCCGAGGTTAGCGAAGATGAAGTTACTGCCTTATCTTTTTGGATGACTATCAAAACTGCCGTAGTTGATGTTCCGTTTGGCGGCGCTAAAGGTGGCGTTCAAATTAATCCCAAAGATTTGAATAATGAACAAATTGAAGAAGTAAGCCGTAAATATATTCAAGCTTTTTATAAATATCTGGGCCCAAATCAAGATATTCCTGCACCTGATGTTTATACCAATCCCCAAATTATGGCTTGGATGCTTGATGAATATGAAAAATTAAGAGGTGGTAGTTATCCGGGAATGATTACCGGTAAACCGCTTGAATTGGGCGGTTCCTTGGTACGTGACATAGCAACTGCTTTAGGCGGACAGTATGTTTTGGAATCGGCTTTGAATAAATTAAATTTAAACAATAAAAGAGTTGCTATCCAGGGTTTTGGCAATGCTGGCATGAATATAGCCAAATTATTATATGATCAAGATTTTTCAATAGTTGTTGTAGCGGATTCTCAAAATAGTATTTATAATCCAAAAGGATTAAATATTGACAAGCTTATTAAGATTAAAAAAGAAACAGGACGCTTAACAGATTATACGGAAGCAGATAATATTACAAATCAAGAATTATTAGGCATTGATTGCGATATTTTAATTCCGGCAGCTTTGGGCAATGTTATTACAGAACAAAACGCTCAGAATATTAAAGCTAAAATTATACTAGAATTAGCCAATGGCCCGACAACTTCAGCAGCCGATAAAATTTTATATGATAATAAAATTTTAGTTTTACCTGATATTTTGGCTAATTCAGGCGGTGTCACTGTCAGTTATTTTGAATGGGTTCAGAATAATCAGGGTTTTTATTGGGACGATAAATACATAAAACAAAAATTAAAAGAAAAACTCGATAAAGCCTTTTTACAAATTTGGCAGCAATATGAAAACAGTCAGGCTGATTTTAGGGCTAATAGTTATTTGGTTGCAATAGAAAGAATTATAAAAACAGAAAAATTAAGAGGAAAATTAAAATAATTCAGAATATCGCGTAAATATGAAAAGATATTTAATATTTTTTATTGTCATAATTGGCTTATTGTATTGTTCACAAGTTTTGGCTGGTGAAAGGGTTAGTGATTTTAAGGTTGAAGTTGAAATTAATCAGGATTCAAGTATTAATGTAAAAGAAATAATAGAATATGATTTTGCTGATTTACAACGGCACGGTATTTTTCGTCGAATTCCCATAAAATATAAAGCTCGTGGCGGTAATTATAATCTTCGGATTTTTGATATTTTTGTTACTGATGAAAATAATCAGCCATATAAAGTAGATATTTCTTATCCGGGTGATTATGTGCAAATCAAAATTGGCGATCCCGATGTTAGTATTACTGGCCGGCATATATATAATATACAATATCGAATTAAACGAGGCATTAATTATTTTGATGATTATGACGAACTATATTGGAATGCAACCGGTAATCAATGGTCTGTACCGATTGATCAGGCGCAAGTTAAGGTTAAGTTGCCACAAGCCATAGAAAATATTGCAACCATTTGTTTTGCCGGAGAAACTGGTTCGGATACAGTTTGCCAAAACAGGGAATTGATTAAAAATAATGAAAATTTAATAACTGAAATTCAATTTGAACAATCTGATTTGAATCCTAATCAAGGATTAACTGTTGTAGTCGGATTACCAAAAGGGATTTTAAAAAAACCGGCTTTTACTGAAACAATAAAATATACTTTATTTGATAATTGGGTTTTGCTAATTCCTTTATTGGTTTTAAGTTTTTGTTTTTATTTTTGGTATACGCGCGGTAGAGATCCGGAAGGACGCGGAACGATTATCGCGCAATTTGATCCTCCGGATAATTTATCTCCTGTTGAGGTCGGCACAATTTATGATAATAAAGTACAAGGTAAAGATATTTCAGCCGAAATAATCAATTTGGCGATTAAAGGTTATTTAAAAATAAAACAGATTGAAAAAAAAGGATTTTTAAAATCAGCTAATTATGAGTTTATTAAATTAAAAGAAGCTGACAAGCAATTAACAGATATACAACGCAATTTAATGAATCATTTATTTGATTATGGTACTCAAAATAAAGTTAAATTATCGGAATTACGCAATAAATTTTATGCTGATTTTTCTTTGCTTCGTAATAAAGTTTGGGATCGTTTGATTAAAGAAAAATATTTCCCTAAAAATTATAGATCAGCTGGTACTATTTTTACTATTTTAGGCGTTTTATTAATATTTATTAGTATTGGCAGCATTGCTTTATTCATAACTTATCTGGGGCTTTATTTGTTTTTCAGTTTAGTAGCTTCTGGCTTTATTATTTTAATTTTTGGTGTATTTATGCCTAAAATAACTAAAAAAGGCGCTATTACCAAAGAATATATTTTGGGCTTGAGACAATATTTGACTGTAGCGGAAAAAGACAGGCTAAAATTTCATAACGCACCTGAAAAAAATCCCCAAGAATTTGAAAGACTTTTGCCTTATGCTATGGTTTTAGGAGTTGAAAAGCAATGGGCTGAACAATTTAAAGCTATTTATGTAAACGAACAGCCAAACTGGTATAGTGCGCCGGGCAGTCAAGCTTTTTCAGCTTTTATTTTGGCTGATAGTTTAAATGATTTTAAATCAGTATCAGCTTCAGGTTTAACTTCATCGCCTTCATCTTCTGGTGCGGCAAGCGGTTCTAGTGGATTTTCCGGCGGTGGGGGATTTTCCGGCGGCGGCTTTGGCGGCGGAGGAGGTGGTAGTTGGTAAAAATTTATAATTATTTAAATAATCAATTATGAGAAAATTTTTAATTTTATTAATTTTAAGTTTAAGTTTTATTTTAACGGCTTGTTTTCCGGGTCAACAGGAACAAGCTGATTTAACTATTAAAAATATTAATATGAAATTAACTTCACCAGCTTTTGATAACAATCAAAGTATCCCGTCTGAATATACTTGTGATGGGGAAAATGTTAATCCGCCATTACAAATTTCAGAAGTTCCCAATAATGCCCAATCTTTAGTTTTAATAGTTGATGATCCTGACGCGCCGGCTGGTACTTGGGTTCATTGGACTGTTTGGAATATTGATCCGCAAACAACCGAAATCGCTAAAAATTCTGTGCCAGCCGACGCAGTTGAGGGTATGACCAATTTTGGCAAGACCGGTTATGGCGGCCCTTGTCCTCCGAGCGACGAACATCGTTATTTTTTTAAATTATATGCGCTTGATAAAAAATTAGATTTATCATCCAGTGCTGGGAAAGATGAACTTGAACAGGTAATGCAGGGCTATGTTTTGGATTCGGTAGAATTAATTGGTTTGTATAGCCGTTCATAAGTAAAAATGATATAATTAATAATGTTTAACAAATAAGCATAATTATTATGATTGAGCAAATTTTAAATCACCCGATTTTACAAATAGAATTTTTAAATAACACTATTCAAGATTATATTATAGCGGTAATTTCTTTTGTGGCTTTTTTGATTATTTTAAAAATTTTCCAAGCAATTATTTTGAAAAAATTAGATAAATTTGCCAAAAAAACAATAACTGAAATTGACGATACCTTAATAAAAATTGTCAGATCAGTTAAACCGCCTTTTTATTCATTTTTAGCTTTTTATTTAGCCTTATATTTTTTAAATATAAATCCGATAGGCCAAAAAATAATTAATGGCTTATTAATAGTTTGGATTACTTATCAGGTAATTGCCGGAATACAGATATTAATAGACTATTTGGTTCAAAAAAAATTAGCCCGAGATAAGGAAACTGCGACAAAAATGGGGGTTCGATATATTAGCATGTTATCGAAAATAGCTTTGTGGGTGGTCGGACTTATTTTAATATTGGCTAATTTAGGTGTTGATGTTACATCATTAATCGCCGGTCTGGGGATAGGTGGTGTAGCCATTGCTTTGGCTTTGCAAAATATATTAAGTGATTTATTTTCATCTTTGGCAATTTATTTAGATAAACCTTTTGTGGTAGGTGATTTTATAATTGTTGGCCAGGATCAGGGAACTGTTGAAAAAATAGGTATAAAGACAACCAGAATCAGAGCTTTGGACGGGGAAGAACTTATTATTTCCAATCAGGAATTAACTTCTGCCCGAATTCAAAATTTTAAAACAGTCAAAGAAAGAAGATCATTGTTTAGAGTCGGTGTAACTTATGATACTTCCCAGACCAAATTAAAATTAATTACAAAATTATTAAAAGAGGCTGTTGAGAAAACCAAGCTGACTAATTTTGATCGGGTTCATTTTGTGGAATTTGCCGACTCATCTTTAAATTTTGAACTTTCATTTTATGCCCAAACCGAGGATTATAAAAAATTTCTTGACATACAGCAGCAAGTCTTATATAAAATAAGATATTTGTTTGCCAAAGAAAAAATAGAAATGGCTTTTCCAACACAAACTGTTTATTTGGCCAAAGAATAAAAAAACAACAAATAAAAAACTACTTGTTAAGTAAGTAGTTTTTTATTTAAAGCAAATTATTCGTTGTATTTTTCTAAATCGTTTTTAAAATTTTCATTCATGTTTAAAACTGTTGATTGGCTTTCACCTGAACCATGTTCACCTGATTCAAAATTAATAATTTCAACTTCACCATCTTCGCCATCTTTAATATTATATATTTTAGAGTTATCAGTGTCGCCCATGCCCATACTGGAAAATTCGGATTCTTTTAATAACTCTTGCCATTTTTGAAATAATTTCATTTGATCAGCAGCTGCATTTCTTTTTTTATCGTTTTCATTGTCGTATTTAGCTATGAGGCTCCTATCTACATCGCCATCGGCATCTTTATCTATCATTGTTAAACGTGAATAGCCTTCGCCCTCTTCATTTTTAGTAATTTCATCTGACATTACCCAAAGAGGATCATTCTTTTCTTGATCATTTTTAGCAAACCCCATACTATAAGTTATATTACCTTGTTTATCAACTAAAATATCAACATTTTCCGACCTTAATTTTTTGCCATTTTCTCTTAGTTTTTTAAGTGTTTCATCTTCTTCAGATTTTATTTCTTTTTTTATTTTTTCTTTAAGATCAGAGAAGTTTTCTACGGTTTTAGCAACGGCTTCAGTTGCAGTTGTCAGCATGGCTAAACTTAATAAAATCATTTGTAATTCTTTTTTAGCAGCAGAAAATCCCTTTTTTTCTATTTTTTTCTGGCTGGGAGGATGGCATTTTTTCTAGCATAAATTAAAAATTTAATTTTTAATAATATTATATAGTAATTTTAACATTATTAATTTAATTTGTAAAATTGATTTATATGTTTTTTTATGCTAAATTATTTGTACTATGATAAATTCGCAAACTGAAGAAATTAAATCAAAAATTGATATAATTGATCTGATTTCCGAATATATTCAACTAAAACAAGCCGGGGTTAATTGGAAAGCGCCTTGTCCTTTTCATAATGAAAAAACCCCGTCTTTTATGGTTTCCAGGGAAAAACAAATTTGGCATTGTTTTGGTTGTGGCGAAGGCGGTGATGCTTTTTCTTTTGTACAAAAAATTGAAAATGTTGATTTTCCCGAAGCTTTGAAAATTTTAGCGCACAAAGCCGGCGTGCAGTTGAAAAAACTGGATCCTCAATTTGTTTCTCAAAAAACAAAACTAATGGATATTACAAAATTAGCCGCTAATTTTTTTCATAAAGCTTTAGCAGATTCCCAAGAAGGGAAAATCGCCAGAGATTATTTGGCTAAAAGAGAACTTTCAGATTCTACAATTGAAAATTTTCATTTGGGATACGCGCCTGATTCTTGGGACAAATTATTGAATTTATTAATCAAAAAAGGCTTTAAACCGGATGATATTTTTTTAGCAGGTTTAGTTGTTAAAAATGAAAAAGGTAAATTATACGATCGTTTTAGGCAGCGTTTAATGTTTCCGATTTTTGATCATAATTCCAATACGGTCGGATTTACTGGCAGGATTCTGGATGAAACAAAAGAAAACCAGGGAGGTAAATATGTTAATACGCCGCAAACTTTAATTTATAATAAAAGTTTGGTTATTTACGGTTTAGATAAAGCTAAAATTGAAATAAAAAAGAAAAATTTGGCGGTAATTGTTGAAGGCAATATGGATGTTATCGCCTCACATCAGGCTAATATTAAAAACGTTATAGCTTCTTCCGGCACGGCTTTAACTTTGGAACAATTAAAAATATTAAAAAGATATACTAATAATTTAGCTATTGCTTTTGATGCTGATTTAGCCGGTCAAATAGCTGCTCAGCGTGGGATTGATAATGCATTATCCTTAGGCATGAACATAAAAATAATCAGGCTGCCAGCAGAAATAAACGGTCAGGCGATCAAGGATCCTGATGATTGTATAAAGCAAGGCAAGGAATACTGGCAAAAATCAATTGACCGGGCCGTTTCAATTATGGATTTTTATTTTAATAAGATTTTAAATCAATATGATAAAAACGATCCTCAGGACAAAAAAGAAATAACCGCTAAATTATTAAAACAAATTTCCAAATTGGCAGATAAGATTGAGCAGGATTATTGGTTAAAACAATTGGCTGAAAAACTTGAAATATCGGAAAATATTTTATGGGAAACATTTAATCAATATTATTCAGAACCAGCACAAGAAAATTCGCAGGAAATAAAATTTACTGAGACCCGAACCCAAAGCCGGGAAGATTTATTAAGCGAACAAATATTGGCTTTAGTTTTAAAATACCCGCAAAATATTGATTATTTGATTAACCATCTTGAATTAAATATTTTGGCAGATGAACAATTAAGACAAATTTACAAAGAATTAATTTTGTATTATAATGAAAAAAAGCAATTGGATTATTCTCAATTTGAAAAAATATTATTAACCAAAGATCCCAATTTAGTTAATCGTTTAACAACCTTAATGCTTTTGGCTGATAAGGATTTTTTTAATTTTACCGAAGAACAAATCAAACAGGAAATTATTAATATAATAAACTCTTTAAATCAAAATTTTATTAAGAAAAAAATTAAACAAATAGAAGTTTTATTAAATCAAGCCGAAAAAAACAAAGACGATAAACAAATTCAAGAATTATCAAAAGATTTTTCCAATTTAACCCGGCAATTGAACGATTTATAATTAATCACTAATGATATGCCAAGAACAAAAACTAAAAAAAACAAAAATCCAAAAACAACGAAAAAATCACCGCCTAAAAAAACTACAACCAAAAGAAAACCTGCAACGAAAAAAAGCCCTGCAAAAACTACTCGTAAAAAAACCCAAAAGACTGCTACACGAAAAAAAGTTGAAAAACCAACTGAAGAGCAATTGGATATTTTGATTAAAAAAGGGCGTAGTCGGGGATTTATTACTGAACAGGAAATATTATATACTTTCCCTGAAGTTGAAGAATATTTAAGTTTATATGAAGAATTCTTAAATGAATTGGATCGGCACGGTTTGCAAGTGGTTGAATCAAGAACCGGTATTTTGACAACTGGCCCGGAAAAAGCTGAGATTTTGGAAAAAATCGGTATTACAAAAGACAAAAAAAGACTTGATTTATCTGATATTTCCGAAGATTCAATTCAAATGTATTTAAGAGAAATCGGTAAGGTGCCATTGCTTTCAGGTGAAGAAGAAATGTCTTTAGCTCGGCGTAAAGATAAAGGGGATAAGGAAGCTGAAAAAAAAATAATTGAGGCTAATTTGCGTTTGGTTGTTTCAATTGCCAAAAAATTTGTCGGTAAAAGCCTGTCTTTGCTGGATTTAATTCAGGAAGGTAATATCGGTTTATTTAAAGCAGTAGAAAAATTTGATCCTAAAAAAGGTTATAAATTTTCTACTTATGCAACTTGGTGGATTAGACAAGCGATTACCCGTTCTTTGGCTGATCAATCAAGAACTATCAGAATACCGGTTCATATGGTGGAAACTATTAATAAATTTCAGCAGGTGCAAAGACGTTTGATTCAGGATTTGGGACGAGAGCCATTACCAGAAGAAATAGCAGCTGAAATGGGTGAACCGATTGAAAAAGTTCGTCATATTATTAATATTTCGCAGGAAACAATTTCTTTGGAAACATCAATTGGTGAAGATGAAGAAGATTCAACGCTGGAAGATTTTATTGAAGATGTAAAAAATATGACACCTGATCGTGTAGCCGCTTTGCAGCTTTTAAAAGCTTATGTTAAGGAAGTTATCAATGAGTTATCTCCGCGTGAACAAAAAATATTGGAAATGCGTTTTGGTTTAAGTGATGGCGTAGCTCATACATTGGAGGAAGTAGGGCAGGAATTTGACGTAACTCGTGAAAGAATCAGGCAGATTGAAGCCAAAGCTTTGGAAAAAATCAAACAGCATACTGAAATCGAAAAATTAAAAGATTTTTAAACTAAAATTTAAAAATAAAAAAGAGAGTTTAACTCTCTTTTTTATTTTGACATTCCTGCTGATATATAACAAGATAAAAATAATATGAATGAAAATAACCCAAAAATTATAGCCGGAATTGATGATGCTACCAAATGCCCCTGTATTGGCAGTATTTTTGTTGCCGGAGTAGTAGCCGATAAGTTAACTATTGAAAAATGGCACCGGATTGGCGTTAAAGATAGCAAAGTTATTACACCTAAAAAAAGAGAATATTTGGTAAAAATTATAAAAGAAACCGCTTTGGCTTTTGATATTAGACAAATTACACCGGCTCAAATGGCGGATGCAACCTTTAATTTGAATGACTGGGAAATGTTGGTTTGTTTACAGATTTTAAATAATTTAAATAAGAAAAATAATATTAAGGAAGTTTATATTGATAATTGGGAAGTTAGTTATAAAAGATTTACCAGTCGTTTTCAATCTTTAAGTAAACGAAAAAATGATATTAAAAATAAAAAAATACTTCTAAATTTTGATAACTTTAAACATATTAAATTTATTCCGGAACATCGAGCTGATCAGAATTATACCATAGTCGGAGCTGCTTCAATTTTAGCTAAAACAGAATCTGACAAGCAATATCGTAAATATAAAAAAATCTACGGTGATTTTGGCAGTGGCAGTCCGGCTGACCCGCAAACCAGACGTTTTGTCTGGCAACACCGTAAAAATCCCGTACCAATAATCAGAACCAGCTGGTTAACTTATAAAGTGCTTTCTAAATTAAAAAATATTAATGATGATATTATTATTGCCAAAAATAAGAAGAAAATAAAGATTTCGTGATATAATAAAGCTAATTATAAATTACTTTATTATTTATGGGGGTATTAACTCTAAAAGAATATCAAAAAAAGCGTAATTTCAAATTAACGCCTGAGCCTAAAAAATCAAAGGCCGGTAAAAAATACAAAAATATTTTTGTATTTCAAAAACATGATGCCACTAATTTGCATTATGATTTTAGAATTGAAATAGATGGTGTTTTGGTTTCTTGGGCATTACCTAAAGGGCCGTCTACTGATCCGCAAGAAAAACGTTTAGCTATTCGGACTGAAAATCATCCCTTGGAATATGCTGATTTTGAAGGCATTATTCCTGAAGACCAATATGGAGCCGGTACCGTTATTATTTGGGATCAAGGCAAATATAAAAATAAGCGCAATCTTGAAATGTCCAAAGCTTTGACTGATGGCAAAATTGAAATTTGGTTAAAAGGTGAAAAAATACAAGGCGGTTATAATTTAATCAAAACCGGTAAAAATAAACAGGGCAAAGAACAATGGCTTTTTATGAAAGCTGATGATGAAAAAGCCGATGCCAGAAGAAATCCGACCAGTACCGAACCAAAGTCAATTAAGAGTAAGAAGACTATAAAACAAATTAGACAAGAATATGAACAAGATTCTCAAAAATCTAAATGAAAAACAGAAGGATAAGCTGAGAAAGAAAAAAATGCCGGATTTCACAAAACCAATGCTGGCAAAATTAAGCCATGATCGTTTTTATAATAAAGACTGGATTTATGAAAGAAAACTGGATGGTGAGCGCTGTCTGGTTTTTAAAAAAAGAAAAACGGTTGAATTAAAATCAAGAAATAATAAAAAAATAAATGTTAGTTATCCGGAAATTGAAAATGCTTGTCAAAAAATAAAAAGCGATAATATTATTTTGGACGGAGAAATAGTTGCTTTTGAAGGCAATATCAGTAGTTTTGCCAAATTACAAAATAGAATGCATGTTAAAAGTAAAGTTAAAGCTAAGGCAACCAAAGTAAAAATTTATTATTATATTTTTGATATAATTTATTTTGACGGTTATGATTTGAGTGATTTGGCTTTATTAAGCCGTAAAAATATTTTACGCAAAATAATAAAATTTAAAGATCCTTTGCGCTATACCAGACATCGGGTTAATAATACAAAAAAATATTATAAAAAGGCCTGTCAAAAGGGCTGGGAAGGTTTGATAGTTAAGAAAAAAAACAGTAATTATGTGCATTCTCGATCTTCAAATTGGCAAAAATTTAAATGTGTTAATGAACAGGAATTTGTGATTGGCGGTTATACTGAGCCACAAGGCGAACGTTTGGAATTCGGCGCTTTACTTTTAGGTTATTATAAAAATGATAAATTAAAATATGCCGGTAAGGTTGGGACTGGTTTTTCTGATAAAATGCTGGAAGATTTAGGTGTAAAATTCAAAAAAAATGAAATCGAAAAAAATCCTTTTGCTGATAAAATTAAGGAAAAAGATGTCCATTGGTTAAAGCCTGAATTTGTCAGTGAAGTAGGCTTTACTGAATGGACAAAAGATAATAAATTGCGCCATCCGCGCTTTTTGGGTTTGCGACGAGACAAACCAGCTAAAAAAGTTCATAAGGAAAAATAATGTCCGGCAATAAAACAGTAAAAATTAATAATAAATCCATTAAATTATCCAATTTAGATAAAATTTTTTATTCTGCGGCAAATTACAGCAAAGGCGATGTTATTGAGTATTACGACAAAATTGCTGAGTATATGTTACCGCATTTAAAAAATCGATTATTGGTTATGCAACGCTTTCCTGATGGTATAAAAAAATCAGGTTTTTATCAAAAAGAAACACCGGATTATTTTCCCGGCTGGCTAAAAACCCAAAAGATTGATTTGGAAAAAAACGGCAAGCAAAAATTGGTTATTATAGAAAAAAAAGCCGATTTGGTTTATTTGGCCAATCAAGGTACTTTGGTTTTTCATATTTGGTTAAGTCAAAAGCAAAATGTTAATAAACCGGATAAGCTTATTTTTGATTTGGATCCGCCTAAAAGTGGGGGATTTCAAATTGTTAAATTTGCCGCTTATAAATTACGGGACATTTTTGCCAAGAAGCAATTAAATCCTTTTGTTATGACAACCGGTTCAAAAGGTTTACATGTTATTATTCCCATAAAGCCCAAACATGATTTTGATCAAGTTCGTGAATTTGCTCAAAAAACAGTAGAAGAATTAGCTGATAAATATCCTGATAAATTAACTACCGAAGTCAGAAAAGAAAAAAGAAAAGACCGAATTCTACTTGATTATTTGCGGAATGCTTTTGGCCAAACAGGTGTAGCGCCTTATTCCCTTAGGGCTATTGAAAATGCGCCGATTGCCACGCCCATAGAATGGTCAGAATTGTCATCGATTAATGATCCGCAAAAATATAATTTATCCAATATTTTTAAACGTTTGGGGCAAAAACAAGATCCCTGGGAAAATATATATAAAAAAGCCCAAAACCTAAAGTTATAATTTATTATGAAAGTCAAAATATTAGGAACAAGAGGTGAAATAGAAGCCTCAGCTACTTATCATTCCCATCATTCAGGTGTTTTAATTGATAAAAAGATATTATTTGATTTAGGTGAACCCGAGTTTTTAAATCATAAACCCAAAGCGATTTTTTTTACTCATTTACATCCTGATCACGCTTATTTTATCCGTTCTAAATATGACGACCCGCAAACCAAAGCTAAATTATATGCGCCTGAAAAATATGACAATGAATTGTCTGTTAAAATTTTTCAAAAAACAAAAAAAATTAATTCTTATAAAATATCCGCGATTCCGACTCATCATAGTAAAAAAGTAAAATCACAGGCTTATTTAATTCAAAAAGGTAAGCAAAAAATATTATATACCGGTGATTTGATTTGGATTAATAAAAAATACCATGATAAGTTGCGAAATTTAGATTTAGTCATTACTGAGGCCAGTTTTTTTAGAAAAGGTGGGATGATTAGAAAAGATAAGGAGACCGGTGAAATTTACGGCCATAACGGCATACCTGATTTAATTAATTTATTTAAAAAATTTACAAATAATATTGCTTTAATGCATTATGGAAGCTGGTTTTATAAAGATATTAAAAAATCAAGAAAAAAAATAAAGCAATTAGCCAAAGATAACGATATTAATATTATCATCGGTTATGATAGTTTAAAAATAGATGTTGATAATTTTTAACTATTGACTTAATTTATATAAATTGTTATAATAATCTTATCTATATGAATTTTAAAGTTCATTTTTTTATTTAATATATATATTTAAATATTCCGAGGTAGCTACCGCCAGAGGCGGATCAGCCTTTGGCTGAGGCTGTTTTAATCAAGCAAAT
>CAZHFK010000017.1:0-21837 GCA_964531215.1 uncultured Gammaproteobacteria bacterium | reverse complement strand
GAATCAAGCGAAAAAGCAGGTAAAGGAGTCTTGGGCATGTATGATATCAACAATAATGAATGTCCGATCCCGAGTTATGATGAAATTCTTAAAAGAATGGAAAAGAATGCTGAGTTTTTAGAGAAAAAAAGGGAACAGGGCTTTACCGAGTTATTGCTGGTGCCAATCGGCACGCCATTGAGTTTTTTAATAGACCGCACCAGGGATTTGATTGTCAAAAAGCATAAACAAGGCAAATTGCTGGGTACAGATGGCCAAAAGCTGGATCTGGATGAGAACGAGCCGGTTTATGTTAATGATATTTATAAAGACGCTGATGTGAGCGGAGACTTGGTGTATTATCCAGATAAGTTTGATAAAGAAAATCACGGAGGTAAAACCAAAGAGGATATGATTAAAGAAACCGGCGGTTGGCAGATTGAGTTAATTGAAGATTTACCTGATTTGCCGGCAGAAAAGAAAGAGAAAACAATTGCCGGTAGAAAGCAAATGGAAGCCAATCAAAGCCCGGAACAATATTTAAAAACCCAGCAGACAGACAAGCAATATGAGGGTGAAAAATTCACCACACCCGAAGTCCAGTTAAGTTATTTTATGCAGTATTTGCAAAAGCATGATCAGGTGATAGATGATTGGGATGGTAAAGGCAAAGGCTGCTGGAATGCGGGCGCATATTTTAAAGGAAGAGGCGGGGTCCCGTTCGGTTCTTGGAGTCGGAGTTCTCAGCTATTCCGCTTGTGTTGGGATACTCCTGCTTATCACTATGACAATGTCGGGATTCGGGCCTCGGTCATCCTTCGCCCTTAACGGGCTACGGATGATGAAGATGATTATTAAAAATTGGATTTTGGCCTTCGCCAACCATAGTTGGCTGATGAATTTCTTGATTCTTTGTATTACAGTTGGCTACGGCTAACAAAGGTTGGGTTTTGATTTTGAGAAATTGAGTCTTTTGATTTTGAATCGAAATTAATTCACGAAAAACAGGAAAGGCGAGGGCGAAAATGCCTTTAGTCCTGGATTGACACACTTTAGTGTGTTACTGTAACAGGCTAAAGCCTGTCAGTCCTAGTGAGGGCATTTTCGCCCAATGTTACCAAATAATTTTAATAATAAACATATCCGAGAGCATTTTTTGTTATTTGCATTTATCAATAATTTTACAAATAAAAAATTGGTTTTCTTGCGGATTTCAATCTTTAGGATTTTAATTTAAAAGGCTAAAGCCTGAACTCCATGCTAAAACCAATTTTTTTATTTTTTGACAGGTAAAACGTGGATAAATTTAGTCTTTTTTAGATTATTATCGTATTTACGTATTTTCTTTTCTGTAAATTTGACAATACCGTCAATTACGGCAAATAAGGTATCATCTTTACCTTGCATAACATTTTGGCCGGGTCTAATTTTTGAGCCTCTTTGCCGAATTAAAATATTGCCAGCTTTGACTAGCTGACCTTCATAACGTTTTACACCTAATCTTTTGGAGACTGAATCGCGTCCCAGCGCGGTAGAGCCCCCAGCTTTCTTATGCGCCATATTAGTTAGTGATTAATAATTTGTAATTAGAGATATGAATATATTAACAAAAAGCTTTAGACTTGTCAACAGGGGATTGACGCTATTTTTATATTTGATATACTAATAATACCGACTAAATTAGTTGGCATTATAAAGTAAATTTATGAAGTTTTCAACAAAAGCAGCTTATGGTTTAAGGGCAATAGTGGATTTGGCCAAAAAGCAAGGTAAAGAACCTTATTCTTTGGTTAAGATTGCCAAAGATGAAAATATCTCACTAGCTTACCTTGAACGTTTGTTTGCCAAATTAAAAAAAGCAGGTTTAGTAAAAAGTACCAAAGGTGCTAAAGGTGGTTATGAATTAGCTAAACCAGTCCAAAAAATTTCAGTTAGAGATATTTTTTTAGCGTTGGAAGGAGATTTGTCCCCTTATAATTGTGTTAAGTTGGCTAATGCCTGTAAATTAGCCGGATGTGATTGTTCAGTCAAGCAAGTTTGGCATTTATTGGAATGTGAGATTAATAAGACCTTGGAATCAATTAAATTAAAAGATTTAATCTAACTAGCAACTGGCATGTAGTATGTGGCTTATGGCCATTAGCTATTTGCTATAAGCAAAATTTATGCAATATACTGATAAAGTGCTGGATCACTTTAAAAATCCCCGTAATCAAGGAGAGATTAAAGATGCCAATGGAATCGGTGAAGTTGGTAATCCTGTTTGCGGTGATATGATGAAAATATATATTAAAGTAGGAAGGAACGAGCAAGATCAAGAGATTATTAAGGATATAAAATTTCAAACTTTAGGCTGTGGCGCTGCCATAGCCGCATCTTCAATGTTAACTGAAGTGGCAAAAGGCTTAACTTTGGATAAAGCCCAAAAAATTACCAGAGAAGATATTGTTGAAAAATTGGGCGGTTTGCCAAAAGAAAAAATTCATTGTTCTGTTTTAGCTCAGGACGGTTTGAAAAAGGCGATTGCTGATTACAAAGGTGAATCATTTGAAGAATCAGAAGAAGCTGGAAATGCTCATTGTTAATTAATTAGTGTCACACTGAGGTTCTCGAAGGGTGACTTGAAGGTTTGCCATGCTTCGAGAGCCTCAGCATGACAAGGAAATATTATGAAAAACGAAGTTAAAAAAATTCTTGATAAAATTCGTCCAGCTTTACAAGCTGATGGCGGTGATGTTGAATTGGTTGAAGTAGATGAGAAAACAGGTGTAGTTAAAGTCAAATTACAAGGCGCTTGTGCTCATTGTCCTATGTCACAGATGACTTTAAAAATGGGCATTGAACAGGAATTGAAAAAACAAGTTAAGGGAGTAAAAGAAGTTCAATCGGTCTAATTATTAATTTTTAAGTTATGTCAAAAATATATCTTGATCACAGTGCAACTACACCACTTGATCCTCAGGTGCTAAAAAAAATGCAGCCGTATCTGACTGATGTTTTTGGCAATGCTTCATCAGCTCATTCTTTTGGCCAAGAAGCAATGAAAGGTATTGATTGGGCCAGGGAACAGCTGGTTAATCTTTTTGGTTGTAAATTTAAAGAAATTATCTTTACTTCTGGCGCGACCGAGTCTAATAACTTGGTTATTCAAGGAATTTTAAAGGCGTTTAACCAGAATAAAAATAAAAAATATCATATCATAACTTCCAAAATTGAGCACCCTGCTATTTTGGAACCATGTCAGGAATTAGCCAAGCAAGGTTTAATTGAAGTGACTTATGTCGAAGTTGATAAAAAGGGTTTGGTTAATATTGATGAAATTAAAAAATCAATTAAAGATAATACGATTTTGGTTTCAATTATGTATGTTAATAATGAAATCGGGACTATTCAGCCAATTCGGGAAATCGGTAAAATGATTGAAAAAGTAAATAAACAAAGACTTAAAGAAAAAGACAAATTTACTGTATTTGATAAAGTTTATTTTCATACTGATGCCGTGCAGGCAGTTAATTATTGTAAAATGAATGCCCCTTATTTACATGCAGATTTAATTACTATTTCTGCTCATAAAATTTACGGACCGAAAGGTGTTGGTGCTATTTATATGCGTGAAAATACACCGCTTAAAACCATAATTTTGGGTGGTCATCAGGAATATAATCTTCGGCCAGGTACTTATAATGTGGCCGGAATAGTCGGCTTAGGTGCTGCGGTCGAATTAATTAATGATCGTGTAGCTAATGAAAAAAGAAATCAGCAAATTGAGAAATTACGTGATAAATTAATTACCGGGCTAAAAAATAAAATACCAGATATTCAAATAAATGGTGATATGGAAAATCGGGTGCCGGCCAATGCCAATATTAGTTTTTTAAATGCTGAAGGTGAAAGTATGCTTTTAATGCTTGATTTGGAAGATATCGCTGTTTCAACCGGTTCAGCTTGCGCTTCAGGTTCATTAGAACCTTCTCATGTTTTACGAGCGCTTGGTATTCCGCCGGAAATTTGTCATGCTTCTTTGCGATTCACCTTGGGGAAAGGAACAACTGGTAAACAAATAAATAAAGTGATTGAAGTTTTGCCTCCGATTATTGAGCGTTTACGCAAGATGTCCCCGCTTAAATAATGATAAATTATAAATTTCAATAATAAAGCAAGCTGCTTGGCTTTGTTTTTTTTTTATGCTAATATGAATTTGTTAATAAAAATTTATGCTTTTTTATAATATTTCCAAATTTTTAGATAATCCGTACCGAGAAGACTTGGTTGTTAAAATTAGTTTTATATTGAGTTTGATTATAAATATTATGATTTGGTTGGCTTTGTATTTTAAATTATACCCGTTTTCTTATTTGACAGAATACGGCCAAATTTATTTGCATTATAATATTTATTTTGGTATTGACAGTATTGGTTCTTGGTATATACCTTTTGTAATTCCGGCTTTGGGACTTTTTATTATTTTATTTAATAATATTTTGGCTTATATTTTTTATTTAACCGAAAAAATTATAAGTTATGTTTTAATAATTTCTCAGACAGTTTTGCAAACAGTACTTTTGGCTGCAGCGGTTTTTGTGATTTTGCTTAATATTTAAATCTTAAATAAGTGTTATGGATACTTTTGTTATTATTAAAATCTTTTTTTTAACCACTTTGGCTTTTGTGGTGACAATTTTGTGGACCCCTTTATTGACTCATTTTCTTTACAAATACCGTTTGGGTAAAAAAATTAGAGACGGCGAGGAGGCACCGGTTATGGCTAAAATGCATGAGCATAAGGCTGGGACGCCGACCATGGGCGGCATTTTAGTTTGGTTAACTACCTTGGTTTTGGCAGTAGTTTTATTTTATTTGGCGGCTTGGACTGATTTTGAGATTTTTGACGGTTTGAATTTTTTGACTCGGTCTCAGACATTATTGCCTTTGGGGGCTCTGGTTGCTTCGGCAGTAGTCGGTTTATTTGATGATATTTTAAATATTAAAGGCATCGGTCCTAAAGGCGGAGGCTTGAGAGTAAAACATAAATTAATAATTTATACTATAATTGCTTTGGTCGGTGCTTATTGGTTTTATTTTCGATTGGACTGGGATTTGATTCGTATTCCTTTTTTAGGCAATTTTTTTATTGGTTGGTGGTATATTCCGATTTTTGTTTTTATAATTGTGGCGACTTCTTTTTCAGTCAATGAAACCGATGGCTTAGATGGTTTGGCTGGTGGGATTTTGGCTTCTTCTTTTGCTGCTTTTGGCGTGATTGCTTTTACCCAGGGCCGTTATGATTTGGCGACTTTTTGCGGCGTGATTGTTGGCGCACTTTTGGCATTTTTATGGTTTAATATTAAACCGGCCAGATTTTTTATGGGTGATACCGGTTCAATGGGGTTGGGAGTGATTTTAGGAATTATTGCCATGCTGACAAATTCGGTTTTAATTTTGCCGATTATTGGTTTTTTATTTATGATCGAGACATTATCAGTCATTATTCAATTGATTTCCAAAAAAATATTTAAACGTAAAGTTTTTATTTCAGCGCCGATCCATCATCATTTGGAAGCCAAAGGCTGGACTGAATCAAAGATTGTTATGAGGTTTTGGCTAATAGCCACTGTTATGGCTTTTATTGGTGTAATAATCAGTTTGATGGATAAATTGTATTAGGTAATTAGTGTATTGATATATTAGTATATTAGGTATAGGAAAAATTTATTTTAAAATAAAGTCCGTGGATTTATCCGCGGTTTTATGATTAGCGAGGTCGTTTGCGGTATATTGACATTATTACTAATTTACGCTAGGATTATAAATTAAATTAAAGGAGGAAATTATGCGAAAAAAGTATCTTATAGTCATAAGAGGGCCGATTTGCGCCGGCAAATCTTCTGTTGTTAAAGAATTAAAAAAAATATTGCCTGATTCCAGTCATGTGGCTGCTGATGCCTTAAAAAGGTCAATCGACTGGAGAAAAGCCACAAAATGGAGGTCGCAATTGGCTTTTAAAACAGCTTGTTTTTTAACAACTGAATTAATGAAATTAGAACGGAATATTATTACAGATATTCATGCTTCAAAAATTAATGAATATGAATATTACCAACAGCTTGCTGATACAAATGGCTATCAGTTTTTTTCGTTTTTAATTAATGCTCCACTTGAAATTTGTTTGGCAAGAAATAAAAGCCGTGACATACCCGACGTTGATTATATGATCTCTGACCAGGAAATTACTGATTATTGGCAGGCTGCTGTTAATATTGAAAACGAGCCTAGTTTTAACAGCTCAAAATCAAGTGCTGCTGAAATTGCAGCCCAAATAATGGCAAAAATCGGCATTAAATATAAATGATTAGTTTAAAGAGCGTGAATTGATATGACTTTAAAAATAATATTGCTGTTTGCTCCTGAACCTTGCGGGGTTCAGGATTTTTGTTTGACAATAATTTTATGCTATAATGTAAATACTTATTAATTTTAAATTTTAAAATCATGGCCAAGAAAAAAACAAATCCTATTTTAATCATTATTATTATTTTATTATTATTATTTTTTATCGTTTACTTTTTGGTGCCGTTTGCCAATAACGGTTTCTTAAACAAAATTTATTCTCCGTTTTGCAGTATTAAAAAAATGTATCAAGGCGAAGAATATTTACCGGCTTGGTGTTTGGATAGTAAGAATAGTGAGCAAGAGCCAAAAGAAGATGGCGAGGACGTTGGTAATGAAAATATTAATACCAATACTAACCAACCTATTAATACCAATGAGTCAGTTGGCATTGCTAACCCGGCAGCCGTTAAATGTTTGGACGACGGCGGTTCTTTAGAGGCTTATATGACAGAAGCCGGTGAAGCATCTTTATGTGTTTTTGAGGATGACAGTATTTGCAATCAATGGGCTTATTATCGTGGTGAATGTCAGCCAGGCGAATGTTTCAAAGAATGTCAAAAAACAGGTACTGACGACGAGGGGTGGTATAATTCTTGTACCGATGAATTAATTGAGTCGGCAAATTGTTCAGAAGAAGATGAAGCGGAACAAGACGAGAAACAACAGCCGGTTAGTTCCGGTAGTATTAAAGTTTTTTCACCAACTGAAAATGAACAATTGTCTTCGTCATTTACAGTTGAAGGCCAGTCAATTGTTAAAGATAATAAAGTTTATTTTAGAGTTAAAAATACACGGGATAAAGTTTTGATTGAGGAAACAACAACCGCCAGAACACAGGCAGGTACTGAATGGGCTGATTTTTCAATTGGTATAAGGTATGAATTTGAAACTACCGAAGAAGGTTTTGTTGAAGTTTATTCTTTGGATGATCAAGGCCGTGAAGCTAATTTGGTCAGTATACCTGTTAAATTTTAATAATATAGTATATAATATAAGCAAGTTTATTTGGACTCTTTCAGGGTAAAAACAAGGGATAAAATAAAAATTAATATATAAACAAAAATTAATTAATAAAACTATGCTTATGCTCTCTTCATTAAATGAATACATAGAGGTTTTGGGCTGGATTTTTGCTTTGGTGATTATCTTGTCAGTTGCTATGCCGATTTTTCTTTTGGTTTTTAATAGTTTGACAACCAAAATCGATATTTGGAAAGAATTAAAAAAACAGAATATGGCTTTGGCTATTGTTTTGGCTGGCGCAATGATTTCTGCCGGTATTGTTATTGCTTTAGCTGTTTAATTTTTTTGCAAAAAAATTAATCCCTCGCTTCGGCGGGGGATTTTTAATTCCTGATTAAAATGATATAATAATTAATATGTTAGATTTTAAAAATAAAAAAATAACAGTAATGGGTCTTGGTTTGCATGGTGGCGGTGTTTCTGTTGCTAAATTTTTAGCTAAAAAAGGCGCGAAAGTAACAGTTACTGATTTAAAAACAAAAGCTCAGCTTGAACCTTCAATTAAAAAATTGAAGCGTTTTAAAATTAAATATGTTTTAGGCAAACATAATAAAGCTGATTTTAAAAACGCTGATATGATTATTCAAAATCCAGGTGTTCCCGGCAAGTCAGAATATTTACAGATTGCCCAAAAAAATAATATTCCCATTGAAACTGATCTGACTTTGTTTTTTAAATTATGTCCTTCTCAAGAAATAATTGGTATTACCGGAACAAAAGGTAAAAGCACAACGACTAAATTGATTTATGAAATTATCAGAAAATATAAATCTGATGCCGTGATTGGTGGTAATATTCGTATTTCCCCCTTGCAATCATTGTCTAAAATAAAACCCGATACTCCTGTTATTTTGGAATTATCATCCTGGCAATTGGAAGGTTTGGGTAAATATAAGTTAAGTCCTCGTTATGCCTTAATTACCAATATTTTAAGAGATCATTTGAATACCTATAATGGTCCGGCGACTTATCGGTTAGCCAAAGAATTAATTTTTAAAAATCAGGCAGTTAATGATTTTGTAGTTTTAAATAAAGATAATCAAGAGACTAAACAAATGACTAAACGCGTTAAATCAAATCTTTACTGGTTTAGTAAGAAAAATTTAAATAAAAAAGAAAAAGGCTGTTATATTAAAAAAGATTGGATTATTTTTAAAGATAAAATAGAAAGGCAGCTTTTAAATATAAAAGATATTAAATTACAAGGTGAGCATAATTTAGCCAATGTTTTGGCTGCCTGTACATTGACTTATGTTTTTGGTATACCTTTTGAATTAATTGTTAAAACAGTTAAGAATTTTAAAGGCGTTGAGGGACGCTTGCAATTAATCAGAAAACATAAAGGAGTTAAATATTATAATGATACGACTGCTACGGCACCGGATGCGGTTATTGCGGCTTTAGATTCATTTGCAAAACCAGTTGTTCTGCTGGCCGGCGGGACTGATAAAAAATTAGAATTTAAAGAAATGGCTCGGGCAATTAAAAAACAAGTCAAAGCTTTGATTTTATTTAAAGGTACGGCAACAGATAAACTAATTAAAGAATTAAACAAAATAAAATTTGATAAAACTTTGATTATTGTTGATTCAATGCAGCAAGCATTTGCTCAAGCCAAATATGTTTTAGCTCCGGGTGATATTTTTTTACTTTCACCCGGCGCGGCCAGTTTTGGTTTATTTATCAATGAATTTGATCGTGGCGATCAATTTAATAATCAAGTTAAAAAGTTAAGTTGATTTTTATGAAATATTGCCCGATAAAATTACATCAGCCCGATTATCGTTTTATTATTGCTTTGGCTTTGATTGTTGTTTTTGGTTTAATAATGCTATCTTCGGCTAGTGTTTCTTTGTCTTATGATAAATTTGGTGAAGGCTATTATTATGTCAAACATCAGATTTTTAACGGTTTAATTCCGGGTATAATTTTATTGGTTATATTTGCCTTTATTGATTATCGTTTTTGGAAAAAAATAGCTTTAGGGCTTTTGATTTTTTCTATTATTTTATTGGTTTTGGTTTTTGTGCCGGGAATCGGTGCCGGTTATGGCAGTGCCAATTCCTGGCTTAATATTTTGGGTTTTTCTTTTCAGCCGTCTGAATTGGTCAAATTAACATTTTTGATTTATTTGGCAACTTGGCTGGAAAGTCGCGGCCAGAAAAAAGCCAGTGATTTTTCCGAAGGCTTGGTTCCTTTTTTGAGTATTTTGGGAATAATAGCTGTTTTATTGATTTTACAGCCGGATATTGGTACGATGTCAATAATTATTTTAACTTCGTTAGTGGTGTATTTTGTCGGTGGTGCTAATTTGATTCATATGTTAGGAGTCGCTTTGGCCGGATGTTTAAGTTTAATAGTTTTAATTAAAACTTCACCTTATCGGGCAGCCCGTTTAATGACTTTTTTACATCCGGAACTTGATCCGCAGGGTATTGGTTATCATATTAATCAGGCTTTTTTAGCAATTGGCTCCGGTGGTTTTTGGGGCAGAGGGTTTGGCATGTCAAGGCAGAAATTTCAATATTTACCCGAAGTAGCCGGTGATTCTATTTTTGCGATTATTGCCGAAGAATTGGGTTTTTTCTTAGCAACTATTTTAATATTGGGTTTTTTATATTTAATGTATCGCGGTTTTAAAATCGCTCAAAACGCGCCTGATAGTTTTTCCAAGATATTGGTCATAGGTATTGTTTCCTGGATAATGATTCAAGCTTTTGTTAATATCGGGGCAATGGTTGGATTATTGCCATTGACCGGCGTACCTTTGCCGTTTATCAGTTATGGGGGGACTGCCATGGCGGTTTTATTGGCAGCTTGCGGGATTGTTATTAATATTTCCCGTAAAACATGCGTTTAATTAGCTTGGGGTAAATGGCATATGGCTAATATATTTTTAACAATTTGCCATATACTATAAGCCATAAGCAAAAAAAATATGAAAGTAATTTTTGTCGGAGGAGGGACTATGGGTTCCGTATCACCCTTGGTTGGAGTTTATGAAGGATTAAAAGAAAAAGAATCCCGATTAGAGGTACTTTGGTTAGGTACAAAAAAGGGTCCGGAAAAGAAATTTTTAGCCCAATATGAAATAAGTTATAAACCGATTATTGGCGGTAAATTGAGGCAATATTTTAGCTTAGCTAATTTACTAACGCCTTGTTTTGTTTTATTGGGATTTATTCAGGCCATTTTTATTTTACGTAAATTTAAACCAGATGTTATTTTAACAGCCGGTAGTTTTATAGCCGTGCCGGTTGTTTATGCCGCCGGTTTTTTGAAAATTCCCAGCTTTATTCATCAGCAGGATCTGGAAAAGGGTTTGGCCAATAAATTAATGCAAAAACAGGCAACAGCTATCACAGTCAGTTTACGGGAATCATTAGAGATTTTTCCGGCTAAAAAAACTTATTGGACGGGTAATCCTGTGCGAAAAGCTGTTTTATCGGGTGATAAACAAAAAGGGTTAGAGTTTTTTAAACTTGATCCTGCCATTGATACCATTTTAATTTTTGGTGGTGGCCAAGGCGCGCAAACAATCAATCAAATGGTTTTGGAAACTATTGCTGATTTGACGAAAAATTATCAGGTAATTCATTTGACCGGTAAAGATAAATCGATTAAAGGACAGTTTTTTAATTATTATGACCGACGAACACGTAAAAGAATCGAATTACGTTATCGTGATCATGAATTTTTAAATGAAGAAATTTTTGATGCTTATGCATTGGCCGAATTAGTTGTCTGTCGGGCCGGATTTTCCACTTTAACCGAATTATCGGTTTTAGCTAAGCCGGCTTTATTGATTCCGATTCCTGGACATCAGGCTAAAAATACCCAATACTTTGCCAAGTATAATGCGGTTAAAATTTTACTTCAAGAACAATTAAGCAGTGAAGCATTTTTAAAAAGAATTATAGGTTTAATGGATAATCCGGCTGATAGGGAGCAGTTATCCCGTAATATTTCCTCTATCATGGACGGACGAGCTACGAAAAAATATATAGATTTAATTTATAGGGTATTGGACAAAAATAATAAATAAAAAAAACAGCCTTTTAAAAAGTATATGTTATCCTTAGTCTAGCAAATGCTCTGCAAATCCAAAGATTCTTTATTTTAGAAGAATAAAAGGCTATTTTTATATTTTTACATTAACAATTTTATTTTTTAAATTTTGGGCAGACTTTTTTTTAATTTGAATATAATTAGAAGTAAAACCTTGCCAAATTCCTTGTTTTTTTTGTTCAAATAAAACTGGTAAAGTTTTTCCTTGCATCTTTTTTAAAAAATATTTTTTTTGTTTTTCGGCCAGAGCGTTTAATTGATCAAAACGTTCTTTTTTTGTTTTAGCGGAAATTTGCTTTGTAAATTCACCCGCTTTGGTGCCTTGACGAATTGAGTAGGGAAAAATATGAATTTTAAGAAAATCAATTTTGACAACCAAATTTAAAGTAGCTTGAAAATCCTTATCTGTTTCGCCAGGAAATCCTACAATTATATCAGTAGTGATTGAAGTTAATGGATTAATTTTTTGCGCTTTCTGAACAATTTTTAGATATTTCTTTGACGTGTAATTACGATTCATTAATTTTAAAATTTTATTGGAACCTGATTGCAGGCTTAAGTGTAAATGGGGGCAAATACGGGGATTTTTTAGCAAAGCTAAAAAATCCCCATCAATCAACCTGGGATCAAGTGAAGATAATCGAATTCTGGGGATGTCGGTTTGTTTTAAAATTTTTTTAACCAATTGAGTGAAATTTTTATTCCGATTTTTGTATTGTAAGATGTTTTGCCCAACCAAAACTATTTCCTGAAAACCCTGTTTTTCCTTAGCTTTTATTTGAGTAATTATTTTATCCAAGGGTACTGATTTGCTTTTGCTTCGAAATTTGTAAATAATGCAATAACTGCAATTAAAATTACAGCCTGATTGAATTTTGATAAGCGCACGGGTTTTTACACCCGCTGAATTGTTATTTTGAGTTTCTTGAGGTATCTGTGAGGCTGGAAAGTTTTGTTTAATAAATTTTAAAATTCCCTGGCTGTTTTTGAAAATTTGATTTATTTCCGGGATAGGTTTATTTAAACAACCCATAACAAAAGTTTGTAAATTTTTATTTTTTCTTTTGGCTTGGCGAATTTTTTGTCTGGTGATTTGTTCCGCGCCGGCAGTAATAGAACAGGCATTAACAATATGTAAATCATTTTTTTGATTTTTAGGCACAATAATATAACCGGCGTTAAGCAGGTTTTGTTTTAGATCGGTTATTTCCGACTGATTAAGTTTGCAACCGATTGTAGTTAAAGCGATTCTCATAAGGTTGGGAATTTACAAATATAATACTAATTTACAAACATTAAAGCAACAAAAACTGGCTAATTAAACCATTTTAAAATATGATCCGGCTGCCCCTTCGTTTTTATTGCATGTCGGTAGGTAGGAGTTTTAAATAATTCAATGAGGTAGAAAGTATTAAAAAAACACCACTCGGTGTTTTTCTCATGTCACTTCCTCCCTTTGTTCGTCAGTGCCTTCGCTCAAAAGTGTCAAAGACACCCTGAGCCATCAACAAAGTTGAGGCGAAGGGTGACCCGGCTGGGGCTCGAACCCCCGCCTCCGTTTGCACTACGGCGGGCAGGCAGGACCCTTTAAGATTTTGTTTTATTAAGGCAGAGGGTATTAAAAAACATACCACTCTTGGTATGTTTTTATATTATTTCCTCACTTTGTTCGTCATTGATTTTTTGTGCATGTGTGACATAAACTAATTTTTTACGGAGTAAAAACGAAGTGTGACCCGGCTGGGGCTCGAACCCAGGACCCTCTGCTTAAAAGGCAGATGCTCTACCAGCTGAGCTACCGGGTCTTAATTTAATTAATAATTTATAAGAAAAATGGATAATTTAAAACCGGTAGCAAAGCTTTTAATCGTCCATAATAACTTACAAATTTGACTGCCTGCCCTGAGCGTAGCCGAAAGGAGCTACCGGGTCTTAATAGTATTTAGTTAGGAGTATAATTGGCAAGCGGTATAAATACCTAAATAATTAATACCCTAAATTAATTACTTGCTTTGTTGCGGGGAGGGGACTCGAACCCCTGACCTCGAGGTTATGGGCCTCGCGAGCTGCCAACTGCTCCACCCCGCGTCAATTAAAAAATAACCAATTATGGTTAATCAAATTATAACAAAAATAATATCATTTGTTAATATAAACAATTTTATCATTTTTTTTGGAAAAAGTCAAGAATTTGTTATAATAGATATAGATATTTAAATAAATATTTAATTTTTAATCTATGAATAAACATTTATGGCATAACCCGCCGGAAAAAGAAGTTTTTGAATTATTAAAAACCGATAAAAAGGGCTTATCGCAGGAAGAAGTTCAAAAGCGTCTGGAAAAACACGGTTTAAATGAATTGCCTCGTGAAAAACGAGCGCCATGGTTTTTTATTTTATTAGATCAATTTAAAAGTCCTTTGATTTATATTTTGCTTATTGCGGCTTTAATTTCTTTTTTCTTAAAGGAATATATTGATATGTGGGTTATTTTGTCAGCGGTTTTTATTAATACAATAGTCGGTTTTATTCAAGAATATAAGGCGGAAAAAACGTTGGAAGATATCAAAAAAAGGATTAGTTTTGAAAGTACGGTTTTGCGTAATGGCCAGGAAAAAAAGATTGATTCCAGTCAGGTGGCTATCGGTGATATTTTAATTTTGGAAGCCGGTGATAGGATTCCGGCTGACGGAAGAATTTTTGAATTAAATGATTTTCAAGTTAATGAAGCTTCTTTGACCGGTGAATCTTTACCGATTGATAAAGAACTTGGCGTATTAGATAAAGGTACTAATTTAGCTGATCGTAAGAATATGGTATATATGGGTACGATTGTGACCAGAGGCAGAGCCAGGGTAGTAGTTACCGGTACTGGTACAAAAACTCATTTGGGTGAAATCGCTTCTTTGGTCAAGGAAACTGAAAAAGAAAAAACGCCCTTGCAATTAAAATTAAGTAAATTCAGTAAGGTTTTGGGTATTGTAATATTAATTGTTTCTTTAATTTTGTTTATTGTTGGAGTAATTTTAGGGCAGGAAGTTTTTGAAATGTTTGAAATTGCCGTGGCGGTAGCAGTGGCAGCTATACCGGAAGGTTTATTAATTGGCGTAACAATTATTTTAACTGTTGGTATGCAAAGAATTTTAAAGAAAAAAGCTTTGGTTAGGCGTTTGGTGGCAGCTGAAACTTTAGGTTCTACTTCTGTGATTTGTAGCGATAAAACCGGTACTTTAACAATAGGTAAAATGAGAACAGCTAAGTTATTGACAGGTTATTGTGATTTGAATAATGATTTGGTTGATTTTGAAAAAAATAAAAATGTAGAATCTGGTTCTGATTATGATTTTTTAATTAAAACCGGAGTAATTTGTAATAATAGTTTATTAACAACAGAAGAAGATAATAAAAAAGAATTTATTGGCGATCCGACCGAGACAGCTTTATTAAAAGCAGGTCTTGATGCAGGTTATGATTATAAAAAATTAAGAAATGATAATGAAAGATTGGCTGAAGTGCCTTTTAGTACTGAAATTAAATTTATGGCGACTTTGAATAAAAAAGATAAAGATAGTAATATAATTTATTTAAAAGGCGCACCGGAAAAAGTTTTAAATTTTTGCAGTAAAATATTGATTGACGGTAAGGTCAAAGATTTGTCAAAAGAAGATAAAGATAAGATCCTTGATAACTTTGATGAATTAACTTATAAAGGGTTGCGTGTTTTGGCGGCCGCTTATAAATTAGCTGATAAAGATAAAGCCGATCTGGCTCAAGAGAATATTGAAAAAGCCGAAGATTTAATTTTTATTGGTGTTTTTGCTTTACGCGATCCTTTGCGTAAAGAAGCCAAAGCTACTATTGATTTATGTCAGCAGGCCGGGATTAAGCCGATTATTATTACTGGTGATCATCGCTTGACAGTTAAAGCAATAGCCAAAGAAATTGGTATAGAAGCTGATGACGACAGTATTATTGAGGGGAATGAGCTCGATAAATTAAGTGATAAAGAGCTGGAAAAAAGAGTTAAAGAAATTAAAATTTATGCCCGAGTTTCACCTAAGCATAAATTAAGAATTGTTGATGCCTGGCAAAAACATAATGAAGTTGTAGCTATGTTAGGTGATGGGGTTAATGACGCCCCAGCTTTAAAAACTTCTGATATTGGCGTAGCAGTCGGTTCAGGCACTGATGTCGCCAAGGGAACTGCCGATATTGTTTTATTGGATGATAATTTTAAAACAATCGTTAATGCGGTTAAACAGGGCCGAATAGTTTTTGATAATATTAGGAAAGTAATTGTTTATTTATTGGCTGATTCTTTTTCCGAATTAATTTTGATCAGTGGGGCTTTGCTTTATGGTTGGTTTGTTTTTCATGGTAATGGCGATATTATTTTACCTATAACCGCCTTGCAGATTTTGTATATTAATATTATTACTGACGGATTCCCTTATATTGCTTTGACATTTGAACCTGGAGAAAAAGATGTTATGAAACTTAATCCCCGAAAGAAAAAGACTCCAATTTTGGATACTGAAATGAAAGTTTTGATTTTTATAATGGGACTTATGACCGATTTAATTTTGTTTGGAATTTATTTTTATATGATCAACCATGACTTTGATGTAACTTATATGCGCACTTTTATTTTTACAGCTTTGGCAGTTGATTCATTGTTTTATGTGTTTAGTGTGAAAAGTTTGCGTAAAACTATTTTTCATATAAATATATTTTCTAATCGATATTTATTGCTTGCAGTAGCGGTCGCTTTTGGTTTGCAGTTGGCAGCCATTTACACGCCGTTTATGAGAGAAGTTTTAGAATTAACCGTTTTGAATTTGACTGACTGGCTTTGGATAATCGGTTTTGGCTTGATTAATGTTTTATTCATTGAATTGGGTAAATATATTTTTATTTTTAAGGAACATCATAAAGGTTTATTTGGGAAAAGATTAAAAAAATAATTTATTTATAATATTAAAAAAAACAAGCTTATAATAAGCTTGTTTTTTTGATTAATTTTTGCTAAAATTTAAGCATTATGAAAGCTTTTATTAAAAAAATTATACCTCAGGATTGGCTTTTACATTATCATAAATTTTGGGCTGTTTTGGCTAATTTTATTTATGGTTTTCCTTCCAAAGATTTGATCGTAATCGGAGTAACAGGAACTAATGGCAAATCAACAACCTGTAATTTGATTGCCAAGGTTTTGGAACAAAGCGGTGCCAAAGTCGGTTTAATGACAACTGCTAATTTTAGAATCGGTGATAAAGAATGGCTTAATCCGACTCATCAAACCATGCAGGGTCGATTAGGTACTCAGAAAATGATTAGAGAAATGGTTAGTGCCGGCTGTCAGTATGCTGTAATTGAAACTTCTTCAGAGGGGATTTTGCAATACCGGCATTGGGGGATTCGTTATGATGTGGCAGTCATTACCAATTTAACCCCGGAACATATTGAAGCGCATGGTTCGTTTGAAAAGTATAAACAAGCCAAAGGCAATCTTTTTGCAGCTTTAACTAAGTATCCCAAGAAAAAAATTAATAATAAAGAAATTGATAAAGCCATTGCGGTTAATTTGGATGACGAGCATTGGCAGTATTATTTAAATTATCAGTCTGATCAAAAATATGCTTATGGTTTGCAAGAATACGGTTTTTTGGAAAATGTGAAATATATTAAGCCGACTAATTATAAATTATTGGCGGATAAAACGATTTTTGTTTTAAAAGGAGTTGATTTTGAAGTAAATTTAATAGGTAAGTTTAATATTTATAATTGTTTGGCTGCTATTTGTGTTGGGTTGCATTTGGGTTTATCAATAGAACAATGCCAAAAAGGCTTAGCCAATGTAAAAGGAATTCCGGGTAGAATGGAATTAATTAAAGAGGGACAGAATTTTGCTGTTTTAATTGATTATGCGCATGACGCTCAATCATTTGAAATTTTATTTAATACTTTAAAAATGTTTGATAAAAACAGAATAATTCATGTTTTTGGTTCAGCCGGTGGCGTGCGTGATCATTCCAAGCGGCCTAATTTGGGCCGTTTATCAGCCCAAAATGCTGATATTACGATTATTACTGATGAAGATTCTTATGACGAACCGACTGTCAAGATTTTAAATGAAATAGCAGCCGGAGCAATTGACGCCGGTAAGGTTGAAGGAAGGGATTTATTTAAGATTGCTGACCGCCGGGAAGCAATAAAAAAAGCCTGTACAATGGCAGAAGCAGGTGATTTAGTTTTAATTACCGGTAAGGGGACTGAACAAAGCATTAAATCAGGCGGTACGGTTACTCCCTGGGATGATCGTAAAGTAACAAGGGAGGTCTTACAAGAGATTTTATAATAAAATTTTAATATGGATCGTTATATTATAATTCATTACGGAGAAATTTATTTAAAGGGCGGTAATCGTAAGTTTTTTGAAGATAAACTTATTGCCAATATTCGTTTGGCACTTAAAGATTTGGGTTCTTTAAATCTTAAATTAGTGGCCGGTCGTATAATTATTTTAATCCATGATAATTGGGATTTGGATTTTGTTACAGATAGATTGCAAAAAGTTTTTGGCATTGAATATTTCTCGTTTGCTTGGAATTCTGAACAGGACTTTGAGAAAATAAAAAAAAATTCACTGCAATTGGTTAAAGCTGAAAAATTTAAAACTTTTCGAATAACAGCCAGGCGTACCAATAAAAATTATCAGTTAAATTCTCAGGAAATTGAGATTAAACTGGGGGATTTGATCCGTAAAAAATTAAATAAAAAAGTTGATTTGGAAGAATACGATTTAGATTTACATGTTGATATTGTCCGTAATTATGCTTTTATTTATTTTGCTAAAATAGAAGCCAGAGGCGGTTTGCCGGTCGGTTCATCAGGTAAATTAATTTGTTTAATATCTGGTGGTATTGATTCACCGGTGGCTGCCAATTTAATGCAAAAACGAGGTTCCCAAATTATTTATGTGCATTTTGACGCTTATCCGTCAACCCCCCGAGAAAATCAGGAAAAAGTCAAAGATTTAGTTAAAACTTTAAATGATTATCAATTTAGTTCAAAATTATATCTGGTTCCTTTTTTGCAGATTCAAAAAGAAATTATTAAAAAAGTTCAGGAAGATTATCGGGTGATTTTTTATCGCCGGATGATGTTAAGAATCGTTAGGCAAATTGCTTTTAAAGAAGATGTTTTGGGTTTTGTGACCGGTGAAAGTTTGGGGCAGGTAGCTTCCCAGACAGTGGAAAATATCCGGGCTATTGCCGAAACAGTCGATTTGCCGATTTTACGGCCGTTGATCGGTATGAATAAAGAGGAAATAACAAACTTGGCTAAGCTGGCCGGAACTTATGATTTGTCAATTCAGCCTTTTGCTGATTGCTGTTCGCTGTATGTGCCCAAGCATCCGGTTACCCATACCGATTTAAATTTAATTTTAGATACTGAAAGAGATTGGGAGTATGTTAAATCTCTTGATCAGGCAATTAAAAATACTGAAATTTTTGAATTTTCTAGATCCTGATAACCAATATACCAATAATAAATTAATATACTAATATACACTAGCCTATGTCTCGAGATTATTTTTCCAAGCAGATTAGTTTGCGTTCTGATGAAGAAATTATTACTGTTTTACATCATCATCCCATAACTTATGCCAAACAAATAGCGATTACTTTGGTGGTTATTTTATTGGCGTTTTTTTTAATGTTTTATTTGTTTAGCTTAGGGGCTTTTGGTGTAGCTTTATTTTTAGCTTTGTTATTAACCGGTGTTTTTTATGGTATGCGCGAATTTTATATTTGGTTTATGAATGTTTTTATAATAACCAATCAAAGAATTATTGATATTGACCAGACCGGATTTTTCAATAAAACGGTTTCTGAAGCTGATTATGCTAAAATTTTAGATGTTTGTTATTCAGTCAAAGGCGCCGGCCAAACTTTATTTAAATTAGGCACTATCAGTGTTAATGCAACCGGTGTAAAATTGGTTATCAAAAATGTCAAAGATGTTGTGAAAGTAAACCAAATTTTAGCGGATTTGATCCGTGATCGCACCGGTAAAAGTTTAGAAGTAAAAAAAGTTAAAGAATCGTCAATCAATACACAAAAAATAAGTCCTCAAAATAAAGAAAAAATTACTGAAGATTTTTTTAACCAGGAAGATCTGGCAGAATATGATGAATATGATTTAGCCGATTTAATTGATGAATATAAGGATGTTTTGGGTGAATTAAGATTGAAAAAATTTTTAGTTGATGAATTGGAAGAATATGATCAGGTCGAGGAAGTAAATGCGGAACAGGATGAGGTGGTAGAAAAAGAGGAATTTGAAGAAAAAGAGGAAAACGAAGAGGCTGATGAAGAGGAATTGGATAATACGAGGCCTAAGTTCAAAAAGAAAAAATTATAAGTAAATTTACAAGTTAGTGAAAAAAAGTTATAATATTATATATGAGTGCAAGAAGAAATAAAAAAAACATTCTTCCTGATTTGATTTTTTCTAAATTTTCACTTATTTTATTTGTTATTTTATTTATAACGATTTTATTTGGTTTGGCTAAAGGCACGATTAAAAATCATAAAGTTAATTCTGAGGTCTCGGAATTACAAGAAGATATTACCCAATTGGAAACTCAAAATCAGGAGTTTGCCCAAATGATTGAATATTTAAAGACAGATTCTTTTATTGAACAAGAAGCCAAATTAAAATTAGGTTATAAAAAACCAGGTGAAAATTTAGTAATTATTCCGCAAGAACAAATTGATGAAGAAGTTATTGGGAATAATAATAATTATAAAAAAATGTCTAATCCAGCCAAATGGTGGATTTATTTTTTTGATTAATATTTATGGAAAAAACAACTCAAAAAAAGATAAAAAAGCTTAAAAAGAAATTTAGAGGCAAAGCTTTAAAAATAACAATTATTTTAGCCGTATTGGTATTATTGATTTCATTTTTTTCAGTAGTCACTTGGCAGATTTATAATCGTGGCAGCCAATCTGATTTGATTGAAAAAGTTTGCAAAATTATTCCTTATCCGGCTGCCAAAGTAAATAATAATTTTATTACTTATTATGATTTTTTGCAGACTTTTGAAGCAGCCCAGAAATTTTATGAGAAACAATCAGCTGTTGATATCTCAGAATCAGAGCTTAAAAAAAAGGTGTTGGAAGAACGTTTAATTAATAATGTTTTGATTCAAGAAGTAGCCAGTGATTATAATATAAATGTCAGCCGGGCAGAAATAAATCAAGAGGTGGAAACCATTATTACCAATAAAGGTAGTCAGAAAGAATTTGAAGAATTTTTGGCTGATTTTTATGATTTAAATTTAGTACAATATAAAGAATATTTTATAAAACCCAATTTATATTATGAAAAGACCAATCAGTCAGTTATTGATGATGATAGTTTGAACGGGCAGGCTAAAAAAGATATTCAGCAAGCTTTAAATCGTTTAAGAAACGGCGAGGATTTTTATAAATTAATTGAAGAATATAATGGTAATGCCAATCAGCAGTTTAAACGTGGGCAATTACCGGCTGAACTTGAAGATGAATTGTTTAATCTGGAAGAGGGTGAGTTTAGTGATGTTCTGGCTTTGGCCGGTGATTATCAGATAATTAAACTAGAGAATAAAAATTTGGAAACCGGTAATTTTATTTTAAGCTTTATAGTTGTTGAAACAACTGATTTAAATGATTTACTGGCAGAACAAAAAGAAAAAGCGGATATAGCGATTTATATTTATTAAAGATTGCTCGGTAAGTTTTTTACAATTATTTAGAGTAATTTTTTTATAAAAAATGAGCCAGAGATGGGGATCGAACCCATGACCTACGCGTTACGAGTGCGTTGCTCTGCCAACTGAGCTACTCTGGCCTAATTTTTAAGCGGGATACGGGAATCGAACCCGCGTCTCAGGCTTGGGAAGCCCGCGTACTACCATTGTACTAATCCCGCAGAGAAATAATTGGATAACAAATATTAAATAACAAAAATTCATTATGAAAAAAATTTTAAAATTATTACTTATTTTAGCAATTTGTTTGGTTTCAGTCAATTTGGCTCAAGCAGAAAATTCAGATTTGTATAATTTTACTTATACTGGCTTTGACGGAGTTAATTTGGATGATGCAACAGCCATTAAAGGTTATACCATGAATTTGTTTGATGAAACTTTTTTATTTGGTATTACGCCCAATGTTTTGACTGGAGGAGGGAGGTTTGAATTTAAAGAAATTGGATTATTGGAAAATCATGGCCTGGATTTGCCTGATGGTTATTCTTTGGCTTCAAAAATATTGGAATTTGATATTAAATCAAAAGACAAATATGATCCGGCTAAGCCTTTTTG
>CAZHFK010000016.1:5236-22520 GCA_964531215.1 uncultured Gammaproteobacteria bacterium | reverse complement strand
ATACCACATGTGAACGAAATCCCAAATGTAACCCTAATTGCTGCAATTGTAACAAGCATTAGCAAGGATTATTTTTCCACAAGCATTAAAAAATATTCCCTTTGAATAATGTTTTCAATTTTACCTCCGCCGTCGCAGTTGTCACACCTGGCTTCTCCTATGCTGACAGCCGTACCGGCTTTTTGGGCTACAGCACTACGGCAAAAATAATCGTCGCATTTTCCTTTGTTGCTACAGTTTCCGTATTTGCGAACTACCATGACTTTACCATTACCGAGAGGAACTCTTTTGATTTCATCAGTCATATCAGCTCTCTTTTTTTTTTGTTATTTACATTTAGCATAAGCATCAGCCAAAGTCAAGCTTTACTTGGATCCCAATAAAAGGTAAAATGAGAGAAGTAAACAGCCAAAAAATAATTAATAAATTGTAAAAAACAACTTTATGAAAAAATTAATCTTATTTTTTATTATTTTTAGCTTAACTTTTGGCCTGGTCTTGCCCGGTCAAGCCACTGTTTATGGCAGTACTGTTTTTCAAAGCGGCCTGGTATATCTCAATTATTTTAGTGGTTATACCTCAACCGAAGCTTTTGCCCGGCTTAATAATAATGTCGCGGTGCTTGATTATGCCAGAGAAAAATTAGTCAAAACCGAGCAATTAGCTGATAAAAGAATTTTAATTGATTCAACCATTGCTTATGGCAATGATATTGATCCTATAAATTTACGTTTAAAAGATAATTGTATTTTGACTAAAGGCGATGCAGGCGGAGAACCAGTTAATATCGGTAATTGTTATAAAATCGATACTTTTTCCCAGTCTTTGACTGATTTATTAGCCATGATTTTGGCTTTGCAAGAACTTGATAATAATCAAACCGAATTAACAGTTGACCGGAATGAGATTTTGACCAAATACCAGGCTGAAATACAGCAATTTTTACAGTATCAAGGTTATTTTAATCCGGTCTGGTCAGCTGACAGTAATTATGTAGCTGTTATAAAATTTAAAAACCAGCAACCGCAGATTGAATTGCATGATTTGCAAAATAACCAAATCAAACAATTGGAAAATGTGCAAGGTTATTTGCTGACTGAACCGATCTGGTCACCACAAAACAATTATTTGATTTACGCATCTTTACAAGAAATTAAAATTTACAATACGCAAAAAGAAATTATCAAAACAATTAATTTGGATGATTATTTTCCCAAAAAGAGCAACGAATTATTATTAACTTTTGACCGTTTAAATTTGGATTATTTGAAATTTTCAGCTGATCAGGATCTTTATATGACATATCCGGTTTACCATTATGATTTATTGACTGATCAGATAAAAAAGCTGGGTGAAAACGAACAAAAACCTTGTTGTGATTTTAAAAATTATCTTTACAGTGATAATGATTATATTGAGCAAGTCGGTGTGCTGAGTCCGGATGGAGAAAAAGTTGCGCAGATTTATGAACAAGACGGGTTTCGAAAAGTAGCTATTAAAGATTTTAGTTTTAAAGATAAAAAGACCGATTTTATAAAAGAAACTGATCAACCAACCGGTTTCATGTTTTATTTAGTTTTACTTGGTGCTTTTGTGATTTTGCTTATGATTTTGCTTGTGATTTTTAAATTATTGAAAAAATAAATCATGCTTTACAAATACATTATTTTGGGTTTTGTTACCAAAGCAATTGTCAGTTTTGATGATTTTTTGACTAGAATACCGTTGATTGCCAGTTTAACTCAAAGCCGTAAAGGTAAGATTGCTTTTTCTATTGGCAATTTTTTAGCCGTTTTACTGATGATTGTAATCAGTGTAATTTTTGCTTTAATTTTAAGCACTTTTGCCTATACCAAAATAATCAGTGCCGGTTTAATTTTTATTTTGGCTGGGTTGGTTTATTTTGAAGTTTTTAAAACTAAAAAAAGCACTCAAATTGAAAAAAAAGTTATAAGAAAATTTTCTTTACAAAAATTTTTTCAAACAATTTTGGCTGGATTTATTGTAGCTTTTGTGACCTTGATTGATGATGCAGTCGTATTTGCCGGATTATTTGTTAATCTTGATTTTTATTTAAAACTGGCAGTAGCCAGCGGTATTATTGTGGCGACTATTATCCAGATAATTTTAGTTATTTATTTTTCGGAAAAACTTTACAAATTAAAATACAAAAAAGAAATTGCGGTTTTGGGCCTGTTAATTTTGGGTATTTTGATTTTATTTAATGTAATTTAATGAAATTTTTTTATGCAATTTAAAGCCATTATTTTTGACCGGGACGGAGTGATTATTGATACTGAACCAATTAACCTTGATTCAGCTGTTAAAGCTTTTAGCCGGCAGGGTATTGAGTTGGCAGATCAGGAAAAAGACCTAATAATTGGCACTCATCCGGTAGATTACCAGGCTTATTTTAAACAAAAATATCCTGATTTTGATTTTGGCCAATACCGGCAGACCAAACGCCAATTATACTTACAAGGAATTGAAACAGCCCCTTTATTTAATGAGATTATTGATCTGATCAAAAAATTAGCTCAGCATGATATTGCTTTGGGTTTGGTCACTTCATCAGCCAGACCCAGTACTGAGAAAATTTTACAAAAAACAGGCTTAACAGATATTTTTCAAGCTATTGTTACCTTTGAAGACTGTGAGCAAAGAAAACCTGCCCCTGATTGTTATCTAAAAGCAACAGATAAATTAAATCTTGAACCTGCTGATTGTTTGGTAATTGAAGATACGTCAATTGGCTTACAGTCAGCCAAGAAAGCCGGTATGACCTGTTATGTTAAGCCGACGCAGACAACACAAGAGCAGGATTTTTCACAAGCTGATAAGATCTTGCAATCAGGCAAGGAGCTGGAAAATTTACTTTTTTAAATAATTAAAGAGCCGCCCTTTAAAAAAGGGCGGCTTTAGTTTGTAGCCGTAATATTTTACGGCTTGAAGATGTCGCGGTTATGGAGCGTTCCGCCGAGGTCACCCAGCATCCGGTCGTTTTCGTAGCTGTGGCCGCCACCGATGCCGAAAGTTGGCAAAGTGGTCTGGCCGGAAAACGGTACGTGGATCTTGTCGTGGCCAAAGCCTATGTCCGCATGCACTCCTGCTCCTGGCGAGTGATGTACCGGTGATAACGGAGTACCGCCGATCATTGGTGGTTTGATGCCTGACATTTTTGTCACCTCCTTTTTTTTTGTTTGTTAATTTGCCTGGTTGACTTTTGAACCTTACCTATTTTTACCATAAAATATCAGAGAAAATCTGTCAAATATTTTGTTGACAAGTCTAGAATTTCCCGAATATTTTGCGGATTTTTTTGTTTTTGTTTGAGCAAACTGGTAGTTTTTGCCAAAAGTTGATTTTTTAGCATTTGTTGAAAACAGAGGATTTTATTTTGATGTTTTAGGCTTTGGGCCATTAAAAAATAACTTAAAGCATAACTTAAATTCTGCAGGCAATCTTGGTAAGCTTGATTTTGATAATTTAGTTCGGCCCAGTAATAAAGTTTTAAAGCCAGATAACAAAGATGAATAAGATTAGCATTCGTTATTGTTTGCCGGCTGATTATTTGCTGGTAATCTTCTTGGTGTCCCCAAATTATTTTACCGGTTAATAATGGTTCAATAATCAAAGGCTCAAAATTTCCCAAAGCAATGTGAAAATAATCTTGATTTACAAAAATAAGATCATAATTATCTATTTCTATTGTTTGATAATCTATTTGGTTATTTACAACAATAAACAGATCAATATCTTTGTCAGGATAATTTAAATCAAGATTACTGCCATATAAAACAATTAAAAAAATTTGTTTTTTTTCTAAACCAGTTTTATTTAAAATAGACTTAAGCAACTGTGTTTTTGTCAAAAGACTCACCTCCTTTAGTTTGATATTTGAATTTAACAAAATTATAATTACTTGTCAATTGGTTTGTTTATTTTGATAAATATCTTTATAATAACCGTATATGAGTAAACAAACTAATTTACAAACAGCGACTTTTGGAGCCGGTTGTTTTTGGCATGTCCAGGCTGACTTTGATAAGCTTAAAGGCGTTCAAGAAACAACAGTCGGTTTTATGGGTGGCCAAATCAAAGATCCCAGCTATAAACAAGTGGCAACCGGTCAGACCGGTCATGCCGAAGTTTGCCAAATTATTTATGCTCCGAATGAAATTTCTTATGATAAATTATTAGAAAAATTTTGGCAAATCCATGATCCAACTCAGTTAAACCGGCAAGGTCCGGATCGGGGGGAGTAAGTACCGTTCAGTTATTTTTTATTATAATCAACAGCAGAAAAAAACAGTCGAAAAATCAAAAAAAGATTTGACCCAATCCGGTCAGTATAAAAAAGAAATTGTTACGCAAATCAAACCAGCAACTGATTTTTATCCGGCTGAAGAATATCATCAGGATTATTATAAAAAACACAAATTAAAAGCCAAACTTTGCGGCTTTTAACTATTAAATATGAAACAAATCAAAAAAAATGAAAAAGACTGGCAAAAAAAATTAAGTTCTGAACAATACCATATTTTGCGAAAAAAGGGGACTGAACCTGCCTTTTCCGGTAAATTACTACATAATAAAGAAACCGGTATTTATATTTGTGCAGCTTGCGGTAATCCTTTATTTTCTTCAGCCACCAAATTTGACTCAGGAACAGGCTGGCCCAGTTTTTATGATGTGATAAAACAAGACAATGTTAAACTGCAAAAGGATACTAGGTATGGCATGAACAGGTTGGAGGTGGTTTGCGCGCAATGCGGTAGTCATTTGGGCCATTTATTTGAAGATGGTCCTCAGCCGACCAATAAAAGATATTGTATTAATTCTTTAGCTTTAAAATTTGATAAAATCAGTGATTAATTGCAATTTATATTAATTTTATTGCTTTTTTGTTATAATATAATAAATAATTAATTAATTAATCCAAAAATCTATGCAAAAGCTTAATGCTTTAGACGTGATTTCTTTAGTTTTGGTCATTGTTGGCGGCCTTAATTGGGGGTTGGTCGGTTTGTTTAATTTTGATTTAGTGGCAACTCTTTTTGGTGATATGTCAGCTATTTCCAGAGTGGTGTATGCTTTGGTTGGTTTAGCGGCTTTGTACACCATTTATTTGGCAACTGTTGCAGTCAAAAGAAAATAAAGATACTCAAAAACTCCTGTATTTAATAAAGCAGGAGTTTTTATTTTACTAAAATTATTAAGCGTATTTACTGGCAACAAAATCAATAATAATACCATAAACAATCCCGGCCGCAAAACCAATAGGATCACGTAATTCAGTACTTAAAAATAAAGCCAAGCTGACCATTAAACCCAAGATAAACCCGCGCAGTAAAGGATTTGATTTGGTTTTACTTAATTGCCAAGCACCGGCTAAGCCGATTACCAAACCCATTAATAAGCGATTATACCAAGTAGCCAGTAAAAATAATTCATTACCAGCCAAGCCTAGTCTGATACTAACCCCAATAATACAAAAAATTCCCAATCCAGCACCGGTTAATAATGAAATAACAATACGTTTTTGCGTTTTTATAAATTTAAGTTAAATAGTTATTATATGTTATAATTAAATTATAACATTATTATGAAAAAAATTTTGATAATTTTAGGTCATCCGGATAAAAACAGCTTTAATGGTGCGATTGCCCGTCATTATAAAAAAACTGCTCAAAAATCAGGTTATCAAATTGAATCGGTTTATTTGGGAGAATTAAAATTTGATCCCATTTTACATAAAGGTTATAAAAAAATCCAAAAACTAGAACCTGATTTGGTTAAAATGCAGCAAAAAATAAGCTGGGCTGATCATTTGGTGTTTATTTTTCCGACCTGGTGGTATTCATACCCCGCGCTTTTAAAAGGTTTTATTGATAGGACAATTTTACCTGGTTTTGCTTTTAAGTATAAAGAAAATTCTTTATTACCCTTACCCAAACGTTATTTAAAAGGTAAAACAGCCCGTTTAATAACTACGGTAGATGGATCAGTTTTATTTTATAAATTATTCGGTCATGCCGGTTTAAAATCATTAAAATACGGAATTTTATTTTTTATTGGCGTTTGGCCGGTTAAAAATTTAATTTTAGGGCCAATAAAAACTTCAACCAAAAATAAAAGGCAAAAATGGTTAAAGAAAATAAATAAATTAGCCAAACAAGCATTATAAATTTATTAATAATTAAAAAATATGACGCAAGCAGCCATTTTTTTAGTCGGGTTCTTATTATTTTTTATAGTTGCTTTATTTTTCCCATTATTAAAGAAAAAAAAAGATTTTATAGCAATTAACCGATTAGTTTTTTTCACAACAACTGTTTCTTATGCAGTCTTAATAACTGGTGTCGGTGTTTTTGCCTCTCCTTCGGGTGATCCGATTTATCCGACACGTTGGTTATTTTATATTTTAAGCTGTGGTTTATTAATGTATGAAATAGCCAAAATTTTTAATAAAACCAAGATTGAAACTCTGGAAATGATAGTTTTAAATTCAATTGTCATGTTAACCGGTTTTTTGGCTAGTATAATTTTAGCTCCTTATAAATGGCTTTTTTTCATTATTAGTGGTTTGGCTTTTATTATTATTTTACAAATTATCCATAAAAAATCAGCTAAGGAAAATAAATTTATTAAACAAATTCGCTGGTATGTGACAATAACCTGGAGTTTTTTTCCTATAATTTGGTTGTTGGCACCGACTGGTTTTGAAATTTTAACTCCGGCTATCACGGCTTTAATGTATTTATTACTTGATTTTATTACTAAAATAGTTTTTGGTTATTATACTGTGACCAGCCAGGCTAAATAATATTTTTTTATGAAGAAAAAAATCACAGTTAATGATAAAATGCAAAAAAATTACATTTATTATTTGACTGAACCAACCGGCAAAAATTTTGATTCTGAATTTAAACCAGAATTAACTCCCAAACAAATGTTAGAATTAGGCGTATTTGGCGGTAAATATATGACTGATTGTCAAAAAGAATTTCCCAAAGACTGGTTTAAAAAAGCTAAATTGGATTCCAAAAAACATGATCCTGAAAAAAATTTTTTCGGCATTAATGCTTCCCAGCCATTGGCAGTTTGGCGTAAAAAAGGCTGGATTTATCATGAAGATCCGCGTGGCTGGTTTCAATGGTCTTGCCGTTATTATTTGGGGCGACGTTGTTCTGACGATCAGCGGCAAATCAAACGTTGGAAAGCTTTTAAACGTCACATTGCCCAGATCAAAAAAAATTGTGCAAAAAAAGACTGGGATTGCCGTCCCAAGCAAAGACAGGCAGTTTTACATTGGGCTTATGATTCCAGAAAATTATAAATATTAAAATATAATTAATAATTAGATTTAAAAATATGACTAAGAATTATTTATATACGGTATTAATTGTTTTGGCAATTTTTATTACGGTTATTTTTATTGGCTACCTTTACTCAAATTTAAACCAACAGGTTAATAATTTAAATCAAACCAATAATAATTTGAATAATAATAAAAATCTTAATCAACCGAGTCAGCCATCACAAGAAACAGGCCGATTTTTAGAATTTGAACAGGCAGTTAACCGGGACAATAAAACAAAAATTCCAGAACTTTTAGCTGATCAAGTGGATTTAATTGTTTATGCGACAGAATGCTGTGGTTTGGTTGATAAAGAGGTGGCTATTGATAATTTTGATTATATTGATCAGGCCGGTCAGTTTGATTTTTTAGCTGATCAGGAAATTGTTAAACAAATTAAGAACCAGAACCCGGATTTGCAGGATTATTATATAGGAGTTGCCACCGATAAAGGCACTGTTTTAGGCTATCAAACCAATGAAGATTTAAAGATTAATAAAGTGTATTTGGCAGTTGATTATAATTTATTGGTTGAAACCGAAGAATCTGATTCAACTGATGAACAAGAGTCTATTTGTCAGGATATGTGCGGTGACGGTGTTTGCCAGGCTATAGTTTGTTTAGGCAGTGGCTGTCCTTGCGCAGAAACAGCTGACAATTGTCCAGAAGATTGTGCTAATAATAATAATTAAAAAATATGTCAAAAATAAATTGGATAAAATTAATCATCTCTATTATTATTTGTCAGGCAGCCGGGGCGATTGGGTCAATTTTTACGGCCCGGTCTGTTAGTAGTTGGTATTTAACCTTGGAAAAACCGATTTTTAATCCACCTGGCTGGGTTTTTGGTCCGGTTTGGACTATGCTATTTTTATTAATGGGCATTGCTTTGTATTTAGTTTGGAGCAAAAAAGGAAAACAAGAGGTAAAAAATAAAGCTTTGATCTTTTTTGCTGTTCAATGGGTTTTAAATATTGCCTGGTCGTTTTTCTTTTTTTATTTGCAAAATCCGTGGGCTGGTTTTATGGAAATTTTAATTTTATGGTTTTTTATATTATTAACCATAATTTATTTTTATAAACTATCCAAGCCGGCAGCTTATTTATTGATTCCTTATTTGGCTTGGGTCAGTTTTGCAACAGTTTTAAATTATTATCTTTATTTATTAAATTAAACTTATGGCAAAAGAAACAAATTTTTGGCAAAAAATTTTTATGGTAATCGGCATAATTGCTGTAATTTTTATAATTATGGTAATTGGTGCAGTAGTTGCTTTAATTATAATCAAACCTTATGGGGTTGATGTGACCAAATTTCCCGATGCTTATTCAAAAATAAAATCAGGTGAAGCAAGTAGTTATGATCATCCGTTGCTTTCCAATGAGCAGGAAATTTTATTAGAAACAGCTGGTGTTGACGTACAAAATTTACCAACCGAAATCACGCCGGAACAAGAACAATGCGCTGTAGAAGCGTTGGGTGCCGAAAGAGTTAATCAAATTAACCAAGGTGCCAGCCCGACTTTAGACGATTATTTAAAAGCCCAAGATTGTTTTTAATTAGTGTTGTAATTTGTGCAGTTTAACTACTAAATAAAATGAATTTTGGGTAAGTTATCCACAGATTTATTATTATATAATTTATGATAATTTTTACGACACTTTTAAAAGCCCTATATTTAGGGATTTAAATAGATTTGAGATAATTTATCATAAAGCTTGATATTGACTCTTGACAAAGTATTTATGAATACTAGATATAGTGATATCCTAATTATAGGAGATACTAAATATAGTATTATTTAAAAAAGCAAAATAAATAATTTTGTAAAGGTTATTTTTACTTCTTTAAAAAAGCTATGAAATGTCCTGTTTGTAATTATAAAGAGACCAAGGTAATTGACTCGCGTGTAGCTTCTGATGGTATTACTATTAGGCGCAGACGAGAATGTTTGAAATGCGGTTTTCGTTTTAGTACCTATGAACAAGTTGAATTATTGGAATTAATGATTATTAAACGTAATGGTTATAAGGAAGGTTATTCGCGTGAAAAATTGGAACAAGGTTTGCGTAAGGCTTTTCAAAGAAGACCGATTAAAGATGAAGCTTTTCGAATTTTGGTTAATAAAATAGAAAGACAGATTCAAGCCACCAAGAAAAACGAAATTACCAGCCAGGAAATAGGTGATATTATTATGAAAGAATTGAAAAAGAAAGATCCGGTTGCTTATATTCGTTTTGCTTCCGTTTATCATGCTTTTAAGGATTTGGCGACTTTTCAAAAAGAAATCAATGCCGTATTTAAAAAAAAGAAAAAGAAATAAGCTTATAATTAATTATTAAAATATTGAAACAATGGGTAAAATTTCCAAGATAAAAAAACGTGACGATCGAATTGTTGATTTTGATTTGGTTAAAATAGAAGAAGCGGTTTATAAAGCAATGGAAGCAGTTGGTGATCCCAGCAAGAAAAAAGCCAAAAAATTAGCTTTGGCAGCAGAAAAAGAATTAAATAAAAAGTTTCATGAAAGAAGTATCCCGGCAGTTGAAGAAGTCCAGGATATTGTTGAAGAAGCGTTGATTAAAAATAAACAAATTCAGACAGCTAAAGCTTATATCTTATACCGTGATCAGCATGCCAGAATTAGAGATTTTAAATCATTAATCGATTCCGATGCATTAATGGAAGGTTATTTAGTGCAAAGTGATTGGCGCGTGAAGGAAAATTCTAATATGGCTTATTCTTTGCAAGGTTTAAATAATCACGTTGCTTCATCGGTTTCTGCCCATTATTGGTTACATAAAGTTTATCCTGAAGAGGTCCGTGATGCACATGCTAATGCTGATTTACATATTCATGATTTACAAACTTTATCGGCTTATTGTTGTGGTTGGGATTTGCGTGATTTATTAATTAAAGGTTTTGGCGGAGTGCCGGGGAAAATCAGTTCCAAACCACCGAAACATTTGCGGACAGCTTTGGGTCAAATTGTTAATTATTTTTATACTTTACAAGGCGAGACCGCCGGTGCCCAGGCTTTTTCCAGTTTTGATTCTTATTTAGCACCTTTTATTGCTTATGACAATCTTAAATACAAAGACGTTAAACAATGCATTCAGGAATTTTTATTTAATATGAATGTACCGACCAGAGTTGGTTTTCAAACGCCGTTTACCAATATTACAATGGATTTAAGTATTCCCAAAATGATGCAAGATGAGCCGGTAATTATTGGCGGCAAATTTCAAGAAAAAACTTATAAAGAGTTTCAAAAAGAAATGGATATGTTTAATGTGGCGTTTACTGAAGTGATGACAGAAGGAGATGCATCCGGGCGAGTTTTTACTTTTCCGATTCCGACTTATAATATTACCAAAGATTTTAAATGGGACAGTGAGGTTGCTGATAAAATAATGGAAATGACAGCCAAATATGGTATTCCTTATTTTTCCAATTTTGTTAATTCTGATATGAAACCAGAAGATGCCAGAAGTATGTGCTGCCGTTTAAGGTTGGATAATCGTGAATTAAGAAAAAGAGGTGGTGGTCTTTTTGGGGCGAATCCTTTGACCGGTTCAATTGGTGTAGTTACCATTAATTTACCCAGAATTGGGTATCAATCAAAAGATAAAAAAGAATTTTTAGAAACTTTAGAAGAAATAATGAAAATCGCCAAAACCAGTCTCGATTTAAAAAGAAAAGTTGTTGAAAATTTTACTGAAGAGGGTCTTTATCCTTATTCTAAATATTATTTGGAAGATATTAAAAGTAAATTCGGCGAATATTGGAAAAATCATTTTAATACTATTGGCATAGCTGGCGTGAATGAAGCGGTTTTGAATTTAATCGGTGAAGACATTACTACAGCTGAGGGTAATAAAGTGGCTCAGGAAATTCTAGATTTTATGAGAGATAAATTAATGGATTATCAAAATGAAACAAATAATTTATATAATTTAGAAGCAACTCCGGGAGAAGGTACGACTTATCGTTTTGCCAAGGCTGATAAACAGAAATACCCGGATATTATAGTGGCTAATGAAAAAGCTTATCGAGAACAAGGCGCTGATCCTTATTATACAAATTCCTCGCAATTACCAGTTAATTATACCGATGATATTTTTGAAGCTTTGGATTTGCAAGACGGTTTGCAAACACGTTATACTGGAGGTACAGTCATGCATGGTTTTATTGGCGAGAAATTGCCTAACATAGAATCAACCAAAAAATTAGTTAAGAAGATTGCTAAAAATTATCATTTACCGTATTTTACGATTACTCCGACTTTTTCAATTTGTCCAGTTCATGGTTATATTGCGGGTGAGCATTTTTTCTGTCCCAAATGTGATCAGGAAATAGGTTATACAGAAAAAGAAGAAGCAGAAAAGTCAATTGTTAATAATCAATAATTATTAAAATAAACTATCTGTTTTTTTACAAATAGATAGTTAATCAAGGGAGAGTTATGAACACTAAAATGGTAAGACAACCTTGCGAGGTTTATTCTCGGGTAGTTGGTTATATCAGACCAGTTAATCAATGGAACAAAGGAAAACGGGCAGAATTTGCTGATCGGAAAGAATTTAATAAACAGCTATCTGAGTAGTGTTCTTTGAATTAAGGAGGAATTTTACAGTTCTTTAAATCAAACCAGCCTCGAAGCAGTCAGTCGATATAGTTAATTTGTAAGAGTATTAAAATATTAGTGCTTTTAGATGTTGGCTGTATTGCAATTGACTTGCAGAGGCTGGTTTTTTGATTTAAGATAAAATTAAAATAGGTCTTTAGTTATAGACTAATAAAAAAATTATGCTTAAGATAGGCGGTTGGCAAAAAGTAACTTTAATTGATTATCCCGGCAAATTGGCTGCGTCGGTTTTTTTGGTTGGCTGTAATTTTCTTTGCCATTATTGTCATAATCCTGAATTAATAAAATTTGAGCCTGATAAAGAATATTTGAGTAACCAAGCATTTTTTGATTATTTAAAAAAAAGACAAGGTGTTTTGGAGGCCGTTTGTGTCAGTGGGGGCGAACCATTATTATTTACCGAAGTAACTGATTTTTTGCAAAAAATAAAAAATTTAGGTTATAAAATTAAATTAGATACCAATGGCACTAACCCGAATTTTTTACAGGAATTAATTGATAAAAAATTAATTGATTTTATTGCTATGGATGTTAAGGCTTCTTTGGAGAATTATTCGCAAGTTTGTGGAGTAAAAGTAGATATTAATAAGATTCAAAAAACAATTAAAATTATTATGAATTCGGGTCTTGATTATGAATTTCGCACAACTGTTTTGCCTAAATTTCATAATTTGGAAGAAATAGCAAAAATTGCTAAAATAATAAAAGGAGCTAAAATTTATTTTTTACAGAATTTTAGTAATAAAATTACTTTAAATCCTGATTTGGCTAATGAGCCATCTTTTAGTGACCAAGAATTACAAAAATTAAAAAAGATTGCATTAAAATATGTTAAAAATTGTCAAATAAGAGAAAATTTATAATGTCAAAACAAAAAAATAACCAAGATTTGGAAACTTTAATTAAAAAAAACACTCAAAAGACAGATTTATTAATTGATAAGATTGAAAAATTAGAAAAAGATTTTAAAAGATTTCAATTAATGAATTTTATTCGGTTTTCAATTGTAGCAATTCCATTGATTTTGGCTATTTTATATTTAATCCCGCTTTTTCGTGATTTTGTAAGAATTTATGAGCCAATTTTACAGACTTTACAAGACTTGGGCGCTATTTAATAATTTAAAAAAATGACAGAATTAGAATTAAAAATACTTGAATTAGTTGGGCAAATACCTAAAGGCAAAGTAACAACTTATTCTATTTTAGGTCTAAAATTAGGTAAAAAAGATTTAGCCAGAATGGTGGGGAATACTTTAAATAAAAATCAAGAACTAATTAAAATACCTTGTCATCGAGTCGTTAGAAGTGATCAAAAAGTGGGAAATTATCAGTCAGGGGTTGCAAAAAAAATTAAATTATTGCAAAATGAGGGTATATCTATAAAGGGAGATAAAATAGCTAATTTTGCTAGCTGCCTTTATAATTTTAATTAAACTTAAGTAATTTAGCTAGAATCTTTTAGATTTTAGTTATTAAGGAAAATTAATATGAAAAAATGTAAAAAATGCGGAGCACCATTAGAAGGATTTTTGTATAAGACCATTGGGAAATTAATGGGTGTTAAACCATCAGAAGAAAATCCGGAAATTTGTAATAAATGCGCTGAAGAACAAAGTACAGAATCTACCGGTGAAGAAACAACAACTGAAACAGAATCAGCTGAAGCTTTTAGTGCAGAGCCAGAAACACCATCAGTCGAGACAGAAGAAACTTCAGCTATGCCTGAAACCGCAGCCGAAGAAACTTCAGCTATGCCTGAAACCGAAACAGAAAATGGTTCAGAAGAAGAAACAAAACAAGAACCAACAGTTTAAATTTTAATAACTATTATTCAAGACAGGAAAATTTTATTTTCCTGTCTTTGTTTAAAGGGGATGTTATGCTTTTTCAAGAACCTAAAAAAAATGAAAAATTTTCAATTCAAAAATTTTGGGCTATAATAATTGTTTCAAGTTTGATTTTAGGCGCTTTAGCCGGAGCCGTAACCAGTTTTTTGATTTTACAAAATTTGGATCAATTAGTTGGTGATAATGGTTTAAAAATTAAAAAGGTTGAGACAGAAAAAATTACTTTACTAGAGGAAGAATCAGCAACTATTGATGTGGTAAAAACAGCCAGTCCTTCTGTTGTCAGTATTATTGTAAGTAAAGAATTAAAAGATATTTATAGCTCAACGGGCCCTTTAGATGATTATTTTAATTTAGGTCCTTTTGGTTTTAGATTTGAACAACCTCAACCAGAATTAGCACCAGAGAAAGGCGAGCAAAAACAAGAAATCGGTGGTGGAACAGGATTTATTATTTCAGAAGACGGTTTGATTCTGACCAATAAACATGTAGTTATTGATGAAGAAGCTGACTACACAGTTTTGACTAATGAGGGTAAAAAATTTGAAGCAGAAGTTTTGGCTCGTGATCCGATCAATGATCTGGCAGTTATTAAAATTGATGCTGATGATTTACAACCGTTAGCCTTGGGTGATTCTGATAATATTGAAATCGGGCAGACAGTTATTGCAATTGGTAATACTTTATCAGAATTTAGAAATACAGTTACCCGTGGCGTGATTAGTGGTATTGGCCGTCGTGTTGAGGCTGGTGGCAGTTTGGGGTATTCAGAAGTAATTGAAGAAGCAATTCAGACTGATGCCGCTATTAATCCCGGTAATTCAGGCGGTCCTTTATTAAATTTGCAAGGGCAAGTAATCGGTATTAGTACTGCTATTTCTCGGGCCGGTCAGTTAGTTGGTTTTGCCATTCCCATAAATGAAGCTAAACAAGTAATTACCAGTATTGAAAAATACGGTAAAATTGTCAGGCCTTTTCTAGGTGTCAGATATGTAATGATTAATAAAAAAATGGCAGAAATAAATGATTTACCGGTTGATTATGGGGCTTTAATTGTTCAAGGAAATAATCCGGATATTTTGGCTGTCGTACCAGGTTCACCGGCAGATAAAGCCGGCTTGGCAGCAAATGATATTATTTTACAAGTTAATGAGCAGAAAATCGATCAAAATCATTCTTTGGGCAGAGTTTTGGCTCGTTATGTGCCTGGTGATGAAATAGAACTGAAAATATTACATGATGGTGAGGAAAAAAATGTTCAGGTAGAATTAGTGGAGAGGGCAATAGATTAAAATTTATTTATATAAAGCAAACAGCGTGCCAATTGGCACGCTGTTTTTACTTTGCAAACTGATAATTTTTTGCTAAGATTAAAGATATGAAAGAACAAGAATTAGTCAATCAACTTCAGGATCTAAAAACTAAAATCAAACAATCCTGGGGTTTTCTTGAAATTGATAATAAAATTGAAGAATCAAAAAATCTGGAAAAATTAATGAACCAACCGGATTTTTGGCAAGAGCAAGAACAGGCTAAAAAAATCAGTCAAAAAGCCAGTGACTTAAAGTCAGAGATTGCAACTTGGTCGCAAATAAAAGATGAAGTCAATGATTTATTAGAAATGGTTAAATTGGATGAAAAAGATCAAACTGTTAATTTACGTAAAGAAATAGAAACAAAATATCAAGAATTAGTTAAAAAATTTACTGATTTGGAATTTTATTTATTTTTTAGAGAAAAATATGATAAAAATAATGCGATCATAGCCATTCATGCCGGTACAGGCGGGCTGGATGCTCAGGATTGGGCAGAAATATTACTCAGAATGTATTTACGTTATAGTGAAAAAAAAGGTTTTAAAACTAAAATTTTGGATAAAAATACCGGTTCAGAAGCGGGGATAAAATCAGCAGTAATTTTAGTCGAGGGTAGTTTTGCTTATGGAAATTTAAAATCAGAGAATGGAGTTCATCGTTTGGTAAGAATATCGCCTTTTGATGCTGAAGGAATGCGTCATACTTCATTTGCTTTAGTTGAGGTTATTCCTGAAATAGACCAAGAAACAAATATTGAAATTAAACCAGAAGATTTAAAAATTGAAACTTTTCGAGCGTCAGGACATGGCGGTCAATCAGTTAATAAAACAGAATCAGCAGTGAGGATTACTCATTTGCCAACTAATATAAGTGTTTCTTGTCAAAGTGAACGGTCGCAAGCTCAAAATAAAGAAAGAGCTTTAAATATTTTAAAATCAAAATTACAAAAATTAAACGAAACCGAAAAAGAAGCAGAAAAAAAACAATTAAGAGGTGAATTTTCAGAAGCAATTTGGGGCAATCAAATCAGGTCTTATGTTATGCAGCCTTATCAATTGGTTAAAGATCATCGGACTAATTATGAAGAAACTGATATTCAGTCGGTTTTAGACGGTAATTTAGATGGTTTTATTGAAGCTTATTTAAAAAAGAAATAAATATTCTTAAATTAATTATATATGCTAGACAATGGCATTTGGGTAATTATCCCGGCCTATAATGAAGAAAAAAGAATTAGATATGTTTTAGAAGAGTTATTGATTATAACTTCTAATATTGTGGTTGTAAATGATTGTTCGACTGATAAAACTCAGAGCATTTTAAATAATTCACCAGTTTATAGTCTTAATCATTTGGTTAATCGCGGGCAGGGTGCGGCCTTGCAGACCGGTACGCAATTTGCCTTGGACCAAGGCGCTGAAATTATTGTCCATTTTGACGCCGACGGTCAAATGAAAATAAATGATATTAGTAAAGTAGTTAAGCCATTATTAAATAATGAGGCAGATATTGGTTTGGGTTCACGTTTTTTAGACAATAAATCTCAGGTTCCCTGGACTAAAAAATATTTTATTTTAAAACCGGCCAGTTTTTTAAATTGGTTGTTGACAGGTTTAAAATTAACCGATGCTCATTGCGGATTTCGGGCGCTAACCAGACAAGCTGCGCAAAAAATTGATATTCAACAAGACGGCATGGCTCATGCAACTGAAATTTTAGATTTAATTAGATTACATAATTTAAATTATCAAGAAGTACCAGTGGAAATTATTTATCATGAATACGGACAAAAATTTTTAAGTGGGTTCAAGATTTTACGTGATTTAATTTTTGCTAAATTTTTTAGAAAATAATAATGCCTAAAGCTAAAAATAAAAAAGAATTACAATGGGAGATTAATGATATTATTTATCAGGTTTATCCTCGTAGTTTTCAGGATACTACCGGTAATGGTATCGGTGATTTAAAAGGTATAATTTCCAGACTTGATTATTTGGAAAAAGTTTTAAAAGTTGATGCGATTTGGTTGTGTCCGATTTATAAATCACCAATGAAAGATTTTGGTTATGATATTTCTGATTATTACCAGGTAGATCCTGTTGTTGGCAATA
>CAZHFK010000016.1:0-5226 GCA_964531215.1 uncultured Gammaproteobacteria bacterium | reverse complement strand
ATCAATTTGTTAAGGAAGCGCATCGTCGTAATATAAAAATTTTAATGGATTTTGTGCCAAATCATACTTCGGATCAGCATAAATGGTTTATTGAATCACGTTCTTCTAAAAAAAATCCCAAACGAGACTGGTATATTTGGCATAAACCAAAACCTGACGGTTCACCACCCAATAATTGGTTGAGCCGTTTTGGCGGTTCAGCCTGGCAATTTGATGAAAAAACAGGGGAATATTATCTGCATTCTTTTTTAGCTTTCCAGCCTGATTTGAATTGGCGCAATTCCGAAGTACGTAAAGAAATGAATAAAATTTTAAAATTTTGGCTTGATAAAGAAGTTGACGGGTTTCGTTTGGATGCGGTTTATCATATTATTAAAGACGCAAAGTTTAGGGACAATCCTATTAATCCTCGTTATATCCCAGGACATGATGATCCTTATCGCCAATTTTTAAATGTTTATGATCGAGGTCGTCCAAAAACTTTGGATATTTTAAATCAATTTTGTGATACTATAGGAGAATATAAAAATAAATTTTTAGTCAGTGAAGTTTTTTATAAGACAAAAATTTCCGAGATTAAAAAATATTATAAACTTTGCCAAAAAGGCCAGCATGCGCCGTTTAATTTTAACTTTATAAGATTACCTTGGAGCGCCTGGGCTTATCGTAATTTTTTGGATAATTATAAGGAAAATTTAAGCGAAGGTGACTGGCCCAATTTTGTTTTAGGCAATCATGACCGTCCCCGGGTGGCTTCCCGCTTAGAAAGCCGTAAAAAAGCCAGATTAGTGGCAATGTTGCAATTAACTTTACAAGGGATGCCTTTTATTTATTACGGCGAAGAAATCGGCATGTCTGATGTGCCAATTAAGCCAAGTCAACAAAAAGATCCTTGGGGTAAAAATGTGCCAGGCTTTGATTTGGGCAGAGACAGCCATCGTACACCCATGCAATGGTCAACGCAAAAATATGCCGGTTTTTCCAAAGCTAAGCCGTGGTTACCAGTAGCCAGAAATTATTTAATATTTAACGTGAAAAAAGAATTGGCAGATAATAAATCAATTTTAAATTTATATAAGACTTTGATTAATTTTCGAAAAAAATCAGAAGCAATTACTGATGGTATTTATTATTCTCTGGACATAAGAACAAAGGATATTTTTGCTTATGTCAGAGAAACAACCAAAGAAAAAGTTTTAATAATTTTAAATTTTGCCAGTAAGAGAAAAAAATTATCATTACCTTTTTCTCAGGCCGAATTGGTCTGTAATACTTATTTAACCAAAAAATCAGGCCAAAAAATTAATTTGAATAAATTATATTTAAGACCTTTTGAAGGTTATATTTTAAAACTTAAAAAATAATTAATATGTATTTGCTTTTTGATATTGGCGGTACCAAAACCAGGTTGGCAATCACTAAAAATGGTAAAAAATTAGATCAAGTAAAAATATTTTCTACACCGAAAAATTTTGCAGAGGGGATTGATTTAATTTCTAAGCAGGCTTTGGTTTTAAGTCAGGGTAAAAAATTCAAAGCAGTTTACGGCGGTTTGGCCGGGCCTTTGGATAAAACCAAATCAAAACTAGTGAATGCGCCTAATTTAGAGACCTGGATTAATCAACCTTTAAAAAATAAATTACAACGGGAATTAAAAGCACGAGTTTTTTTGGAAAATGACGCGGCTTTAGCTGGTTTGGGTGAAGCAAATTACGGCGCCGGGCAAGGTTATAAAATCATTGCTTATTTGACTGTCAGTACCGGTGTTGGCGGAGCCAGGATAATCAATAAAAAAATTGATCAAGCCAGTCTAGGCTTTGAGCCGGGGCATCAGCTGATAAATTATGATGGTAAAAAAAATAGCCAGACTTTGGAAGAAAATATTTCAGGTTCTTATTTGGAAAAAAAATACAAAAAATCGGCTAAGAAAATAAAAAATCAAAAAATTTGGCAAAATGAAGCCAAATTATTGGCTTATGGTTTAAATAATTTGGTAGTACTTTGGTCACCGGAAATAATTATTTTAGGAGGTTCTTTGATGGCCAGTATTAATTTAAATTTAATAAAAAAATACTTAAAGCGGACCGTTAATATTTTTCCCCGGATACCTGATTTAAAAAAAGCTAAAAAAGGTGATTTAAGCGGACTTTATGGCGCCTTAAGTTTAATAAATTAACAATTTTTTATGTTAATTCAAATATTTTTAATTTTATTTATTTTATTCGTTATTTCCAGGGTCGGTTTGCGTTATAAAGATCGAATTATTTCATTACAGGAATTTATTTTATGGTTAATTTTTTGGTTAATGGTCGGTTTTGTAGTAATTTTTCCCGAATCAACAGCACTTATTGCCAATTGGGTAGGAGTAGGCAGGGGTGTTGATTTGGTTATTTATATTTCAATTTTAATTTTATTTTATTTGGTTTTTAGGATTTTGGTGCGTTTGGATAAAATTGAAAAAGATATTACCCAAATAGTCAGAGAAATAGCTTTGACAGAAAAAGAGGATAATACCGGAAGTAAAGATTAAAATTTTATTTAAATGAATTTAGCTCAAATTAAGTATTTATCCCGGCAATACGGAATTAAGCCCAGTAAATTAAAGGGGCAGAATTTTTTAATTGATCAGTCGGTTTTACAAAAAATCATTAAAGCGGCTGAGCTTAAAAAAACTGATTATATTTTGGAAATCGGTCCGGGTTTTGGAGTTTTAACTAAAGAATTAATCAAAATAGCCCAAAAGGTGCTTAGCGTAGAATTAGATAAAAGTTTGGTTTATTTTTTGAAACACCAATTTAAAGGAATTAGTAATTTGCAAATTTTACCAGCAGATATTTTAGCTATAAAAAATAGTGAAATAAGTCAAAAATTAGGCAGTCAAAATTATAAGCTAGTAGCTAATTTGCCATATTCAATAACTAAAGCGGTTTTGCGTAAATTTTTATCATTTGAACCTAAACCAAGACAAATGATTGTTTTGGTGCAAAAAGAAGTGGCGCAAAAAATTTTAGCCAAACCGGGTCAAATGAATATTTTGGCCTTGAGCGTTTTATTTTATGGCCAACCAAAATTAATTGATTATGTTACGAAATCAAGTTTTTATCCACAGCCCAAAGTTGATAGCGCTATTTTAAAGATAAAAATTTATGATCAAACTATACCCGAGGAAATTAAAAAAGTTTTAAATAAAAAAACAATTGCTAATTTTCAAGAGAAAAAATTTTGGCAATTGGTTAAAATCGGTTTTAGTTCACCCAGAAAACAGTTGCATAATAATTTGGCAGCCGGTTTTAAATTGGATAATGTAGAAATAAAAAGGATATTTAAAAAAATAGGTTTAAGAGAAAATATTAGACCTCAGGAATTAAGTTTAAAAAATTGGGCATATCTTTATCAACAATTTATGGTTTAAATGTTTTTTTTATGGTATAATTATCTTGAGTTATATGTTATAATAATATTAAGTTAATGCCGGAAGAAAAAGAAAAAATTAAAGATTTTTTTGAACAAAAAACTGAAAAAATCACGAATAAAATAGAAAAAACTCCGATGGAGAAATTTTTCGTGTTTTTTTTAGTATTAATTACAATTTTCGCTGCAGTTTTAGGTTATTTGCAGTTTAAGAAAAATATTGAAGGACCCTTATATTCCAGTTATTTAAGAGAAAAAAGAGGTGAATTAAGGGAGCAATATAAAGTTACAAATATTAATAGCGAGGAAGAAAAAGAAGATGTTGCCAAATTGCAGAATCAGGATAGTGATTTGGATGGTTTAAGTGACTACAGTGAAATTTATCTTTATAAAACCAGTGCTTATTTGGAAGATACTGATGGTGACGGTCTTTTGGACAAAGAAGAGATTGTGCAAGGTACTGATCCGAATTGTCCCGAAGGAGAAGAATGTTACGGTCCGGAAGCTACGGGCGAAGCAATAACAGATACGGAAAATGAGCAAGAAACTATTTCTAATACAAATATAAATCAAATTGATGAATTAAATGCTTCAGATTCAACAGTTATGGATTCGGATTTATTGAAGTTGCAAACTCAATTATTATCAGGAGAAATTACTTTAGAAGAATTAGGCATTAACGATCCTCAATTGCAAGAGATGCTTGATCAGGCCAAAGAATTACAGGCTCAAGAGGCAGAACAGTTAAGTCCGGAAGAAAAAGAACCCATTAAAGAGGAATTAAAAGAGTTATCTCCGGAAGAAATTCGTCAAGAATTGGAACAAAGAGGTATAGATAAAAGTTTATTGGAGCAGATTGACGATGAAACATTGAGGCAGTTATTTTTAGATACCTTGAATGCTACTTAAATTTAAGATACAAATTTTAAATAAAATAAGTTCTCGGCTATGATAAAGCCTAATTTTAAAAAAACTAAAAAAGTTATAATTGGTATTATTGTTTTGATTTTTATTTTAACTAATTTTTCTTTTTTGTTGTTTGGGCAGCCTAAAAAAGCTAATGCCACATTTCCGGTTGTTGATCCAGGTCAGCTCTCACTGCAGAGTTTAATGTATACGGGAGATAGTATAGAAAGAATTACAACTAAAATTTGGGAAGAAATTAAGGCTGTTTTTTTTAAAAACGTTTTGGGTAATTTGGCTAATTTAATGGCTAAGCAAACAGCAATTTGGGTGGCTAGTGGCGGTGAAGGTGAGTCACCTCAATTTATTACTGATTTTGAAGGGTTTGTGTCCGGTTATGCTGATGCAGCCATTGGTGATTTTGTTCAGACAGTAATTCAGGATTTGACCGGTATTAATGTTTGTACTCTTGATCCCAGTATTGCAATTGATTTAGCTTTACAAATACCAATGTTTCCGGGCTGGAGTGAAACGGGTTATCAGCCCGAATGTTCTTGGACTGAATTAAGAAGTCATTGGGAAGAAATTGGCCAGAAAAATCTAGAAGATTTTATTTCTGCTGATTTTGGTATTGGCGCCGGCGGACAATTTCAAGAAAATACCGAATTAATGACAATAACTTTAACGCAAGATCAAACTTTACAAATTTGGGATTTTAGGTTAAAGGATCATGGTGTTAATTGTCCGGTATTAAATGAAGGGTTAAGCGTAATTTGTCCGGAAAACAGTATTCAAAGAGCTTTAAAAGAGACAGCTAATGATTTAAAAAGAAATACTCAAGAATTAGAAAATGATGTCAGTACAATGCTTAATTATGCTTTATCTGAGGAGGAAGCTCAGTTAAGTCAGGGG
>CAZHFK010000015.1:2152-22611 GCA_964531215.1 uncultured Gammaproteobacteria bacterium | reverse complement strand
CTTGTTCATATAGCTTAATTTAATAGTTAACATGTGTTACCTTTAAGTATACTATCTGTAACCCCTTGGTGTTAACTATACAAGTTATTGACAATCAAGGCTGGTTATGTTAATTTTTAAAATCAATAGGCGCACCTTAACATTTAAATTAAAAAAGCAAAGGAGGTGATGAACAATGAAGCAAAAGCTGGCTTTTTGTTTTGAATTTTTGCGTTATTTCAGTTTTAAATATGTTCCGGTGGATTTATATGTTTATTTGGCTTTATTTTTGGAAAAAATAGGCCAAGTAAATTTAGCCTGGGAGTTGCTTAATTGGCTCTTAAACAAAGGGTTGACCGAGCCAAATTTCTTTTTTTGGAATAATTTGGGTGTTTATGCCCTTTTGTTTTACAGGCAGAAAGGAGATGATTCCTGTTTACAAACTGCTGAAAAAGCTTTTATTAGCGCGGCTGCGTTTGATCCTGAGAATGATTTATTCCAGAAAAATTTTGAAATTTACCGGTCAGTTTTAAGCAATTATTATGATTTAAATCAAGAACTAGCCAATGTGATTTTTCTTCCTGATAAAGATACTCATGTGCATCTTAAAATCGCGGTTATTCTGATTAAGTTAAAGAATTGCCATGACGCTAACGAGCATTTTGTGGAAGCCAGTAAGGTCAGTATTGATTTTGTCCAATCGATTTTGGCTAAAACAGCGCATAGCTGGTTTTTGCCCTTGGTGAATCTAAGGCAAGAATCACTGGAAATTCAAAACGAGATTTTGGAAGCGATTTATAATCGCTATGCTCGGTTTGAAGACGCCCAAGCTTTACTTGAACAAGTAGAACAACAATTAATTGAATTATGGCCTGAACGTTTTTCGCAAGGACTTGGCCAAGGATTATTAGCTAGATTGCAACGTAAATATGAAGGCACAGAAGAACCGGATTCGCAGCCTGAAATTGAAAAAGAACAAAAGCTCGTCGAGCCGGATAAAAGTTCCTGGACAGTGAAATTAAAAATAAAAGCCCAATCTTTATTTGAGCAAGTGATTGCTTATAATGAAAAATTGTGGCAAAGCAAAGACAAATATATCCAGCAATATTTACGTTTGATAGGTACATTTATTTTTCTTTGTGTTTTTGTAGTAATAGTTATTGTTACAATTTGGGTGATTGTTAGTCTGATTATTTATTTAAATAACAATCCTTTTTATTGGAAGTTAAAATAAAGAGCCGTTTGGTAAGGGGTTAACGGCTCTTTTTTATTTATTAAGTTGTTAAATAGAAATTAACTAAACATTAACCATTCGGGTTTTAAAATAAGTAAAAAACCTAAAATCAAAATAATTATACCACCGATTAGATTTGCATAGCGAGTGTATTTTGTGCTGATTCCCGTGGCTCTTAAAGTCAGCATAGCAACGGCAAAAACAAACATATCGTCCAGCATGAAAATAATAATATATAAAAGTAAGAGCAAGTAATATTCTAAGCTTGATATGTCTGATAATGATAAAACATTAGTATAAATGGCTGGTAATCCGGCTGAACAAACCAGTTCGATTAAATTAACAGCAAAAGCAATAATAATCATGCCAAGTAAAGCTAATCCAAAAGAAGGGATTTTGGTAATAAATTTAAGATTAGTAAAAACTTTTTCTCTTAACTCTCCCTTGACCACTTTACAGCCAGGTTTGTTTTTATAAAAATCCCATAGATGATAAGAACCGCTACCTATTGCGATCAGTCCAATTATAATTCTTACCCAAAAAATAAAACCAATAAACAAAAAAAGATTTAACCAGGCTGATAAAAATAAAAAATAAACAATTCCCGAAGCCAAAATAAAAGCCGAACCCAAAGCCCACATTCTTTTTTTGTTTTCCATGCCCAATAACAGGCTGATTAAAAACAGCAAAACCCACATGGCGCAAGGATTAAAGCCATCAATTGCCGCGATTATTATTGTTAAAACCGGCAAGGAAAAAGCTTTGGCATCAATTTCACCAATTAAAGGTAAATTGATTAAATAATTGTCATTATTTTTTTGGGGTTCTGGCAATGGTTGGGATGACGTTTTGGGTGTTTTATTGATAATTTGACTGATTATATCAGGACATTGGTTGGCCAGGCATTCATCTATTAATTTTCTAATTTGCTGGCCGGTTGTTTTTTCATTGAGAAAACCAACTAAAGCTTTATCACCAATAATAATTAATGGCACCCCATTGACATTAATGTCGGTTTCTTGGCTTATTTTTTGTAAAAGTTTAGTGTTTTGACTATTATTATAAACTTCAAAATCATTAATAATTACTCGCTCGTAATTATTTTTTATTTTTTGTAAATATTCTTTTTCTTTATCACAATGAGGGCAGCCTTCGCCCCAGAAAAAGTAAACATTTAAAGGTTTTTCTTGGGCAACGACAAAGCTTGGCAATAAGATTGTCAGTAAAATAAAAAAAACTACGACTGATCTTAGTTTTGACATAAATTTATTTATCTTTATTTTTTTTAATAATTTCAATTAATTTTTGTTTATTGATTTCTCCGTGTAAGCGTAAAAATTCCTCACTTTGTTTATTTAAAAAAATAAAAGTAGGGATTGTTTCTGATTCAATATTATATTTTTGAACCATATCCTTATCTTTATCAATATCATAGTATTCTGTTTTAAGCCAGGGCAGTTTCTGTTCAATCTCCTGCCATCTTGGTTTCATAACCAAACAGCCAGGACACCAAACAGCGCCAAATTTTAAAACTTTCATGATTTTTTATTTAATTATTTTAATCGCTTGGCCATTGATTAAAGCTTGACTGATTTTTTTATAGGCGGAATTTAAAATACGTTGAAAGGTTGATTGGGAAGTATTCATTTTTTTAGCAGCTGTTTCTTGGTCAAAATTCTCAATATTTTTTAAACGTAGTGCTTCTGCTTCTTCGGTAGTTAATTCAACTATTTCTAAAAACCTCATGGGCACGCCCTGCGGCTTGAAATAAGTTACATTTGGCTGAAAATTAATCCGTCTTAAATTTCTGGGTCTGGGCATTTTTTATTAGTTTAAAATTTAATATCTTTTAATTTAGTCTTAGGTTTAATTATTTTTATTTTTATATTTAAATTTTCCAGTTTTTGCTTGGCGCCTTGTCCGATAGTTTTGGTGATTATTTCATCAGGCTCGACTGACTTAACAAAACGAATACCATGTCCGCCTTTAGAATTAAAGTGAGGATTTTTTATTTTTTCTTTTTGAATTATTTTATTATTTTTTTTATCAACAATCAAGTATTGAGGAGAGCCAAATTCATTGTAAATTTCATTATTTTTGATTGGAATTATTATTCGATAGCCTTTTTTAGTCGGCCCAATTTTTTCAAATTTACCCCGGAAACCATAATGTTGACCAAAGCGAGGCCGAATTACGCCTTGTTTGATATTGTGTGATTCTATTTGAATTACAGCTTGTTTCAATAAAGAGATTTTATTAAGTAATTCTTCTTGTAATTCTTTGGAAATTTTTTCAGCTTGATCGACTTTTAGGTCTTTTTTTAGTTTTATAGTTAATTCGGCAAAAGTGGCTGAGCCGATTTTGCGGGTTTTAAGCTCGGAAATTTTTATATTTTTAACTTGACAAATTTGTCTTATTGTTTTTTCAGTTTTTTCATCTTTAACGCCTAGCAAATTATCAGTAGTTGTCTTACCTATATTATAACTTTCTTTTAAAATATAAATCCCGATTAAAATAGCAATTATGCCATCAGCAAAAATAAAAAATGTAGCTAGGGCTAAGCCAATTAAAACACCAATAGAAGAAAGGGCATCAGCTCTGGAATGTTCAGCATCAGCAATCAAGGCTAGACTTTCTTCTTTTTCCCCGTATTTGAATTTTAATCTGGCAATTATTTCATTTAAGATTATAGAAATAATCACGACTAAAAACCCCCAAATTGACAGCTTAACTGTTGTTTGATTTATAATTTGTTCAATACCTTCGTAAATAATCCAGCCGGCAGAAATAGCTAATAAAATTGTCACACCTAAACCAGCCAAAGTTTCAGCGACATAATAACCATAAGGGTGTTTTTCATCGACTGGTTTTTTCGCTATTTTTATTCCTAAATAAGATATGATACTGGAAATTATATCCAAAAAAGAATGAATCCCGTCAGAAATTAAAGCTACGGAATTAATTATAAAACCGACTATTAATTTTATAATAGTTAAAAATATATTGATTAAGATGCTAATTGTTGAAACTTTTTCTTTATTCATAATAATTTGTTTAATTTTTTATAAATAGAAATGATTTCATTTTTAGTTTTTAAATCCGTTTCCATAATCGGTTTGAATTTTGATATCGCATTAAAAATTTCCGGATTATAAGATATTTGTCCTATAAAGTTTTTGCCGGACCAATTTTTGATTTTCAGACTTAGTTTTTTATTAATATCCCATTTATTAATTATAATCAAATAAGGGATTGCAAAATGATTAACGACTTTCAGAATTCTTTTTAAATCATTAAATCCTGCGGGGGTTGGTTCTGTAACTAAGATTACCTGATGAGCTTCTTTTAAAGAGGCAATTACCGGGCAGCCGGTACCGGGAGATGAATCAATAATCATTAATTCGTGCTTATAATTTTCAGCTTCTTGGATGACTTGATCAATAACTTTACCAGAGCCTGTTTCACCTGGATAAAGTCGGCCAGTTATTAAGTAAAAATTATATTTTGTTTTTTTTGTTTTGATTTCGCCATTTTTAACTTTGTGTAAAGAAATAGCTTTGCTTGGGCAAATAATTTTACATAAACCACAACCTTCGCAAGTAAAAACATTTATTTGCGGTTTATTTTTAACCATTTTAATAGCTTTAAATTGACAGTTTTGAGCGCAGGATCCGCAACCTATGCATTTTTTATAATTAACAATTGCCTTTTCCGAAGTGCTGATTTTTTTAGTTGTTTGCCATTTTTTTGCCTCGTTTAACCAAATAGCCAGATTCGGTGCGTCAACATCACAATCAACTGCAATTATTTTTTTATGTTGATTAAATAAAATAGATAAAGACGAAGTCAGCATTGATTTGCCGACGCCGCCTTTACCTGAGGCAATGACCAGTTTAATTTTTTTATTTTTTGACATTTTTTAAATTTCAATAAATCTGACGGCTAAAATTAATAAAATTCCAATAATAAAAGTCGCAAAAAGAACTAAATTATTTTTAATATTCGTGTCATGTTTTATCTCTGGAATTAAATCAGATGAAGCAATATATATAAAATTACCTGCAGCAAAGGGCAGTAAAAAGGTAGCATCTATTTTAGTAGAAATAAAAAATGCAATTATACCGCCTAAAACAATAGTTAAGGCGGACAGAAAATTAAATAATAAGGCCTTTTTTTTGTGCCAGCCACCATGGATTAGTATGCCAAAATCTCCTAATTCCTGAGGAATTTCATGAGCAGCACAAGCAAGCCAAGTAACTAGCCCGACTTTTATATCAACAATAAAAGCTCCAGCAATAGCCAGACCACCAATGAAATTGTGGATACCGTCCGCAATTAAAATAAGGTAAGTGACCGGTTTTTTGTGTTTTGAAGGTGTTTCATGGCAATGATGCCAATGAATAAAATTTTCAAGCAGAAAAAATAAGGAAAAACCAAATAATAACCAAAGAAAAACACTTAATAAATTATCCATTTTAGTAATTGATTCAGGAATCATGTGCAGGAATGCCCCGCCTAATAAGGCGCCAGCTGAAAGTGCTACTAAGGGTAAGATTATTTTTCTTAATAATTTTTCTTTAAAAAATAAAGTTATTAAACCGACCCAGGCAATTAAGCTCATAGCCAGGGTGCTGCCAATTATCCAAATTAAAACTGCCATAAATATTTTTAATTATGATACTTAAGTATTTGATTTTTACTTAATATTTGTAAATTTATTTTTAGCGGTTGCCTCTGCCTTGGCCCATGCCTCTGCCTTGGTTCCGGCCCCTGCCTTGCATCCTCCCTCTGTCTTGATATATACCAGAATTAGTATTTTGGATTAATTCATTATTAGCAGTTAAATCAGCGTTTTGATTAATATTTTCGTTGTTATCTATATATTCAATAGCATCAAAAGGACAGGTTTGTAGACAAGCACCACATCGTTGACATTTTGTTTGATCAATAACAGCCTTACCATCATTACTTATGGCAATAGCATTATGAGGGCAAGCTTGGATACAAGCTCCACAGCTCGTACATTTTGTTTTGTTTATTTTAAATATAGCCATATTTTTATTATTTAATAATTATTTATTTTATTTTTTAATGATTTTAGGTTCATTTTTTGTTTCTATAGTAAATTTTACTTTTCTTCTCGTGCCCACTTGAGGAACGAATTCAGATAAAAAATTTCCAAAATTATTATTTTCACCTTCACATCCGACGTGGTTGTATTTTTTATTTCCAATTTTTTCTATTCTGTTAAATAAATATCCTTCAAATGTTTTTTTCATATTTTTTATAATTCTTAAAATAAAAAATTATATTTGAAAATTTAATAATTTTCCATTTGAATAAGCTTTAACTATTTTTTTTGAATAGGGGATTTCCCGATCAATTTTTTTTATATTACTTTTCTTTAAAATCTCAGTTATTAATTTTTTATTGCCATAATCTGCTTGATTTAAAACTATTTTAGTTTTGATTTTCAATTTTTTTAATAAGTTTAAAATAATATTTAAATCATAAGCTCCCATTGGGGTTGCTTCTGTCACGGCATAAGCCTGATCAGTGCCAAGTAAGGCTTGGATAACAGGACAATGTGTGCCAGCTGCCGTATCAAATAATATATAATCAGCATTATGCTTTTTAGCGAAATCTAAAGCGATGCTTTTAAGCTGAGTAACAATCGGCCCTGTTTCATCTAAGCCGGCTTTAGCCAAACCAGTGATTAAATAAAAATTTTGATTAATTTTATTAATATAAATTTGACCAGTTTTAACTTTTTTGGTGGTAATTGCTTTTTCCGGGCAAATTGTCCAGCAAGTGCCGCAAGCAGAACATAGTTCCCCCATGAATATAGGAAATTGATTTGGGACTTGGAAAATAGCATTACTACGACAAGCTTTAACACATTTACCGCATTTAGTACACTTTTTTTTATTTAACTTTGGAAATTTAGCATAAATATTTTTTTTAGTTTTTTTTAACTTTTGATCAATTAATAGATAATCATTGGGACATTCAACATCAGCATCAACCAAAACAATTTTTTTGTTTTGGTTTAAATATTGATTAGTTAATAAAACCGCAAAAGTTGATTTGCCGGTACCGCCCTTGCCACCGGTTATGGCAATTTTGTGTAATTTTTTTCCAGGCATATTTAATGATGACAAGAGTTATTTTTTGTTGCCTTGGTTAGTTGATTATTAAAAAAATCAGTTAGCGCTTGTTTAATTGAATTAGTTGCTCCGTAATAAATTTCAATATCAGATTCAGTTAAATTTTGAACTGCCTTAAAACCTAATGAATTACAAATAACGGTATTTATTTTATGTTGTTTTAGTAATTCAGGAGGAATGCCTTGTCCGCCCATATGTTGAGAAGTGTTGGGGATAATTTTTAAATTTTTGTTTTCAGTATTATAAATTAAAAAATTTTTAGCTCGGCCAAAATGTGTGGCCACTAAATCATCTAGATTTTTCCCATTTGTAGGAATAGCAATTTTCATAATTAATAAAAAAATTATACCTGACCTTGGCGATTTTTGTTTGGGCTTTGATTAAATTTTTTGCTTTGACCAAAATGGCCTAGGACAGAAGGTTTTTCAGTTTTTTTAAATTCATTTGTTTTTAATTTTTTTAGAGCCTGTTTGGCTGTTAAATTTGAAACGTCGGTAATAATTTCAATATTAGCTGACTGTAAAGCGGTAAAGGCGTTAGGACCGATGTTGCCCGTAATAACTACTTGGGTATTTTCATCGGCAATTTTTTGGGCAGTAGCGATGCCGGCACCTTGCCAGTTTGCAATTTGAGCATTATCGATTGTTTTGGTTATTTTTTCATTTTCTGAATCTACAAATAAGAGAAATTTGCAACGGCCAAAGCGTGGATCAATTTGGGAATTTAAAGTTTTACCTTCAGCTGTAAAGCATATTTTCATAAGTGTGTTTTTAATTAAATAAAAAGAAAAAATAATTAAATTAATATAATATATTTTTTTATAATTTTAATAATAATTTAGCGAGCTCTGGACATTGCGCTACCACAGTTTGGGCATTTTTGTTGATAGCAAGGCAAGCCTCTTTGATGTTTTTGTTTTTGACCGCAATTGGGACAAATACATTCACCAGCTGGCCCTAAGCCAAAACCATTTTGTTGGCGGCCTCGGCCCTGATTTCCTCGTGCCATGCCGAGACTCTTTTTTAGTGGCATAATTTTGATTTATTTTTAAGATTATATTGTTAGTATAACAAAAACTCGAAAATTTTCTAAATAAAGAAAATTTTCGAGTTTTGTTTATTTCTTTAGGGCTTTTTTTTCTTGAGCAATGGCTTCTAGTTCTTCTTTGAGTAATTTTTCCTCAGTGGCCAGATCTTCGGCAGTCGGTTGCCAATTGCGAAAAAATTTACGACGACCCGCTGAACGCCAGCCTTGTCTTAAGCCAGCACCACAAGGACCACGTCCCCAGCCAGTGGCCGGCCCACGCCCTAAAGGTCCTGTACCGTCTCCATAAGGCATATATTTTTTAGTTAATCATTAATAGTAAAAACGAAAGCTTCTTTTATGAGTATATACCCATAATAAAAATTTGTCAAGGGCTTTTATTTTTTTTTATAATATGTTAAACTGTTTATAGTTTAAGGATTAAGCAGGCATTAATCCTTGTTTTTACTTAGATTATTAAAATTATTTATGATTATTCAATGGCTAGGACAATCAGCTTTTAAATTACAAGATAAAGATTTGACAATTGCTATTGATCCGCATGATAAAACAGGGCTAAAAATGCCTAAATTTCAGGCTGATTTGCTTTTGATTACTCATGATCATGAGGGTCATAATAATGTTAAAGCAATTAAAGGCAATCCTTTTATTATAAAGAGTCCAGGTGAATATGAAGTTAAAAATGTTTTTGTTTATGGATTAAAAGGTTTTCATGATAATAAAAGCGGAGCTGAATATGGCAGAATTACTGCTTATGTTTTGGAATATAATGGTTTAAAAATAGCTCATTTAAGTGCTTTGGGGCAGGATAATTTAACCGAACGGCAATTGGAATATCTGGAAAGCGTTGATATTTTAATGATTCCGGTTGGCGGGACTTATACGATTAATGGGACTGGCGCAGTTAAAATTATCAGTCAAATTCAGCCGCGAATTGTTATTCCTATGCATTATAAAATCCCCGGCTTAAAAGTTAAGCTAGAACCGGTTGAGAAATTCTTAAAAGAATTCGGTATTTCTCAGCCGGAAAAAATGGATAAATTAAAAATCAGTAAAAAAGATTTACCTCAGGAAGAAACTAAAATTATTATATTAAATAAAGTTTAATTTATTTGATATGGCAAATAAAAAGACAACAACCCAAACAAAGGCTAAAGCGCCAAAACCTAAAGTTGTTAAAAAGACAACAACCCAAACAAAGGCTAAAGCGCCAAAACCTAAAGTTGTTAAAAAGACAACAACCCAAACAAAGGCTAAAGCGCCAAAATCCAAAGTTGTTAAAAAGACAACAACCAAAACAAAGGCTAAAGCGCCAAAACCTAAAGTTGTTAAAAAGACAACAGTTAAAAAGCCTAAAATTCAGAAAATAACTAAGAAACAGGCTAGTCTGAAGAAGCCAGTAAAAAAGAAAAAAACAGCTACAAGACAAGCGGCCAAGACAAAAAAGAAAAATTCACCGAAAAAAACTGTAGCCAAAAAGAAACCTGTAGTTAAAAAGACTCCCGCTAAAAATAAAGCTAAGCCTGTGAAAAAAACAACTTCAAATAAGCCTAAACCGAAAAAGGCTGTGTCTAAACCGTTAGGTAAAAGAGTTGTTGTAAAACAAATTGAAGAGCAAACAGAAATAAAGCCTGATTTAACAGCGAGTTTGGCAGTTGAAGCAAATAAATCAATTGATGATCCTTTTGCCGACTTTAGTTTTGGTGATGAGGGTACTTTTAATGATAATAATAATCAGGCTATACCAAATGATTTACCGGTTAATGAACCAGAAAAATTGCCGGAAGCTGAACAAATTGAATATATTGAGCCGGTTAAAAATAGTTTGTTAAGTGAAAAACAAAAATTAATTATTACCTATACGGCAATTGCAAGTATGATGTTTGTTTTGGTTGGGTTTTGGTTTGTCGGTATTAGAAATAGTTTAAGTCAAAGTTTCGCTGATACCGGCTTGTCTGAAGAAACTGATATGAATCAGACTGAACGGGTGCAAAAAGCTTTGGATGATTTTAATCAGCAATTAAATTTAATCGGTGAGTCAATGAATGAAACAGAAGAAAATGTAGTAGATTCTCTAGAAAAAAATAAAGAGCAAATCATAAAAGAAAAAGTAAAAAATAATATTATTGATCAAATGAAAGAACAATTAGAGACTCAACCGCAAACTGAATCCGATTCAGTTTTAGAATAATAAAGATATGCAAATGCCAAATAAGAAAAAAGCAAAATCAACAAGCAAAAAAGAAACAACAAAAAAAACAAAGGACTCAAAAAATAAGCCTAAATCCAAAGCCGTTAAACCTAAAAAAAGCGACAAAGAGCCCAAACAGGAAATTATTGCCAGTAAGGTCATCCCCAGTTCTTTGGTTGAAGAAATGCAGGAATCATACTTGGATTATGCTATGTCAGTTATTGTTGCCAGAGCATTACCAGACGTACGGGATGGTTTAAAGCCTGTTCATCGCCGTATTTTGTATGCCATGTGGAGTGTTGGTTTAAGGTCTTCTGCCAAATTCAGAAAATCAGCTACAATTGTCGGTGAAGTAATTGGTAAATATCATCCGCATGGTGATACAGCTGTTTATGATTCAATGGTTAGAATGGCGCAGTATTTTTCTATGCGTTATCCTTTAGTTTGGGGGCAAGGTAATTTTGGCTCAATGGATGGTGACAGCGCGGCAGCTTATCGTTATACCGAAGCCAAATTAAGGGCTTTGGCTGAAGAATTACTTTTTGATATTGAAAAACAAACAGTTAATTTTAGCCCGAACTTTGACGGCAGTCACAATGAACCGGTTGTTTTGCCGGCTAAATTGCCCAATTTGCTTTTAAATGGCAGCATGGGGATTGCCGTTGGTATGGCAACCAATATACCACCCCATAATTTAAATGAATTATGTGATGGAATCACTCATTTAATTGATAATCCTAAGGCTACGGTCGATGATTTAATGAAATTTGTTAAAGGTCCTGATTTCCCGACCAGCGGTATTATTTATAATATTAAAGAAATTCAACGAGCTTATGCGACCGGTAAAGGCTCCATTGTAATGAGAGCTAAAGCTGAGATCGTTGAAGCTAAAGGCGATAGATTCCAAATCATTGTTTCAGAAATACCTTATCAGGTTAATAAAGCTAATTTGGTTGAAAAGATAGCTTCTTTGGTTAAAGATAAAAAAATAAAAGATATTAAGGATTTGCGTGACGAATCGTCCAAAGAAGGCGTGCGAATTGTAATTGAACTTAAAAAAGATTCATATCCCAAAAAGATTTTAAATCAATTATACAAATCAACGCAGCTACAGGACACTTTTCATGTTAATACGTTGGCTTTGGTTGACGGGATTCAGCCGAGAGTTTTGACTTTAAAAATGATTTTTGAAGAATATATTAAGCATCGTGAAGAAGTGATTCGTCGCAGAACCGAATATGATTTGAATAAAGCCAAAGAAAGAGCCCATATTTTGGAAGGATTGGTTAAAGCTTTGAAAAATATTGACGCTGTAATTAATACGATTAAAAAATCTAAAGATAAAGAAGAGGCTCGTAAGAATTTAATGAAAAAATTCAAATTTACTGAACGGCAAGCAGTGGCTATTTTGGAAATGAGATTGCAGCAATTGGCTAATTTGGAAAGACAAAAATTAATTGATGAATTAAAAGAGATTAAAAAATTAATTGGCGAATTGGAAGCTATTTTAAAATCACGAACCAAAATTTTAAATATTATAAAAAAAGATTTGACAGAATTAAAAGAAAAATATGGTGATGAAAGAAAAACCGAAATTGTTAAATCACCGGTTGGCGAATTTTCAGTTAAGGATTTGATTCCCAATGAGCCAACAATTGTAATTGTTACGCGTGACGGTTATATAAAAAGATTGCCACCTGAAACATTTAGAACGCAGGCACGGGGTGGGAAAGGTATTTCGGGCTTGACGACTAAAGAAGAAGATATTGTTGAGCATTTTTTCTCAACCAAAACTCATTCTGATTTATTATTCTTTACAACCAGTGGCCGCGTGTTTCAGCTTAAAGCTTATGAAGTGCCGCAAACTACCAGAACAGCCAAGGGGCAGGCTTTGGTTAACTTTTTAAATTTGGCACCTCATGAAAAAGTTACTTCTATTTTGGATTTAGCTGATTTGGGAGATTATAAATATTTGGTTTTAGTGACCAGAAACGGATTGATTAAAAAAGTTGATATTAATGATATTACCAAAATTAGAAAAAGCGGTTTAATTGCGATTAAATTAAAACAAGGCGATATTTTATGGTGGGCTAAACCGTCAACCGGTAGTGACGAGATTGTTTTAGTGACTGCCAAGGGTATGTCAGTTAAGTTTAAAGAAAAAAACATAAGACCTATGGGCAGGACGGCAGCCGGTGTCAGAGGCGTTCGCTTAAAAGATGATGATTATGTGGTTCGTATGGATATTAATGAAAAATCTTTTAATGATAAAAATTTGGATTTAATGGTTGTGACTGAAAAAGGTTATGGCAAAAGAACATCTATTACTGACTATCGTATTCAGGGCCGGGGCGGGACCGGTATAAAAACAGCTAATATTACTGATAAAACCGGTAAAATTGTCGGTGCTCGTTTGATCAACAATAAAGACTTGGATCGTGATATGATTATCATTTCAGAAAAAGGGCAGGTGATTCGGATGCCTTTAAAAAGTGTCAGTAAACTAGGCCGGTCAACTCAAGGTGTCCGAGTCATGAGTTTCAAAGGTAAAAATGATAAAGTAGCCAGTATAACATTGATTTAAATTAAATAAAAAAGATCCCGTGGCATTTGGCGGGATTTTTTATTTGAATTTTTAGTTTAGGTCTTGCCAAATTTTTAAAAATAATTTATAATCATATTAAACTTAATAATCAATTTCCAATAACTAATAATCAATTTTATATTTGTTCGTTGGAATTTGATTATTGATAATTATTAATTTATTAATCAATATGTCTGTCCCAAAGAAAAAGAGAACCAGGGGGTCAAAAAAAAGACGCGCATCGCATTTTGCTTTGAAAAAAGTTAAAACTGTTTTGTGTTCTCGTTGTAAAAGACCGAAACTACCTCATCAGGTTTGTTCTTTTTGCGGTACTTACAAGAATCAGGAAGTTTTAAAATCTCAGCTTGATAAAAAAGAAGAGAAAAAATTAGCCAAACAAAAAACTCAAGCTCAACAATAAATTAATTTTTAATTTATAAATTTTTACAATTATGGCCAATCGACATTTATCTAGAACTATTGCCATGCAAACACTTTACCAGTGGGACTTTAATAATGAAGAAGAGGCTGATTTGGATAAATTATTAGAATATAATTTACAGGAATTTGCGCCTGGATTTGAAGATGAAGGATTTTCTAAGCATTTGATTGATGGAGTTTTGAAAAATAAAAAAGAAATCGATGAATTAATTAGAAAATATGCTACGGAATGGCCGATTGAACAAATAACCATTATTGATCGTAATATTTTACGGATCGGTATTTATGAATTAAAATTTGATCCGGAAATTCCTTCCAAAGTAGCAATTAATGAAGCGATTGAAGTAGCTAAAACATATGGTGGCGAATCTTCAGGCAAGTTTGTTAATGGTGTTTTGGGAGCGATTTATAAAGAAATGGGAAAAAAGGGAGAAATAAAAGAATAATTTATTTTTATAAAGGAGGGAGTATGATGCCGGTTAAGCGAGGTCAGCTAGTCAGGCTGGTACCTGAAAACTCTTGTGCGTATATGCCGGAAAAAAGTAGCGGTGATATATTGCTTGATTTGTTTTTTGGGAAAAAAGAAAAAAACTCCTACGCCAGCTGACGCGAAAGGAAATTCAGGAATGCAATGAGCAGATATTGTCTTATTTGCGATTCGTGAGTAAAAGATTTTTAGCCGCCAAGGAATATGAGTACATGAGTCTTGGTAAGGACAGGTATTTAGAGGCCAGAGAAATGTGTATATCAATTTACCGGCCTGGTTGGTTATATAAATTAAGAAATATTTTTTGTGAAATATTTGCTTAATAATTTATCTGGGGGTATTGGCCCCTTTATAAACAAAAAAAGAATTAAATATTAATTGCTTTATGGTAAATAGCATATAGCATATGGTTAAACCATTTGCCATTTGCTATTTCCCATAGGCCCCCAAAATCTATGAAAAATTTTTCCAAGCTTGAAAAAAATTTAGGGGTAGAATTTGATAATAAAAATTTGCTTAAACAATCAGTAGTTCATCGTTCTTATTTAAACGAACATCCGGAATTTGAACTTGATCATAATGAACGATTGGAGTTTTTGGGTGATGCCGTTTTGGAATTGGTGGTTACGGAATATCTTTATCTAAATTATCCTGATCCGGAAGGTGAATTAACCAATTGGCGGGCTTCTTTGGTTAACTCGGTTATGCTTTCAACAATTGCCCGTGAGCTTGATGTTGAAAGCTTTCTTTATTTAAGTAAAGGGGAGGCCAAAGATACAAACATTAAAGCTAGAAATTATATTTTGGCCAATGCCATGGAAGCGATTATTGGGGCAATTTATCTTGATAAAGGGTATGAAGTTTCGCAAATTTTCATAAAAGATAAGATTATCAGTAAATTACCGGAAATTTTAGAAAAAAAATTGTACCAAGATCCAAAATCACGTTTTCAGGAAGTCGCTCAGGAACAAGCCGGAGTAACACCTACATATAAGGTTTTGGAAGAGTCAGGTCCTGATCATGATAAACATTTTGTGGTAGGTGTTTTTCTAAAAAAAGATTTGGTCGCAAAAGGTGAAGGGACGTCTAAGCAAGAAGCGCAAGTTAATGCTGCTGAAGAGGCTTTAGAGCTAAAAGATTGGGAATAGGGAAAAATAAAAAAGTAGCTTTTGTCCTCGTCTGTCATCCTGACCGTTCGACAAGCTCACGGCAAGGCTAGAGTTTACACTGAGCAAAGTCGAAGTGAAGGATCTGTGAATCTGTAGATTCTTCAATTCGTTCAGAATGACAAAAGCTACTTTTTTATTTTTCCTGATCAACCAAAATATGCCAGCCGCGGATATTGTCGCGGTCGGCAAATCGTTCGGCCGGCTGACCTTCAAATTCAATTTCCCAGCGTGAGTACCCCTGATCGGTGATTTTAAATTCAAGATAAGTCGGCACCTCAATTCCCGGTAATTGAATCCGCATACCAATACGGGCAATTGTGCCACTAACTTCTGTGGAATACCCCTCTTCGCCGACTTCTTTGAAATTTTTAGTTCTTATTCTTTTTTGCCCTGTATATTCATCAACCACATGATAAGACTGAATGGTTTTTGCCTGATTTAAGATGGCAAAAGCCTCTTCATTGGTTAAAACACAACGAAATTCATCATTCATAAGTTTGAAAGTTAAAAGTGATAAATTTTTAATGAATTAAGTTTATGAATTCGGACTTTACTTTTTCCATTATACTTTCAATCCGTTTTCGTTTACTTTTATCATCGTATAATTTATAAGCATTAGTTTGAATTTTTTTTATTTTTTCTGTAGGGATTCCCATAAATTCAGCTTGAGCTCGGTAATCTTCCAAGTTTGGTTTGTTTTGAAAAAATACAATAAAATGCTGATACCATTTTTGTAAAATTTCAGGATTTTCTTGATTGGGATTTGTTGCAAATTTTAAATAAGGTAGGATTTTGGGCCAATCAGTTTTTTCCCACCAGTATAAATCTTCCACCAGTTTAGCGCCTGTTACAGGTATCCAGTAATTTATTTGTTCCATTTCACCTTGTTTATAGGTTAAACCAGTAGCCATTTTAAATAATTTAGGTAGGCCTAATTTATCATACCATAAATGGACCTGCCAGCCTTTGTAAAAATCATCAGTCAAATTATTAATTTTTACAGGATTTATTCTAGCATTGGCATGTGTTTTAGTTCGATCAACATCAGTAATGTATCTGGAATCAGGATAAAGAGTGCCTGAGAAATATCGAGTTAGATCCTGGATATTTAATATTTTTTTTACTTGATTAGCAAAATATAAATGAGTTGCTTGGAAAGACATAATGAAACTAATTTACAAATTTAATAAAAATATACGAATAGTTATTTAGATTTTTGATAATCCTCTAGGGATGGGGGATTTTCAAAAGTTAATTGTTTTTTGGTTTTAATATATTCTCTGGAAACTTTCATTTTAGTATTATAAATATAAGCGATGCTGTCAAAAAAAGCATCCTCCCAGTTTAAGCTTAATTTTTCTGTAAAATTTTTCACTTCTTCAAGATTTTGACCTTCAATCTCAATTACAGGTTCAAGAGCCGGCCAAGTATCTAAACAAATTTCAATATTTTGATAATGCCAGATTTCCCGTTTATTTTCTTGATATGATTTTTTAGCACAGCCAATCGCCTCTAAAAGATTACAACCTTTTTCAAAATTATCAATTATTATTTCAGCTTCTTTTTGATCAGTAATTTTATTTTTATCCCCGCCAACATACTTATAAGCTAAGGTAATACAGTCGCCTTCATCTCTGACTCTCATCCAGCCTTTGTTAACGCCTTGAGGCGGATAAAAAATTTGGCGTTTCATTAAAGTTTCAGGTTTGATTAATTTAGCGCCAATATTTTTGAGTTTAGTTTTTATATCTTCAAGAGTAATCGGATAAAAACTGGCTTCATATTCTATATTCATAAGTTTGGCAAATGGCATATAGCAAATAGCAAAGGTTGGTCAGATAATAAAATTGATGTTTCATGGTTTTATTGTCGCATAAAAATTCAAGGAAAGCAAAAAGCCCGGCTTGGCACAGGATTACATCCTATAGGGACAGGTCTAGACCCGTCCCTACTACATATTCGGATATGTTACCAAGCCGGGCTTTCTTGATTTTATTTTTTCTTTTTGCCCTTTTTTTCTTCTTTTTTTGTGCGCCATTTTAAACGAGGATTTTTGACGCCGGTAGTTTTCTTTTTAGGTTTGGCCATATTAGTAATTAATTAAATAATTATTATTTGCACTTGATCTGAGTTTACTATCATTTTGATTTTTTGTCCATGTTTAAGTTTGGTAGTTGCATTGCCTGTTCCGACAATACAGGGTATTTTATGTTCACGAGCTAAAATTGTGGGATGAGACGTTAAACTGCCATAATCAGTGATTAAGCCTTTTAATTTACTGAAATATTGTGAATGTTGCGGCTGGATATATTTGCTAACCAAAATATGATTATCAAGCTGATCAAGGTTTTGGCAGTCAGGATCCAGAAAAATATAAGCTTCGGCTTCGCCGGACTGGGCCGGCAACCCGCCTAATTTTTTGTCATTATTAATTTTAGGTTTGCGCCAGTCAGCAGCCTGCCAGTTTGTTAAAGCCATGGTAATGGCTTCTTCAATATTTACACCGCGTAATTGTGCGGCAGCAATTAACTGAATAAACGCCTGGCCATAAGCCATGTGTTCGTCTTGTTTGGTACCATATGGCCGGGAATTGGGATTTAATTTTTGGTCATGGGTAATGTATTTGGCTAAATCCCCGATTTCACCGGTTAAAAGATTTAGTCTAAATTCGGCATCTTTGCGGTCTTCTTTGGCCATTAAATCTTCAATGAGCTGATTAATTTTAGTTAGATCATTCATAAATGATTTTTTATATTTTTAATATTACCGTTTAAGATTATTGGCTGCATAACCTTTATTTCTAAAACATATCGTAAATCATCTTTGCTTGGTAGATCATGTAAAATAAGGATTTTTTTATCTAGATGTCTGGCAACTGCTAACTCCATTAAACTTGAACCGCCAATGTATCCTTTTATATTATTTTTTGAATAATTTAAAATTAGGATAGCATCACTTTGAGCTATTTTATTAAAGTGATCTTTATCTACGCATTGATTAATGGCCCATTCAAGGTCGTCTTGAAGTTCCGGATTTGCCAGACAATCATGAGTATCAATAGGAATTAAAACTTCATACCCTAAGCTGTTTAATTGTTTTTGTACGTCCAGCATTTCTTTAGCAAAGATCATGCTGCCACAGATTGTTATTTTCATAGGCGTAAACTTAAATTAGCCAACTTTATGTGTTTTAGTACTTCCTCACTTTGTTCGTCAGCGACTTCTCTTGAGTCCTGAACAAAGTGAAGGACGAAGTGTGACCCGGGTGGGATTCGAACCCACGACCAATTGCTTAAGAGGCAAATGCTCTACCACTGAGCTACCGGGCCAATAAAAATAAAACTATGCGATAATTTTAGCTGATTTTAATGATTTTTTCAAGTATAAAACCCGCATCCTTTTGATGCGGGTTTAAAAAGTTGTGGCTTAAATTTTCATGAAGTTATTAGGAGAATACCATTACGTTCTGTTGTATTAAAGTACACATCGAATTTTGGAGGTAATGCCGTTGTGATTTTTTTTGAGTCATAGCAATTGCGTGGTTTGCTAAGGCTAAGCAACCAATTGTTGCCACTACCATCTTCGATTGCGATACCATCCACTGTAACAGCCTTTAGCTCCCGCCAGCGGCGGACGGGCATCAATATCTTTTTGAGTCAAAGACATAACACTATAGTAAATAATTAAATTTTAACGCCACTGTTTAATTTTTATTTTCAATCCTAAGTTCACTCTTACTCCATTTTGACACATACATAATTTTACCAACTTCTGGCAATGAAATATCAGTAAATGTCTTACGAATCGCATCTTGAATATCTTCTGAATCAAAAAATAAATTATCGAAATACAATAATATCACGGTCTTATCTTTTAATTGCTTCCCCTTCTTATTCAATTTGTTTCTTATTTTACTTATTAGATCTTTTTGATCTATAAAATAACTAATTACAGGCCCAAGCACTTTTGTACTATTTTTGTCACAACTTCCCAATTGCTTAATATTGAAAAAATCTGTCGTTACATCATAATTGCCATTTTTTATATTCTTAATAACCATAGCATATAATTCCTCGACATTATCTTCATTTAAATTATACATCCTAATATTGAGTAATTTACCAGTTGGTATCTTCTCAATTAATCTTTTATTTTTTTCAATTGCAGCATTAATTTTAGCTTCGGAAATTCTAGTTACTTCAATATATTTAATATGAGGATTATCGCGAATTTCAATATCTGGCAAATCATCATCCGAGGTAAAACTTGCATCATATCCATTTTTGAGCAGCAAATACATGCTCTTAAGTTCTACCCATGTATCCAAGTACTGTTCACTTTTACATTTAGAAAGTTTATCTAGTTTTCGCAGCAAATAATCAAATTGTAGTGACTGATTATTTTGATTAAAGAGAATATCGAAAAAATTAATAATCAATTCTTTATTCTTATCAAAATCCTTTACATTTTCTCGAAGATATCTATTCTGTAATATTTTTTGCAACTTTGCTGTATACCGTTTATTGGTTTCTAACATAATAAAATTATTTAATAGTTTCTTTTAATTTACTATTACAACATTTCCCTCCGGCTGTATATTTTTTTAATAAGGCTTCAACCCTCGCCTTGTCTTCATTACTAGTTTTAGGACCCATTGTTATCATGATATTATTCAATGCTTCTGAGGAAATATCTGCATCAAAATAATTCATATTTAGAGGAACATGATTAATGAGATTATTACCAATTTGATTTACTAATTTTATGCAATATTCTTTATTGGCTGGGCCTTCTTCGGGTAGCGTCTCTAATGAAGGTACAATGAATAACACAAATCTAAATTCATCTTGAAACTGCCATTCTTTATTTTTATACTTTGCAAGATTAGATGTTTTATTTATCTTAATTTTAAATTTACCATCTGCCTTAATATCTAAATTGACAATATTTTTAAAAATATCATTGATATTATCTATATATTCAACTTTATGCTCAATATGATCTTTATCTAAAAAAAGGGGAACAATAAAATAATCGTTAGTAAAAATTTCATCTAACGGTATAGGTGACAACAATTTACCTTTTGTGACAATTCCTTCCCAATATTTAGGTATATCTAATTCCATATAATTTAAAACATTACGAGGAAGAGAAATCCTAATTC
>CAZHFK010000015.1:0-2142 GCA_964531215.1 uncultured Gammaproteobacteria bacterium | reverse complement strand
CCGGTCATCCCTTTTGCATACATATTCCATAATGGAATACTTTCATTGATGCTATTAGTCCAACAGCTAACAAATAGATATTGTCCCAAGTTCAATTTATTGTATGCTGATGATTCCGTTAAATCATCTACATTATCTAGACGATTAAATCTTATCTTTTTACTACTTAAAATAGAATCAAGTGTGTCAATACTAGTATAATGATGAATTAATTCCATATTATTAATTACTATGAATTATAATTCTATTTCACCATTATCATTTATATATGTCAACAACCCTACGGGACTCGAACCTTTTTAACCCAAAAAACAAGCGTGAATACGCTTGTCTAGGGGGAAAATTGTTATCTAAGGATAACATCCCTGTGCATAAAGCACTTTTTGGTGCACCCGGAAGGACTCGAACCCTCAACCTCCTGGTCCGCCCCGCACTATTTTTCATCCATTTGCACGCGGTAGGACTCGAACCCACAACCCCTTGGTCCGAAGCCAAGTGCTCTATCCATTGAGCTACGCGTGCCAATTATTTTTTAAATTATAAATTAATTTTAGAAAAAAGTGCAAGGTAAAAAGCCAGGCGCTCTATCCAGCCCCGAAGGTTCCCCTTTGGGGTTGAGCTACAGGTGCATAATATAAAATGATTTTAACTTAAAAAAGGCAATCTGTCAATTTGCCAAAAAGTTGTTAAAAAAAACGAAGGGGCAGAGCTGCTATTTGCAGTTGCCCCTCAATAACTAGGTCTCGCCAACTGGATACCCGAACATGTTTACCTCCTTTCGGGTGGTTGGTTTGGTGGTTGATTTTTTGTAATAGTATTATATCATAATTATTGAATTTTGTCAATAGCCTTGGGATTATTAAATCGTAATTTAAGTTATTTTTTGTTATAATTTAGAATATATCAGGCGTTAGTAATTAGACATTGGTAAAATGAAATATTATTTTATTCTATTTACAATATCCAGTGCCTAGTGCCAAATTACTATTTTTATGATTATTCTTCAAGCACTATATTTTATGCTGCCGGCTTATTGTGCCAATATGGCGCCGGTTTTTGCCACTAAAATTTTTGCCCAAAAATTTAATTGGCCGCTTGATTTTTGTTTTAAAATTAAAGGCAAGCCTTTATTGGGTAAAAATAAAACCTGGCGAGGGTTATTAGCCGGTATTATTGTTGCCATTTTAATTGTTTATTTGCAAAGATATTTATATAATTTTGAGTTTGGCCAAACTTTAAGTTTGTTTGATTATTCCAAAATCAATATTTGGTTAGCCGGATTTTTATTTGGTTTTGGAGTAATTTTGGGTGATGCTCTTAAAAGTTTGATTAAACGCCGGAAAAATTTACAGCCGGGCGCCAAATGGTTTCCCTGGGATCAGATGGATTTTTTAGGTGCTTTGGTTTTGATTCATTTTGTTTATATTCCGGATTTATTAGTAGTTTTAATAATAATTGTTGTTTCACCTTTTTTACCTTTAATAACCAATTATATGGGCTATATTTTAAACATTAAAAAAGTGGCCTGGTAGTTTTTAATTAAAGATTAAACATTAAATTATAATTTGGGGAATTGATGTTTAAAATTTATAATTTGTTTAAAGTTTAGAGATTAGAATTTAAATTTTGTTAGAGAGTTGGTTATTGATCATTGATTATTAAATTTATGGGTTTTAGCGATTGGTATAAAAATTTCAAAAACAATTCTGTTCAATGGCGGGCGAAATATTTTAAGCCGCTTTTGTCATTATTAGCTAAATTAAAAATAAAGCCGGATGATATTACTGTTTTTCGGTTATTGTTTGTTTTTCCTTTGGCTTATTGTTTTTATTTAGAGAATTTATGGGGAGTTTTAATTGTGTATGTTTTATTTTGGCTGTTGGATTTACTTGATGGCGCTTTGGCTCGTTATTTGAATATACAGCATGATAAAGGTCGGTTTTGGGATTCAGTGGTTGATAATTTTATGTATGCCTTTTTAATGCTGGGATTTATTTATTTACAAGCAGCTTGGGCTTGGCTTTTGGCTTATAATATTTTAATTGAATTATTTACCCAGTTATTGGCAACAATACATAAACGCATCAATACCCCAAGCGATTGGCTGATTAAAGTCAGGCCGGATATCCCGTATTTTAAAAG
>CAZHFK010000014.1:2056-23468 GCA_964531215.1 uncultured Gammaproteobacteria bacterium | reverse complement strand
CACATGTGAACGAAATCCCAAATGTAACCCTAATTGCTGCAATTGTAACAAAAATTTGTCAAGTTTAACTTGACAAATCCTGAATATAGTATAAAATATAATTATAAATAAGACCTGGCAAAGGTCTTTTTAAAAATCACTAATTTTAGGTATAAGTAATACTTTAAATAATAAAAAATTACCAATACCTTAATTAATAAAAATATGAAAAATCCAGCTAAAAAATTAATTCAGTATATTAAATCCTCTATAACTGAATTAAAAAAAGTCACTTGGCCGACTAAAAAAGAAACGACTAATTATACTTTATTGGTAATCGGTATTAGTTTGGCTATAGCGGCTTTTATTGGTATTATCGATTATATTTTGGCTTTGGGTGTTGAACAAATAATTAAATAAAAACAAACTTAACCATAAAAACCTATGGCAAAACAAATATCAAGAGGTAAAAGATGGTATGTGATTCACACTTATTCCGGATATGAAGAAAGTGTTGCTGATAATTTAAAACAAAGAATTGAAACAATGGATATGGAAGATAAAATTTTTGATGTTGTTATTCCTACAGAAAAAAAAATTAAGATAAAAAACGGTAAAAGAAAAACAGTAATAGAAAAAATTTATCCGGGTTATTTAATGGTCCAAATGATTGTTACTGATGATTCCTGGTATGTAGTCAGAAACACGCCAAATGTAACCGGCTTTGTCGGTTCTGGTACCACCCCCACCCCGGTTTCTGAAGCGGAAGTCAAAGAATTATTCAAAAGAATGGGACAAGAAGAACCTAAATTTAAAATCGATGTTTCTGAAGGTTCACCGGTTAAAATTGTTGACGGTCCTTTCAAGGGTTTTGAAGGCAAGGTTACTGATATTGATGAGGCACGGGGTAAAGTTAAAATTTTAGTTTCCATGTTTGGACGTGAAACACCTGTCGAGCTTGACTTTTTACAAATAAAAAAGATATAATGGGTTCATCAACCTTAGTAAAAATTAGCGAAACTCATTAATTCAACCTATCAATAATTAAATTTATGCCCCAAAAAATACTAACAACATTAAAATTACAAATTCCGGCTGGCCAAGCCAATCCGGCTCCACCTGTTGGTCCTGCTTTAGGTCAGCATGGTTTAAATATTCAAGATTTTTGCAGTCAATTTAATGAAGCAACGAAAGATAAAAGCGGTGATATTATTCCTGTTGAAATCACGGTTTACGAAGACCGATCATTTGATTTTAAATTAAAAACACCACCTGCCTCTGCGTTATTGAAAAAAGCTGCCGGTATAAAAAGCGGATCAGGCAAACCATTGCAGGAAAAAATAGGTAAAATAAGTAAAGCTCAAATTCGCGAAATAGCCGAAATAAAATTACCGGATTTAAATACTGATGATATTGAAGCGGCTGAAAAAATTATTGCAGGAACTGCCCGGCAAATGGGCTTAACTATTGAAGGTTAAAATTATTTCAAAAAAATAAAATATTTAAAAGTGTGGAAGCTTAATTAAGCGTTTGCACCACGCAATACACTACTACCCGTTAAATTAACTGATGTATTGCGTTTACATCAGTTTTTTTCATTAAAAAATTAATTAATAATAAAATTTCAAACTTATGCCAAATAAAAAACAAAAAAAAGCGCATTCACAAAGATTTATGGAATTAAGAGATAAAATTGATAAAAATTCTGCTTATCCTCTTGAAGAAGCTATTAAACTTGCCAAAGAAACATCAACCACAAAATTTGACGCTTCTATTGAAGTCGCAGTAAAAACCGGTATTGATCCCAAAAAAAGCGATCAGCAAATCAGATCTACTGTTTTAATGCCTCATGGCACTGGTAAAAAAATAAAAGTAGCAGTTATTGCGCCACCGGATAAGCAAAAAGAAGCCAAAGAAGCCGGGGCTGATATTGTTGGCGGTGAAGAATTAATTGATAAAATAGCCAAAACTAAAAAAATTGATTTTGATGTTTTAATTACGGTACCGGAAATGATGAAAGATTTGACAAAAATAGCCAAAATTTTAGGCCCCAAAGGTTTAATGCCTAATCCTAAAACCGAAACTGTAACACCAAATATCAAAAAAGCTGTTGAAGATTTAGCCAAAGGTAAAGTCAGCTTTAAAAATGATGATACAGGCAATATTCATATAGCAATCGGCAAAGCTTCTTTTAACGATAAAAAACTAATTGAAAATTTTCAAGCTTTTGTGGACGTCTTACAAAAAGCTAAGCCAGCCTCAATTAAAGGAACTTTTATTAAAAAAGTGGCAATTTCTTCTTCAATGGGGCCTGGCATTCAAGTCCAAATTTAGTTATAATAAATAATATAGTTTATTAATAAAGAAGTGCAAATATCCGATAAAAAATCAATTTGAAGATCCACAAAAAAATAAGTGACTGGCTTATTATATTGCCAGCGACTGAAACAAATATCAATTCTGAATATACAGCGAGACTTATTGCTAATCAATGGTTTATTGATCGAGAAAAATGGCCGAAACAATAACAATAAACAGCAAAAAATACTGAACAAAATTTAGTATTTTTTGTTTGCAGTTCCACAAAGCTTTTGCTAAAATAAAAACACTTATTCTTAAAAATATTCATATATGAACGCTAAAATTATTTTGGATTATGATGACCTTAAAAAATTTGTCGCAGCGCATAAAACTTTACAACAAAAAGTGGTTTGCACAATTGGTTCTTGGGATATGCTGCATATCGGCCACCTACGCTACCTGATTAATGCCAAAAACAAGGGAGATATATTAATTGTCGGGACTGATTCCGATGCAGCCATAAAACGTTATAAAAACGAATATCGCCCGATTATACCGCAAGACGAACGCATGGAAATGCTATCTTATCAAGATTGTGTTGATTATATTACTTTAATTGATGATGTTGATGAAAAAGGTACCTGGAATTATGAATTATTAAAAATAATTCAACCGGATATTTATGTTTGTATTGATGAAAGTTATCCCGAAGAACAAAAAAAAGATATCAGGAAATATGTTAATGAATTAATTGAATTACCCCGTCAGGCGGAAAAAACATCCACCACTGATATTATTGAAAAAACCTTTAAAAGTCATTTGGCTCAAATTAATAATATTATTAAAGAAAAAAAACAATGAAAATAATCGGCACTTTTTCTATTTTACATAAAGGCTATTTAGATATTATTGAGAAATATCCCAGTGCTGATATTTATATTTTAAATAACGAATTGGTCAAAGAATTAACCGATCTGGAAAAAGATATCCGTAAAATCAACAATGACCAAATTGTTACTTTAATAACTGCTCTTAAAAAAAATGTGGAAATACTAGATAAAAATATATTAAAAAAACTAAAAAAATCAGATGACTACATCATTGTTATTTCTGATCCGATTACTGACAATTTAATCAGAGAATATTTAAATGATTATCCTAAATTAATCATTGAATCAGGCTTTTTATATCATAAATCAGAAAATGTTAAGACCGAAGAAAAAGAAGCTGCTGATCCCAGTAAGTACACAGAAGCTGATATTAATTATATGAAAGAAGCTTACAAAGTTGCCAATGAATCAGGCTGCTGGTGGCGTCAAATCGCTTCAGTCCTGGTTAAAGACAATAAAATATTATATAAGGGATGCAATGAAATGCTCCCCAATAAAGATGAATGCTATCGCGTAGGCTGTGTCAGAGATCATATTAAACCGGGTGAAAAAATGGATTTTTGTTCGGCTATTCATTCTGAAGTAAATGTTATTGCCCAGGCAGCCCAAGACGGTGTCGCAACCAAAGGCGCTGATCTGTACGTAACCGCTTTCCCCTGCCCGCGTTGTGCCAAAGTTATTGCCAAGTCAGGCATTAAAAGAGTCTTTTATAACCAAGGCTGGTCTAATTTTGACGGTGAGCGGGTTTTAAAAGGCGCTGGTGTGGAATTAATTAAAATTGATTTATGATTATGACTAAAAATAAAGCCGGTGTTGCCAAGCAGTTTGCTAAAAATAAAAATTATAAAAAAATATTAACGAATATTGAAAAAACCGACAAATGTCCTTTTTGTCCGGAAAATTTTAAATATCACCAAAAACCGATTTTAAAAAAATATAATGGCTGGCTGGTAACAGAAAATTCTTGGCCCTATAAAGCGACTAATTATCATTTTATTTTTATTCCCAATAAGCATATGACTAAATTCCAAGAATTAACCGATAAAGATTTTAAAGCTGTGAAATACTTGATTAACTGGATTATCAATAAATATAAAATCAAAGGCGGCGGCTTGACGTTACGTTTTGGTGAACAAAATCACACTGGCGCAACCGTTTCTCATTTACATTTTCATTTAATCGTACCGGAATTAAAGCCAAAAACAAAACTGGCTAAAACCGTTAATTTTCCGATTGGTTAAAAAAATATGCAAAACTGGCCGATTCATTTTAAAGATAAATTAATTATAGGCAATGCCGAAGCTGAAATCGGTATTGTTTGTTTATGGACCCCGGTTAATCAAATAATTGATTCTATTGATAAAAATAGTTTTGCCTTGGCTGGCCAGCTTTATTCCAAAGAAGGTATTAATTATATTATTCGTAATATTTTAGCTAATCCTAGAATTCGCTTATTAATCATTTGCGGGGAGGAAAGAGTTGGTAGTGGCCAAGCTTTGATTAACTTAATCGATAAAGGAGTAAATCAGGATAATCAGGTTTTAGAAACTAAAAATTGCCAAATTCATAAGGAAATCCCATTACAAGCTATTGAACTATTTAAGGAAAATATAAAATATGAAAATTTAATCAATATATATGAACCGACTCAGATAATTAAAATTATAGAAAATTATCAGCCACAAAATACTGACTGGGCTGATCCGCAAGTTTTTCCCGAACCCAAAATTGAATTTGACGGTGTTATGCCAACTGACCAATCGGTTTTTAAAATCCGCAAAAAATATGCCGGTGAAGCTTGGTTGGAAATTATCAAAAAAATCATGAAATTCGGTACAATCCGAGAATCTTTTCATGGCAATAATTGTAAAGAACTTTTTAATATTGCCGCGGTTATTACCGATGAAGATTCTGATAATTTTAAAATATTTGATTATTTCCAAATAACTAAACAAGATATTGAAAATTATTTACCCAAAATTATGACCGGTTATAAAGGAACTGCTGATTATACTTATGGCGAAAGATTATGGAACTTCCCGGAAATCAAAACAAAAGATTATAAATATAATCAGGCTGAAGATGTTATTATTGATTATTTATCACGCTACCCTACTGACCGAGCCGCCTGTGCAGTTATATTCGGCATCCAAGATCATACGGCCAAAAGTTCACCTTGTATGTGTTTTTTACAAGCTACTAATGTTGCTGGAAAATTAGATTTAACAGCTTATTTTCGTTCCCATGATATTTTTGGCGGCTGGTTATTGAATATTTTCGGTTTGCGTACTTTGCAAAAACATATTGCTGATAAATTAAACTGGCCATTGGGTAATTTAACCGTTTATTCTAATTGCGCACATATTTACGACAATAACTGGCAAATTGCTCAGGAAATAATTAATAAATACGGCCAACAACTGGATTGCACATCTGATCCGCGCGGTTATTTGGTTATTTCCATTGATAATCAAGAAATTATTGCTAAGCATGTCTCGCCTAATGGCAAAACACTACAGGAATTTCGCCAAGATGGCTTAGCAAAAAAAGCCGCTATGGAAATGTATAATCAATTAATCCTGGCTGATGTTGTTTCTTTAGTTTCACACGCCTTTGATCTCGGCGCAGAATTACAAAAAGCTGAAATTGCCATTAAGCAAAATTTGAATTATATCCAAGATCAACCATTAAATTTTAATCAAAATGAAAGTTAAAATAACCAGAATAGACAAATCACTTCCCTTGCCAGAATATCAAACTAAAGGTTCGGTAGCTTTTGATTTATATTCCAGGATTGATTTAGAAATAAAACCGCAGGAAATATTCCTTATCCCGACTAATTTAATTATTCAAACCCCGAAAAATTATATGTTATTAATTGCGTCCCGCAGCTCTAATCCTAAAAAATTAGGCTTATTAAAACCTCATGGTATTGGTATTATTGATCAAGATTATTGTGGAGCTGAAGATGAAATTAAAGTCCAGGTTATGAATTTTACTGATAAATCAGTTACTATAAAAAAGGGTCAAAGAATCGGTCAAGCTACTTTTGTTAAAATAAATAAGGCTAATTGGCAAGAAGTTGATAAAATAAAACAAAAATCACGAGGCGGGTTTGGTTCAACTGGCTAAAATCAGCTAATTTTGCTAAAATATTATTAATTAACAAATAAAATTATTATATGGTTAATCAACCTTCAAAAGGTAAATTTATAGTACTTTATGGTGTTAATAATCTTGGTAAAACAACCCAAGCCAAGTTATTGGTAGAAAATTTAATCATCCAATTAAGCAAACGGAGCGAGTATTTAAAATACCCTGTTTACAAATTATCGCCATCAGGCCCGGAAATTTATAATTATTTAAAACAAGGTAATACTCATGATCTTACTCCTCGCGAATTTCAATTTGTGCAAATTTTAAACCGGACCCAATATGAACCGACATTAAAAGAAAAACTTGATCAAGGCATTTGGGTAGTAGCTGAAGATTATACCGGCACTGGTATTGCCTGGGGCATGTCCACCGGTGTAAATAAAAACTTACTTTATACAATGAATTCTCACTTAATAAAAGAAGATTTGGGTATTTTATTTCAAGGCGAACCGTTTACTGAAAGTCTGGACAAAAACAATCTTCATGAAACTGATCCGGCTTTATTAAAAAAGACCGAAATGATTTTTGAAAGTATTGCCAAAGATTTTGGCTGGGAAACCATTAATGCCAATCAAAGCAAGGAAGATGTCCAAAAAGAAATACTGCAAATCGTTAAAAATAAAATCAGTTATTTAGAATAATTATTAAATTTAATCTGTTTTATGAAAAATAAACTTATCTCTGTTTCAGAAATAATCAAACAAGGCTGGGAAATTTATATTGCTAATCTACAAAATTTTTTATTGCCAATTGCCCTAATGTTGATTTTGCCGATCATTATTACTATTCTTGAGTATTATAACTATTTTAATTTAATTTTATTTATCTTTATTTTAGCTGTCAGTATATTTATTAGTCTTTGGATCTCTGTATTTTTAATAGAATTAATCAATAAAGCCCATAATAAAGAAAAAATTGAAATTAAAAATCTTTATAATGTTTCTTTTCAAAAAATCCCTTCTTATTTATGGGTCAGCTTTTTAACAGGTTTGGTTACAATACTGGGACTTTTTCTTTTAATTATTCCTGCTATTATTTTTTCTGTTTGGTTTGCTTTTGCTCCGTATATTAATGTTCTTGAAAATAAAAAAAATAAAGGCCGGGTAGCGCTTAAAAATAGCCGTGAAATGGTCAGAGGTTATTGGGGCAAGACTTTTTGGCGTTTATTATTACCGCCTTTATTTATTTATTTAATTGTTATGATTATAATTATTGGCTTAACTTATGCAATGACCGGTGGTGAAGTTGATTTAGCTACACCGAATTCCTCAGCCAACCTAATACTTAATGGTTTGACTACTGTTATTTTTTCTTTTTTAAGTCCTTTATTTATCGCTTTTGTCATAATCCTCTATAATAATTTAAAACGAGTTAAAGCAAAATCCAAAATAGTAGAAACAAAACAAAAACCGAAACATTTATAAAATAAATTTTAAAATATGGAATTACAAACAATTATTGGACTGGAAATTCATGTTCAATTAAAAACCAAGACAAAAATGTTTTGTGCTTGTGATAATCATGGTGAAAATAAACCGGCAAATTCCTGTATCTGCCCGGTCTGTCTAGGTCACCCCGGTGTTTTACCGGTTGCCAATAAACAAGCTATCAGCTGGTCAGCTTTGGCATCTTTGGCTTTAAATTGTAAAATTGCTCAATATTCCAAATTTGATCGTAAACACTATTATTACCCCGACCTACCAAAAGCTTATCAAATATCACAATTAGACAGGCCAATTGGCAGTAATGGTCATTTATATATTTTAAACCCCGAAACAAATGAAGAAGAAAAAATACGCATTAATCGGCTGCACTTGGAAGAGGATGCTGCCAAATTACAACATGACAATACTAAAAAATACAGTTTAATAGATTTTAATCGAGGCGGCACCCCATTAATGGAAATTGTTACCGAGCCTGATATAAAAAACCCAGCCCAAGCCAAATTATTTTTGCAAGAATTGAGACAAACCATGCGCTATTTAGGAATTTCTGATGCTGATATGGAAAAAGGTCATTTGCGTTGTGATGCCAATATTTCCCTAAAACCACCAAAAGAAAAAAAATATTATCCTAAAACCGAAATAAAAAATCTTAATTCTTTTAAAATGGTTGAAAAAGCCTTGGAATATGAGATTTCACGACAGACAAAACTTTGGCTGGAAGGCACCCCGCCCCAAGAGCAAACCACTCGAGGCTGGAAAGATAATAAAGGTATTACCGAAGAACAAAGGTCAAAAGAAGAAGCTAATGATTATCGCTACTTCCCTGAACCAGATCTTCCCCCGATTCATTTTCTAATTGAACCTGATCAAAAATGCGATACAGACCAAATCGCCATTGATATTGACTGTTTAAAATCAGAATTGCCAGAATTACCAAATCCCAAAAGAAAAAGATTTATGGCCGAATATGATTTAAATTATGAAGATGTTAAAATTTTAATCGAAGAAAAATATCGCGCTGATTTCACTGAGCAGGTTTTTTCCGAACTGGAAAATTGGATTGATAATATTATAGAAGAAGCAATTGATAAAAAAGATTTTTGGGAAAAAAATAAGCCGCAATTAATAAAATTAACCAGTAATTGGCTGATTAATTATCTTTTACCGATACTTGAAACCGAAAATTTGACAATAAAAAATATGGAAATGACGCCTAAAAATATGGCTGAATTAATTACTTTATTATTTGCTAAAAAAATAAATACTACTACAGCCAATGAAATGCTGGCCGAAATGGTTAAAACCGGTGCAGATCCTTCACATTTAATTAAAGACAAAAATCTGGGACAAATTTCCGATACAAAAGAACTGGAAAAAATAATAGAACAAGTTATCAAAGATAATGCTCAACCAGTCCAAGACTATAAAAACGGCAAAGAAAAAGCATTACAGGCTTTGGTTGGTAAAATCATGGCTCAATCAAAAGGTAAAGCTAACCCGGAAATTGTCTTGGATTTATTAAAAAAGAAATTAAAATAAAATGTTCGACAAAAATAAACGAAAAAAAATTATTGATATTTTTAATAAATTTTACCGAAAAATTAATAAAATTGAAGCTGACAAACGAAAATTAGAAGCCAAATTGCAGACTGAACAAGATCAACTAAAATTGGAACAAGCTCAAGAAAAGCTTAAAAATTTATAACTATTAATTTATAAAATAATGGCTAAAATTAATCAAGAAAAAAAGGCAAAACAAATAATTAAAATTCTTAATAATTATTTAAAAAAAATTGATAAAATTAAAAAACAAAAAAATAATATTTTAAAAAAAATATAAATATTAATAATAAAAAATATGCCGGAACCAAGCTGGGAACAAAAAACCGCTGAAACAAAAATAAAAATGCCGCCTGATCTTTTAAATAAAAGTCCGGAGGAATTTGATGAATGGATAGCTGAACAGGCAGGCCAAGCAGTCAACAAAGGGTTTCAAGTTTTAACTGATTTGGAAACATTAAAGAAAAAAATACCGGTTGACAGCCCTAAACAAAAAAAAGCGCAAGAATTAACAGCTGAAACAGCAACGGCAACCTCAGAACTACAAGAAGATTTAACAGCAGCCGGAGTTGAAACTGAAGAGGCTGAAGGCTGGACAGCTGATCGGATTGCCAAATTAAGAAAAAAAATAGAAGACCGAAAAGGCGCCGAAGAAAGACAAGAAAGGTTAAAAAAATTAGGTAAAGTAAGGGCACGTCTAGTTTCCAAAGATCAAGAATTTATGTCAAAATTGGGTGAACTTGATACTTCAGAAATAAATGGCCAGCAAGAAAAACAAATCCAGGAAATGGATAAAGCCATAATGGCTGAATTCAAAAAAGCCGATTTAACAGAAGAAGAAAAAATGCAACTTTTATATCAACTGCCGAATTTTTTGGAAGCAAAAAAGAAATTACTGGATTTCCAAAAAGACCGACTTTTGCAGCAAAAAGAAACTGTTAAAAAAAGATATGAAAGCGGTGCTTTGCAGCCTGATATTTTGCCGGGCGGCAAAAAACGTTATTCCCGATTAATTATGATGGATAAAAAAATACAAGATGTAGATCAAGAACTGGAAAAATATAATCTAGCAGCATAAATAATAAAAACAGCCCCATTAAGAGGCTGTTTTTATTTTAACCAATCAGCAACCTGCTTTTTTATCTTTTTATAATCTTTTTTCCAGATAATTTCTTTATCTTTTTTAAACCAAGTCATTTGTCTCTTGGCATAATGATTAATCTCTAGTTCAAGTCGCTCCAGCATTTCTTCTTTAGTAATCAAACCTCTCAAATAACGGGAAATCCAACGATATTCAAGCCCAAAATCATCCAGTCTTTGCCAGGATACGCCTTGTTTATGCAACCTCTTAACTTCAGCTATCATCCCCTGTTTTATTCTGCCCAATAAACGCTCATGAATTCGTTCTTTTAATTCGTCTTTACTAAGTTTAACGCCTATTTTCAAAACATTATATTGAGATTTTTTAATATATTGAGGTACTGGCTGGCCAGTTTTTATAACAATTTCCAAAGCCCGGATTAAACGTCTTTTATTATTGGGATCAATATTGGCTGCTCTTTGAGTATCTAATTTTTTAAGCTTATTAAAAAGTTGTTTAGTGGTTAATTGATCTAATTTTTTACGTAACTGGAGATCAGGCCTGGTTGTTTCAGGTAAGCCATAAAGCAAAGCATCAACCCAAAACATGGTACCGCCGCAAATAATCGGTAGTTTGTTTTTTTGATTAATTTGCTTGATGGCTTTACTGGCATCCTTGACAAATTTAGCTACATTATAATCAGTTTTAGGTGAAACCACGTCCAAAAGATAATGCTTAACACCCTGCATTTCTTTTTTAGTCACCTTACCGGTACCAATATCCATACCTTTATAAATTTGTCGAGAATCAGCTGAAATAACTTCCCCATTAAAATCCTTAGCCAATTTAATAGACAAACTGGTTTTGCCACTGGAGGTTGGGCCGAGAATAACTAAAATTTTTTGTTTATTATTTAACATATTCGCCCTCTAAACCAAAGCTTCCAGCTTTGGTTATTTTTATTTTAACAAATTCACCCAATAAATTTTTATTTGATTTAAATTTAACTACTTTAAATGTCCTTGTTTTGCCCAGCCAAAGATCATTTTTTCCTTTTTTATCAACTAAAACTTCTAATGTCTCCCCTACTAATTTTTTATTATTTGCCAATGCAGTCTTAATTAAGATAGCAGTTAAAATTTTATCACGACGTTTTTTTTCAGCCTTACTGACATTATCTTTTAATTTGGCGGCGGCAGTTTCAGCTCGCGACGAATATTGATTAATATAAGCCATATCAAACTTAATCTCCTCAAATAATTTACAGGTGTTTTGAAATTGTTCTCCGGTTTCTCCGGGAAACCCAACAATAATATCGGTTGAGATTGCTGCTTGAGGAATTTTTTGACGTATTTTTTTAACCAGATTTTTATAATGGGCAACAGTGTAATTGCGATTCATTTTTTTTAAAATCTGATCATCACCGGACTGAATCGGTAAATTTATATATTCGGTTATTTTATCATATTTGGCAATAGTTTTTATCAGTTTATCTGAAAGATCTTTGGGATGGCTGGTCAAAAAGCGAAGCCAAAAATTACCAGGCAAATCTGCCAGATATCCCAATAAATCAGGGAAATCTTTGACTTTTAACTTTCCACTTTCAACTTTACAAACTGGTTTATACGAATTCACATTCTGCCCCAGTAAAATAATCTCTTTATATCCTTTTTTAATCAAATTTTTCACCTCTGCGATTATTTCTCGAGGAGAACGCGATATTTCCCGGCCCCGCACATAAGGCACAATACAGTAAGAACAAAAATTATTACAGCCAGTCATAATTGGCACATAGGCAGAAAAGTTACTTTGATACCTTGGTTTAATTGAAAAATAAGAATCCTTATCATTTTTTTGTTGTTCAATTTTTGTATTCAATAATTCTGGCAAGCGGTTGAGATCTCTAATGTCCATAAATATATCAGCCTTATCATTTTTTTTAACCACTTCCGGACGCAAAGCCATGCAGCCGCTTAAAATAATTTTTTTCAACTTGGGATAAAGTTTCTTTTTACGGTAATTATTAATCGCTCCATAAACCCGATCCTCGGCTGATTTGCGCACAGAACAGGTTATCAGCACAATTAAATCAGCTTTTTTATCATCAGAAGCCTTTTTATAGCCCATCTCTTCTAATTTTGCGGCAAAACGTTCAGCATCAGAATAATTCATTTGGCAGCCGAATATTTGAATAAAGTATTTCATGACTATAATAAATACACCCCGCTTTAGTGGGCAAATTGCCTGCTAAAGCAAGGTATAAATTCAAATAATTATATTATTTTATCCTCAATTTCTTTTTTAATCCGCTCAATAAATTTATCAAATTTTTGCGGTCCCAAATCGCCTTCACTTCTTTTTCTAACCGCCACTTCTTTATTTTTAACTTCTTTATCGCCAACAACCAAAATATAAGGAATTTTATCTTTTTCACCTTTACGGATTTTATTGGAAACGGTTTCATTAGCCAAATCAAGTTCTGTGCGAATACCCTGCGCTCGTAACCGCTCATCAACTTCCTGGCAATATTTCTTATGATCAGCGCCAATATTGATTATTTTAACCTGAAATGGAGATAACCAGACGGGAAAAGCACCACCATAATGTTCGATCAAAACCCCGATAAACCTTTCCAACGAACCAAGCAAAGCCCGATGAATCATAAACGGCGTTTTTTCTTTACCGTCTTCACCAACATAGGTCATAGCAAACCGTGATGGCAAATTAAAATCAAACTGCAAAGTTGACAGCTGCCATTTACGACCCAAAGCATCGGCTATTTTAACGTCAATTTTCGGACCGTAAAAAACTGCCCCGCCCACATCCATTACATAATCCTTAAAACCGCTTTCCTCTAAAACTTCTTTTAAGGTTTTTTCCGCTTTCTCCCACATTTTATCATCACCAATAAATTTACTTTTATTTTCAGGATCGCGCACACTGACATTCATTTCAAAATCTTTAAAGCCAAAAGTTTTTAGCATATATAAAGTCAAATCAAAAGCGGCTCTTAATTCTGTTTTTAATTGCTCCGGGGTACAGATAATATGAGCGTCATCTTGAGTAAATCCTCTTACTCTAGTCAAACCATGCAAAGTACCGCTTCGTTCATAACGATAAACAGTACCCATTTCAGTCCAACGAATTGGCAATTCGCGATAACTGCGCTTTTTATGATTATACATGGTAACTTGTAAAGGGCAATTCATTGGTTTTAAACGATATTCTTCATCTTCTATACCAAAAGAATTATACATATCATCGGCATAAAAATCCAAATGACCTGAATGGCTCCATAATTTTGAACTGGCTATATGCGGTGTAACTACTTCCTGATAGCCTTTGGCTAAATAAGTATTTAAAGCAAAATTCATTATTTCGCGTCGTAAAATCGCGCCATTGGGCAACCATAAAATTAAACCTTGGCCGACCTCTTCATCAATCATAAATAATTCCTGTTCAGCGCCGATTTTACGATGATCCCTTTTCTCGGCTTCCTCCAGCATTTTTAAATAATTATCCAATTCTTCTTTAGTCTCAAAAGCCGTACCATAAATACGCTGCAACATTTTATTATTCTCATCACCACGCCAATAAGCGCCTGCTACTTTCATTAATTTAAAAGGTCCTATTTTATTGGTTGATTCAACATGCGGACCAGAACATAAATCTTCAAAAATATCACCTAACTTATAAAAAGTGACATTTTTTTTACCCTTTTCCGTTCCTAATTCCTTAATTAATTCCAGTTTATAAGGCTGATCTTTCATTTTTGTTAAAGCCTCATTAATCACTACTTCTTCTTTAATAAATTTCAGATTTTGTTTAATAATGTGCTTCATTTTCTTTTCGATTTTCGGTAAATCTTCCTCGGAAATAGTTTGGTCACCCAAATCAAAATCATAATAAAATCCTTCCTCAATTGTCGGTCCAATCGCAAATTTAACCTGATCGCCATAAAGCTGCTTAACTGCAGCCGCCATAACATGAGCTGCCGAATGTCTCATAATATCCAATTTTGATTCGTTTTTTTCTTGTTGCATATAATTTTGTTTATTTAATTATTAAATTAATTATTTAAAAATGGGCCCCAATCAGACAAATAAATAAATTTATCGTCTTGGGACCCATTTTTATAGGCGTTTCCACCCAAGTTCCTTCCGAAAAAAATACCCGGAAGACACCTTGATTATTATTCTCTAAAGTTTAACAAGCACCTTACGGCTAACTTGAACCATAAAAAAAATGGCTAAACAGTTGGTAGCTGTTTCAATCACTTTTAAGAGATAATTAAATAATAAACTATATTTTTATTGCTGTCAAATTCTATTGAGCTATCTTAATTATGATATGATCCTGAAAATACGGAATTTTTTTTATCCAGCTTGGGAAAAATCCAATATCAACGCTTTCAATATCTTCAAAATTCTCCAAATAGGCTCGAATTTCAGCAGGTTTTAATTTGATTAATTTATCTCTCTCCAATATCTCACTATCTTCACTTATTATAGTAACACCCTTTACGGTACTGCTGACTTGCACTAATTGATTTTCCAAATCATATTTTTCTATTTGATAAATCAAATTATCCTTATTGGTAACCACCAAATCTTTATCTAGCGGCACCAAGCTTTCCAAGGCTTTTTGCGCAAAATTTTGAACCGGCTGTTCATCAAACATGACTCCGACAACTCTAACTGTTAAATTTAAAGTGTATTCATCAACTTCTTCACCGGCTTGATTTGATAATTCTTGTTCAATAATTTCTTTTGTTAAAATTTTGGTCTTATCAATATTTTCTTCTTGAAAAATTTGCTGAGCTAATTCTTCGGAAAAATCTTCTATCGCCTGATCAATTTCGTCTTGCGAGATAGCTTTGACTGTAACTCCTTCGGCGGCAAAATCATTTTCCGCTTCGGCATAAACAAATTCTTGTAAGGTTTGGCTTAAACCAGGGATCATGAATTCAGTACCGGCTTTAGCCAGAGGCTGGCTAGGATCATCGGGATAAACTTCTGTTACGATACTGCCACCAGCCGGCACATTAACTCTATTTTGCAGTCTGAATAATACGCCTTCAGGAGTTAATAAGCGAGTAGTAGCTACTAAAGCTTGATCACGTGATAAATCGTTATAAATCTTCACTTGACCGACAACATCTTCAAAAATTTGCTTGGTCCCTTTTGTTTCTAAAGTTTTTTCTCCGGTTAAAGTTTCATTAATTATTTGGCCCGGAAAAATTCCTTCTTTGGCATCAACCAATTCAGGATCTTCTACAATCACAAAATTAAAATCAGTTTGAATTTCTTGGGCTTTGGGATAAACGGTAATATAGGCATAACTTAAAGTAAAATAAAAAATTACGGCAATTAAAATTAAAGTTAAAACAATAAAACTAATCGCTATTTTTTTATAAATATTAAGCGGTGGATTAATTGAACTTTTTCTTTTAGGCATAATTTTATTTTTATTTAATTATCATGATTTTATTATAACAAATTTTATTTATTTTTTAAAGTTTAAATCAATTTGACAAACCGGACTTCGGCTAAACTATTTAATTCTTTTTGTAAAACAGGATCTTCAAAATCAGCATAAAAACTGGTTTCAATTTTCTTAAACCGTTCATTATCAATCGGTACAGCCAAATAAACTTTATTTTGCCCCGATGTTTTACTTAAAAGATTGTTTAATCTTGAAATTGTTTCAGCGGTAATAACTTTTTTAAAAAATATAAAAAAATTTTTACCCTGATTTTGTATTTGCGTATTAACTTTCTTCAATTTACTCTTTAATTCCGATAATATTTCTAGACTCAAAATTTTAACTTCATTACAAATAACTTTATGCTCACCGTCTTTTTGAGAAACAGTCCCGCTAATAATAACAACATTATCTTCTACCCAATTTTCTTTTGTTTGAGTATAAATACTGGGAAAAACAATTATTTCCAAACTGTCATAAGTATCTTCAATATTAACAAAAAGCATCATATCCCCCTTTTGAGTAATTACCTTTTTAATATTATTAATAACACCGGCAATTCTAATATTGCCGATGCCCAACCCTTTTTTAATACTATGAGTTGTAAAAACATAATCTTTTAATTCTTCCTGATAATCACTGAAAGGATGATCGGAAATATAAAGACCCAATAATTCTTTTTCCCAGGCTAACGCATCCTTTTTATTAACCGGTTCAAATTTTTCTAATTGCAAATTATATTTAATATTATCTTCAGTCAAAGCAAATAAACTGTCTTGGCAACTATTCTCCTGTGAATTAATAATTTTTATAAAATTCAATAATTTATCCATATTCATTAACATTTCATAACGATCACCAAATTGATCCAAAGCGCCGCTTTTAATTAAACTTTCCAAAGATTTTTTATTTAAATCTTTATCATTAATCCTAGATAAAAAATCTTCCAAGCCTTCAAAGCGACCATTGGATTTTCTTTCATGAATAATGGCTTTAGTCAGATTCAAACCGACATTTTTTATAGCCGAAAGACCAAACCTAATTCTAGGCTTGCCTTGCTTTAAACTTTCAGCCACAACAGTAAAACGCGTATAACTTTCATTAATATCCGGCGGCAAAACTTCTATACCCATTGCCCGACATTCATTTACTTCCACGGCCACCCTTTCTATATTATCCAAATCAGAAGTCAACAAGGCAGCCATAAATTCTACCGGGTAATTGGCTTTTAAATAAGCTGTCTGATAAGCAATTAAAGCATAACAAGCGGCATGAGAACGATTAAATCCATACCCGGCAAATGGTTCCATAAAAGCAAAAACCTGTTTAGCAGTCTTTTTATCAATATTATTTTTCAAGCAACCTTCAATAAATTTATTTTTTTGTTCAATTAGTAATTTTTTAATTTTTTTACCAACTGCTTTTCTTAAAACATCAGCTTCCGCTAAAGTAAATCCGGCCAAAGAACGTGCTATTTCCATTAATTGTTCCTGATAAATAGCTATGCCATTGGTTTTTGATAAAATAGGCTTTAATTTTTCATGTAAATAACTGGGCTTGGTCTTGCCATGTTTATTGCTAATATATTGAGGGATCAATTCCATCGGTCCCGGACGATACAAGGCAACCATCGCGATAATATCCTCAAACTCATTTGGTTTTAATTGCTTTAAATATCTTTTCATACCACCTGATTCCAATTGAAATACACCGGTTGTCTCGCCTTTTTGTAAAAGTTGATAAGTTTTTTTATCTTCTAAGCCCAAATCGTCAATATTGATTTTTTCCTCATGAATTTTTTCAATATTTTCCAAAGCATTTTCAATAATTGTTAAATTGCGCAATCCCAAAAAATCCATTTTTAAAAGTCCCAAATCTTCAACCGGATGCAAAGAATATTGAGAAACAATAGCATTATCACTACTTGAAGAATATTGTAACGGCACAAAATTGGTCAACGGATCTGGTGTAATTAAAACTCCGCAAGCATGAGTTGAAGAATGACGGCATCCCCCCTCCAATTTAATAGCATTATCAATTATTTCTTTGCATTCTTTGTTGTTTTTATATTCATCTTTTAATTCTGCGGCTTTTTCCAAAGCTACTGCCAATTTCATATTCATGGGGATCATTTTGGCAATTTTATCACAATAACCATAAGCGACTCCCAAGGCTCGGCCAACATCACGAACAGCTGCCCGAGCAGCCATAGTCCCAAATGTAATTATCTGTGAAACATGTCTTTTCCCATATTTTTCTTCAACATAATTAATTACGTCTTCACGACGAATATCAGCAAAATCAGTATCAATATCGGGCATTGATATACGATCAGGATTTAAAAATCTTTCAAAAATTAAATCATAAGCCAAGGGACCAATATTGGTAATTTGAGTTAAATAAGCAACTAAAGAACCGGCTGCCGAGCCTCTACCCGGACCGACTACAATCCCATTTTCCTTAGCCCAAATAATAAAATCGGCGACAATCAAAAAATAAGAAGAAAAACCAGTTTTAAAAATAATTGATAATTCATAGTCCAATCTATCCAAAATATCTTTTTTCTTAAATTCTTGACTTAATGATTTAGTTAATATTTTATTTTCATCAACCTGCCAATCAAAATCAGACTTTAATTCACCGCCATAACGTTCAACCAAGCCTTGATAACAAATCTTTTTTAAATATTGATCAGCTGTCTGACCTTCTGGGACTTCAAAATCAGGTAAAATATTTTTGCCAAATTCTAAATCAACATTGCATAAATCAGCTATTTTTTCAGTATTAGTTATTGCTTCAGGATAATCTTTGAAATCTTTTATCATTTGCTTTGTTGAACGTAAAGAAAAATCATCGTGCATCATTGTCATTCGATTGGTCTCGGCTATTTTTCGGTTAGTCTGAATACATAATAAAATATCCTGCGCCTTGGCATCTTCGGTATTAAGATAATGAGTATCATTGGTTGCGACTAAGCCTAAATTATGTTTTTGGGCCAATTCAACTAATTTTTTATTAACTATGGCCTGTTTGGGTTCATTAGGATGATGTTGTAGTTCTAAATAAAAATCATCTTTTGCAAAAATATTCAAATATTTTTGCAAAACGCTTTCTATTTTTTTATCATCTTTATAAGTTAAAATGGCATTAGGTATTTCTCCTTTTAAACAGGCTGACAAAGCAATTAAACCTTCATGATATCTTTCTAATATTTCAAAATCTATTCTTGGTTTATAATAAAATCCATCCAAATAAGCCTTGGAAACAAGTTTTAATAAATTTTGATAACCAATATTATTTTTCGCTAAAAGCACCAAGTGGTAATTTTCTTCATCAATATTGGCTCGCTTATTTAAAATACCATAAGGGGCCATATAAGCTTCCACGCCTAAAATAGGCTTTATCCCGGCTTTTTTAGCCTTTTGATAAAACTCAATAATACCATACATTGAGCCATGGTCAGTCAAAGCAATAGCCGGCATACCATCAGCCTTAGCTTTATCAAGCAAATCATCTATTTTAGTCATTCCATCCAGCAAACTATAATGGCTGTGAACATGTAGCGGGACAAACTTCATAGATAATTACAAATTAAACTTATCCCAATTAAACAAATAGGGTTATATTAAAATTATATCGCAAAAATTAACCTTTAACAACGCCTAAGGGATACATTTGAGCGACTTTTTGAGCTAAGCCAGCCTGAACAACTATTTTAACTACATTATCAATGTCTTTATAAGCCAAAGGCGCTTCTTCTGCTATATCCGATAATGAAGGACAACGAATCAAAATACCTCTTTTGGCTAATTCTTCTTTAATTTGCTGGCCAGAAACCTGTTTTTTAGCTGCTGAACGGGACATACGTCGGCCCGCGCCATGACAAACTGAACCAAAAGTTTGCTCTTCGGCCAATTGAGTTCCGGCTAAAATAAAAGAAGAAGTGCCCATACTACCCGGTATAAGAATCGGTTGACCTGTATTTTCATAATCTTTTGGGATATGAGGATTACGGGGGCCAAATCCCCGAGTTGCTCCTTTACGATGCAAACAAACTTCAACTTCTTGACTTTCAATCTTATACTTTTCCTTTTTAGCCATATTATGAGCTACATCATAAACCAAACGCAAATGGGATTTATCCGCACCTAATTCATCCTCAAAAACTTGCCTGGTTAAATAGGTAAGATATTGCCGGTTATTCCAGGCAAAATTAGCAGCCGAACTCATAGCCGCAAAATAATCTTTACCCTCTTGAGAATCTAATGGAGCATAAATCAATTCCCGGTCAGGCAAATCCAAATTCCATTCCTTTATTTTTTTATTTAATTTTTTAATATAATCGGTGCAAACCTGATGCCCTAAACCACGTGAACCAGTATGAATCATGACCACGATTTGATTTTTAAAAAGTCCGAATACTTGAGCAATTTCTTTATTAAAAATCTTGGCTATATACTGAACCTCTAAAAAATGGTTGCCAGATCCCAAGGTGCCGATTTGATCATGGCCGCGTTTTTTAGCTTGATCTGAAACTTTATCAGGATCAGCTAATTTTAGCCGGCCGTTTTCCTCACAATGATTTTTATCCTCTTCAGAAGCAAAACCTTTTTTGATTGCCCAATCAATACCTCCACTTAAAACTTCATCTAATTCTTTTTGACTAACTGATAACTTACCACTTTTACCCAAACCGCTGGGCACTGTTTCGTATAAAGCATCAATTAATCTTTCGAATTGGGGCTCTAATTCTGGTTTGGTAATCCGACTGATTAAAAACCTAACACCGCAATTAATATCATAACCGACTCCGCCCGGTGAAATAACTCCTCCGTCCCATTTAATCGCAGCAACTCCGCCAATCGGAAACCCATAGCCTTGATGAATATCAGGCATAGCTAAAGAATATTTTAAAATACCCGGCAAAGTCGCTACATTAACAGCCTGGTCCAATGAACGGTCTTTGGTAATCAAATCAAGCATTTTTTCATTAGTATAAACGTGCACCGGCACATTCATATCTTTACTATAATCTTTAGGGATTTTATAAAGATAATCGGAAATTTTATTTAAATCATCTTTATTGGGCATAATTTAATTATTAATTTTAAATATCAAAAACAACTTCGGCAATCCATTGATCATCTTTTTCTTTAATAACTAAATCATTATAAGTGACTGCTTTAATATCTAATTTAATCTTTTTAACTTTATAGCCCATAACTCTGGCTTTCAATTTTAAATCCTTAAAACTTAATTCAAATTCATTATAAATTTCATCATTAGTATCACTTAAATAAAGTAATTCACTTAAAAAATCTACCAAAAGCGACTGTAAATCAACGGAATCAATCTTAATTTCTCTTTTAATCGGCCCATCTTTTAATAAATTCTGCTGATCAACCATATTATCAAACATACCTTTAGCCATATTAATAAATACTTCTTTTTTATTTGCACCCAAAGCTCTAATTTTCAAATCAGCTGTATGTTCCAAATTTTCATAGTGCGTCATA
>CAZHFK010000014.1:0-2046 GCA_964531215.1 uncultured Gammaproteobacteria bacterium | reverse complement strand
AAGCTAAAAACCCAAGCAAAGTGCCCAAAATTATGGGGGGCAATCCCGGCATGGGAGCTCTTTTTTCCTGAGTAATAAATAAAATATAAAGAAAAATAAAACCACAAACTGCGCCCAATGCGGTTAACAAAGCGGTTAATTGACTAATTTTCAAACTGGAAACAACCAAAATAGCAGGCAAAGCCAAATCACCGGTGCCTAAAAACATAAATTCAATTGAAGGACTGACTGTTTTTGTTTTTTTAAATAAAGATTTAAAACTCTGCGGGATAATCAAAGAAAAATGAACTTTAGCCTTAGCCATACCGCTAAACATTTTAACCATATGTTTAGTCTTATAAACCGCCCAAAAATCATAAATAGCTAAAAATAATAAAATTAAAATTACAGCTGAAGGCATAAAATTCAAACCAAAAATCACGGCAATCGCACTGACAGCCAAAACAATTATCACATTATGAATAAAAATATTACGATAAAAAGCCCAAGACAATAAAAGAAACGCAACAACGTATAAAAAATTAGGCCAATCAAAAAAAGCCTGACTAAAAAATAAAAGCCCTTCAATAATTGCCAAATAAAATAATCCCTGAATTACCCAAGGTTTTTTAAAATATTTTAAAATTACCAATAAAATAACAGTTGCCACAATAAACATAATTATAAACTGCCAGGCTGATAAACCTTCGGCTGATGCCGAAGCCTGGACAGGAGCTTTTTGCAACAAACTCAAAGCCACACCAATTGATAAATACATGGTAAAAACAAACAAAAAAAGCTCAAACAAAAAACTAAAATTAAAAAAATGTCTTAATGATAATTTCATGTTTTCATTATAACATTAATCAAAAAAATGGTATAATTTAATCAAGTAATATTTTTAATTAAAACATATGGAAATAATTGAAGATCACAAAAAATATCATTTTATTATTTTTATCATTGTTTTATTAATAACAGTTTTTATTGCTTCTTTTTCCTGGGCTTATAATCCCGATGTTTATCTTGACGATGATAAGGACGGCTTAAGCAATTACCAGGAAAAAGCCATTTATCAAACGTTTTGGTATGATGCTGACACTGACAAAGATGGATATAATGACGGCATTGAAGTTGCGAATAATTATTCACCCAAACACCCCCAACTAACTATGCGTGAAGCTGATACTGATAATGACGGTTTAAATGATGCTTGGGAAATAAAACTTGGTACTAATTTAATGCTTCGCGATACTGATAATGATGGCTATTTAGATAGCACTGAAATTTATAATAATTATTCCCCTACTGATCCTCGAGCGACTAAAATAACCAAAAGAATTGAAGTCAGTACAAGCGATTTAAATTTAAAATTTTTCATTAATGATATTTTAGTAGATACTTTGCCTGTTTCCACCGGCAAACCAGAGACTCCAACGCCTTTAGGTGAATTTAAAATAATTAAAAAATATCCAATCAAACATTATTACAACCTTCCCAATACTAAATGGAATATGTATTTTGGCACTGTTAATGGCCTGCGCTATTACATTCATGGCGCTTACTGGCATGATAAATTTGGAAAAGAAAGAGTTTCTGGTGGGTGCGTCAATGTTCGTTATGAAGACATGGAACACCTTTATAATCTAACTTCTATTGATACCCCTGTAATTATTAATTAATAATTTCGACATATGATCTTTAAAAATCGCGAAAACGCCGGCCAAAAAATGGCTCAGGAATTAAAAAAATTTAAAAACCAAAAAGATAAGGTTATTATTGCCTTGCCACGTGGCGGTATAGTTAATGCTTTTGAAATCGCCAAAAAACTAAACTTACCGCTTGACTTGGTGGTTCCGCGTAAAATCGGCGCCCCCGGTCATGAAGAATACGCAATTGGCGCTATTACTGAAAGTGGTGAAGGAATTTTTGATCAATCAGCAATTAATTCACTTAATGTTAGTCAAGAATATTTAAATAAAAAAATCGCTGAAGAAAAAAAAGAGGCCGAACGACGTTTAAAAACTTATCGGCAAAATCGGCCAGCGCTGGATGTAAAAGATAAAA
>CAZHFK010000013.1:0-24445 GCA_964531215.1 uncultured Gammaproteobacteria bacterium | reverse complement strand
ACCACAAGCCGGACAAACTCTTCTGCCGCTTAAACGTTTGATTGTTTCTGCTTTGCTGATTTTAATTAAAACAACATAATCAATTTTAACTAATCTTTCTAAAAATTTTGCCTGGCCCAAATCACGAGGATAACCGTCAAAAATTGCGCCTTTTTTATATTTTAATTTACCTACTTCATGTTTCACGACTTGATTGGTAATTCTATTAGGCACTAAATTACCCTTGGTTACATATTTTTCTATCTTTTTGCCTAAATCGGTTTTTCTGCGGATTTGCCGACGCAAAAGTCTTCCCACTGAAATGATCGGAATATTTAATTTCTCATTTAATAATTCTGCCTGCGTGCCTTTACCAGATCCCTGCGGTCCGATTAATATTAAATTCATATAATTTTAATTAAATTTTTAATAAAAAATAAAAAGGGATAGAACCCTTTTTATTATATCAAATCTGCTAATAATTTAAATACGTTTTATAATCCCTCGTAATCTCGCATAGTTAATTGCGATTCTATTTGTTTAACACTTTCAATAACTACACTTACCACAATCAATAAACTTGCACCGCCAATAACCAAATTCAAACCGCCGGAAACACTCTGCACAATTAAAGGTAAAATAGCAATTAAACCTAAAAATAATGCACCGGCAAAAATAATGCGATTAGTTACATTAGCTAAATATTCTTCTGTATTTTTGCCTGGTCTGATTCCAGGGATAAAACCGCCTTGTTTTTGTAAATTTTCAGCGATCTGTTGTGGATGAAAAATAACTGCGGTATAAAAATAAGTAAAACCAAAAACAAAAACAAAATATAAAATGCCATAAATTAATTGATTTTGAAAAACTTCAATAATAAATTCAGCAATTCTTACCAAAATTTGTGATTTGGCATGCAAGAAAAAATTGGCAATCATTGGCGGAAATAAAATTAAAGAAATGGCAAAAATAATCGGAATTACACCTGCCATATTTACTCTTAACGGTAAATGGGTATTAACTCCGCCATACATTCGGTTGCCTCTGACGTGTCGAGCATAAGAAACCGGCACATTACGAGTACCCTCATTAATAATGACAACTCCAATAATTGTCACTACGGCAATAATGGCAAAAGTTACAACGGTTGCAATTTGGCTTGGATCAAAAACCGCAATAGTTCGCTGAACAACACCAGGCAAAGCCGCAATAATACCGGCAAAAATCATAATAGAAATACCATTGCCAATCTTTTTCTCTGATATCAATTCCCCTATCCACATTAAAAATATAGAACCGGCAGTAATAGTAATAATTGTTGTTAATAAATTTAATGCCGATAAATCACCGATAATATCAAATGATGACTGCTGTCTTAACATGGTAATCATACCATAAGCCTGCAAAGCGGCTAAGGGCACGGTCAACCATCTGGTCCATTTATTTATTTTTTGCTGTCCCCCGGGTTCTTTAGAAATTTCTTCTAATTTAGGTATAATCATTACTAATAACTGAAAAATAATTGAAGCAGTAATATAAGGAGCCACACCTAAAGCCACGACTGAAAAATTTTCCATACCGCCCCCGGAAAAAATATTAATTAAACCCAAAAATTGATTAGAAGCAAAAAATTCTTTCAAATTTTCAACATTAACACCCGGCACAGGGATATGAGCAGCAACTCTAAAAACAACTAACATGCCTAAAACATAAAGAATACTTTTACGTAAATCTCTGATTTTAAAAATCTGAATTATTTTATCCAACCACATAAAATTTAGGTTTGTTTTGGTTTAAATTCTTTAGAATTATTATCAGGTTTATTATCTTTTTTATTAGCAGCAAAAGTAATTACTTTACCGCCTGCTTTTTCAATCACTTGCCTGGCAGAATCAGAAACCTTATCTACCTTAACAGTAAACTTTTTACTTAATTTACCCATACCTAAAACCTTAACACCGTTTCTTGTATTAGTAATTAATTTTTTATTAACTAATTTAGCCGGTGTAATAACTTCATTATTCTCAAAAGATTTTTCTAAATCTTTTATATTTACTATTGCTAATTTGGATTTTAAACTTTTAAAACCACCTAACTTAGGGGTGCTCTGAATGTTAGATTTAAAACCTTTTAATTTCAACCCGCCTTTACCGCCACTTCTAGCCCTTTGGCCTTTTAAACCTCTGGTTGAATAATTCCCATGTGCCGAAGAATTACCGCGACCAACTCGCTTTTTATCTCTTGTGGCGCCTTTAGCTGGTTTTAAATTGTGTAATTTTAATGCCATATATTATTTTATTTATTTTTTTCATCTTTATTAATCATCTTTTTAACCTTATCCGTAAATTTTTGCTTTTGAGATTTTTGAGGTTCCTTTTTTTCAATATTTTCAGGAATAAATTTTTCTTCTAAATTTGACTCATCAGCCTTACTTTCTGCTTGTTGCTCCTTTTTAGCTTTCTTAAAGCTGCCAAAAGCCTCTATTGTTGCCTTGGCAATATTTATTTTATTATTAGAACCCAAAATTTTAGCTGTAACATTAGGAATACCGGCTAATTCACATAATGTTCTGACCGGGCCGCCTGCTTTAATACCCGCACCTTTTTTAGCTGGTTTTAAAAGCACCTTAGCGGCTTTAAATTTAATCTCAACCGAATGAATAATTGTTTCATTAACTATTGGCACTTTAACTAAATTCTTTTTTGCTATATCTAACGCCTTGCTAATGCCCATGGTAACATCAGAACCTTTGGCAATACCAATACCGACTCGGCCTTTTTTATCACCGATTGCCAAGCAAACTCTAAATTTCATACGTTTACCACCAGCCATCACACGGGTTACTCTGGCTACATCAATTATTCTTTGTTGGAATTCTTCTTCTTTTTTTATTACTTCTTTATTTTTTCTAACCATATTATAAATATTATTTGATTAAAATTCTAAACCAGCTTCTCTAGCGCCTTCAGCAACAGCTTTAACCCGACCATGATATTTATAACCAGCTCGATCAAAAACAACTAATTTAATATCTTTTTCTAAAGCTTTTTGGCCAATTAATTTACCGACCTCTTTAGCTTTTTCCATTTTTGTTGCCTTTTTATTTTTAACTTCTCGATCATTGACTGAAATTAAGGTTTTACCAATAGTATCATCAATTAATTGTGCGCTTATATATTTTAAACTTCTAAAAACAGACAAACGAGGTTGTTCTTTTGTACCCGCAATTTTTGCCCTAACCCGTCTTTGGCGATCTTGTTTTTTTTGTCTTTTTTCTTGGATCTTCATATTATCTAAATTTTATTAATTTATTATTCAGCGCCCTTAGAGGCTGCTTTACCAACTTTTCTAATAATAACTTCGTCTTCATATTTAATGCCTTTACCTTTATATGGCTCTGGTTTTCTGACCTTTCTAATTTGCGCCGCAACTTCACCGACCAATTGTTTATCAATACCGCTAATAGTAATTAAATTTTTTTCAACATTAGCTGTTATATCTTCTGGCAATTTATATTCAATTGGATGAGAATAACCGACGTTTAAAATTAACAGATCATCTTTTAATTCAACCCGGTAACCGACTCCGTTAATTTCTAATTTTTTTTCATAACCATTAGTTACTCCTTCCACCATATTTTTAATTAGACTGCCAAACAGTCCCCATAAAGATCTTTGTCTTTTATCTTCAGGCTGATTAACCTTGACTAAAATCTGATTTTCTTTTTGTTCAACATTAACCAACGGATGAATTTTTTGTTTTAATTCACCTTTAGGCCCCTTAATTGTTAATTCCTGGGCTTCAATTTTCACTTCGACTCCTTCAGGAATTTCTATTGGATTTTTACCGATTCTTGACATATATATTAATTATTAATTACCAAACTTCACAAAGAACCTCTCCCCCAACACCTTTTCTTTTCGCATCTTTATTAGTCATTAAGCCTTGCGAGGTAGAAATAATAGCAATACCTAAGTTATTTAAAACGCTAGGAATTTTATTACTATTCACATACACTCTTTGCCCCGGCCGACTAACTCTTTTAATTTCTCTGATTACTGGTTCTTTATTATCTTTATATTTTAAAACTATTTTTATTTGAGGAAATTTTGATTCTTCTACTTTACTTGTCTCTTCAATATAATCAGCATGTTTTAAAATTTTTGCAATTTCAAATTTGAGCTTTGAAAAAGGAATCAAAACTTCGCTCTTTTTAACTGCCTGAGCGTTTCTTATTCTTGTTAACATATCTGCTATAGGATCTGTATGCATATTTGAAAACTATAATTATTAATTATTGGTTAATTACCAACTGCTTTTTTTTATCCCAGGGATCTCACCCTTAGAAGCTAATTCTCTAAAACAAATTCTGCATAATTTAAAATCTCTCATATATCCGTGTCTTCTGCCGCAACGCCAACACCGTCTAACTATCCGAGTTGAATATTTAGGTTTTTTGTTTGATTTTGCTATTTGTGCTTCTGTTGCCATAAAATATATACTTATAAATAAATTATTTTTTCTTAAACGGGAACCCCAATGCTTTAAATAAAGCTTCTCCTTCTTCACGATTTTTAGCAGTACTCACTATAGCCATTTCTAAACCGTGTAATTTTTCGATTTCATCAGCCTGAATCTCCGGAAAAGCAATATGTTCTTTAATACCTATATTTAAATTACCTTCTTTATCAATTGACTTTAATGATAAACCTCTAAAATCTCTTACCCTGGGCAAAGTAATTTTAATTAATTTCTCTACAAAATCATACATCTTCTCTCCGCGTAAAGTAACTTTCATACCAATTACCATCCCTTCTCTAATTTTAAAATTAGAAATAGATTTCTTGGCTTTTGTTTTTACTGGTTTTTGCCCGGTAATTCGAGTTAATGTATTTTCAACATTTTCTATAAAACCAGAATCTTTTAAGCCTTTACCCAGCCCGGCATTAAAAACAACTTTTTCCAATTTGGGTACAGCTAAATTATTGGTATAACCAAATTCCGATTTTAATTGCGGAATAACTTCTTTTTTGTAATATTCTCTTAAATTCATATTTGAAAAATATTAATCGATTAACTCGTTACATTTATTACACATTCTCTTTTTCTTGTCACTTTTTTTCTCTGCTTTATCTAAAACTTTATATTTAACTCGGGTCGTTTTATTACACTTTGGACAAATTAACATAACATTAGAAACACTTAAAGGGGAGGGAAACTCAATCTTTTGACCTTGTTCATTCTGACGTTTTGGTCTCATATGTTTTATTGCCAAATTAATTCCTTCAACCGATACTTTCTTTTTTTCAGGGAAAACCTGTAAAACTTTGCCTTTTTTCCCTTTATCTTTACCGGCAATTACTTTTACTTTGTCATCTGATTTAATTTTCATATCTAAATTAAAAATTATTAATTATAAAACTTCCGGAGCCAATGAAATTATCTTATTAAAACCTTTCGCCCTTAATTCTCTAGCAACCGGTCCCAAAATACGAGTACCTTTGGGTTCTTTATTGTTTTTATCAATAATAACCGCGGCATTATCATCAAAACGAATACAAAAACCATTTTTCCTTTTAGTTTCTTTTTTAGTCCTGACTAAAACTGCTTGAACCACATCACCTTTTTTAACCATTGAATGAGGGACTGCTTCTTTAACTGAAGCCGTCACAATATCTCCCAAACCGGCATATCTTCTTTTTGTTCCACCTAAAACTTTAATAACCATCATTTTTTTGGCACCAGTATTATCTGCAAGTTTTAACATTGTTCTATGTTGAACCATATTTAAAATTAATTATTTTTTTATAATTTCAATTAAACGCCATCTTTTATCTTTACTTAACGGCCGACATTCTTCAAAAATAACCTGATCACCGGTTTTAGCTATATTTTTTTCATCATGCACCTTATAATTTTTATTAACTTTATACTGTTTTTTATATTTAGGATGCATTTTTCTTTGAGTCAAACGAACTATAATCGTCTTAGCCGGTTTATCACTAATTACAAATCCTTTTAATCTGCGTTTCATTTTTTTTGTTTTTTCTTCTGCCATATTTAAATTATTTATTTATTTGAATTATTATTTTTTTCTTTCTGATTTATTAATGTTAAAATTTTAGCGATCTTTTTTTTAATTTGTCTTATTTCTTTTATATTTTTTAACTGATTTTGTGATACTTTAAATCTTAAATCTCTCAATTTTTCTCTATTTGAAGCAAGCAGTCTATGCAATTCTGCTTCTGATTTTAATTTTAATTCTTTTAATTCTTCTTTGGCTTTCATAATTATTAAAATAATTAGTCTTTAACTATAAATCTTGTTTTAACTGCTAATTTATGCCCAGCCAAACGCATGGCTTCTCTGGCTTTTTCCAAATCAACACCTTCCATTTCAAACATAACCGTACCTGGTTTAACAACAGCCACATAATATTCGGGAGCACCTTTGCCACCGCCCATGGGAACTTCTGCACCTTTTTTAGTAACCGGTTTGTCAGGAAAAATTCTTATCCAAATTTTACCACCTCTTTTAATGTAATGAGTCATTGCTCTTCTTGCTGCTTCAATCTGCCTGGATGTTATCCAGCCATGTTCCATTGATTTTAAGCCATAACTGCCAAAACTAAGATCATTGCTTCTAGTAGCAATCCCCTGGCCTCTTTTTCTGCCTTTATGCCATTTTCTATGTTTTACTTTCTTGGGCATCAACATATTTTATCTAACTATTATTTTTTAATTTATTATTATCTTTTTTATTCTCTTGATCATTTTTAGTATCTTGATAACTAAAAATTTCTCCTTTATAAATCCAAACCTTAACGCCGATTTTACCATAAATAGTATGAGCAGCGCCTCTAGTATAATCAATATTGGCTCTTAAAGTATGTAACGGGATCATGCCTTCTGTTAAAGTTTCTGTTCTGGCAATTTCAGCGCCATTTAATCTACCAGCCACAATAACTTTCACGCCTTTGGCACCGGCTCTAATCACTCTGCCAATTGACTGCTTCATAACCCGACGATAAGGAATTCTTTTTTCTAAATCAGCAATAATATTATCCAAAACGACTTGAGCATTCAAATTTGGTTTATCAACTTGCAAAATATTAATATTTAAATTAACTTTACCCGGTGTTTTTGTGGCTTTTTTATTAAAAATCTTTTTAATCAATTCCTCTTTTAATTGTTCTATTCCCACACCTGAACGCCCAATAATTACACCTGGCCTAACTGCATGAATAATAATATTAATCTTTTCTGCTGATCTTTCTGTTTCAATCTTTGCAACACCAGCTTCTTTTAATTTATTTTTTAAATATTTCTTTATAATTACATCTTGTTTTAAATAACTACTAAAATCTCTCTTGGCAAACCATTTTGAATCCCAAGTTTTAGTGACACCTATTCTGAATGATTTTGGATTAACTTTTTGTCCCATAAATTTAATATTAGTTAATTAGAGATTAGAGACAGCGACTTTAATTATTATCTCAAATCTCTTTTCTCAATATCTGCTGTTTAACCTGATTTACGTTTAAACATTTTATTAATAAATCCCTTGGATTGTTTCATGCTTGTCTTGTCCATATGCTGTTTATGTCTATGCTTACCTTCCATTCTTTGATCAATAGTTTCCTTGCCCTTTTCTTGTTCATTTTGCTTAGCTTTAATTTGTTCTTTATCTTCTGATTTTACTGATTCAGCTGGTAAAGTTTCTTTGATTTCTTCTTTGGACTTTATTCTAATCGGCTTTTCTTCTTTTGGCTTGCTCTTTTTATTTTTCTTAGGCTGAGTAGGCTCAATTTCTTCTAAAACAATTTTAACATGAGACATTTTTTTTCTTATCGGCGTAGCTCGACCATGCGCTCGTGGTTGCCATCTTTTTAACATGCCAGCTTGATCAACTCTAATTTCTTTTATATATAAATTATCTTTTTTTAATTCTAAATTATTTTCAGCATTACTAATCGCTGAATTTAATAATTTTAAAATCGGTTTTTGTGCTGCTTTATTTAAAAAATTCAACTGACCAATTGCTTCTTCAACCTTTAAACCTCTAATTAAATCGGCGACCAACCTAACTTTCTTAGGCGATATTCTTAAAAAACTTAATTTTGCTTTTGCTTGCATATATAAATAATCTTAAAATAATTTATTTAGATTTTTGCTGTTCTTTAGCTATACGACCACCATGAGAAATAAATTTTCTAGTCGGCGCAAATTCACCTAACTTATGACCAACCATATTTTCAATTATTTTCACCTCAACATGCTCTTTACCATTATAAACCCCTATTCGAAAACCTACCATTTCCGGTGTTATGGTACAAGCACGATCCCAGGTTTTAATTAAAGTATTATCCCCTGATTTTAATTGAGAAATTTTATTTAATAACTTCTCATTAACATATGGTCCTTTTTTTAAACTTCTAGCCATAATTTTTTTATATTATCTTCTTTTCTTTTTTCTTCTTTGTATAATTAATTTATCTGAATATTTTTTCGCTTTACGGGTTTTTACGCCTAAAGCATGTTTGCCCCAAGGTGTTTTGGGATATTTTAAACCAATTGGTTGCCTGCCTTCACCACCACCATGTGGATGATCAACTGGATTCATAACCTTACCTCTTACTGTCGGTCTAATACCTTTATGTCTTTTTCTACCTGCTTTGCCCCAACGAATCGTTACATATTCAGGATTACTAACACTTCCCAAAGTAGCCAAACAATCTTTATTTACTTTTCTTACTTCACCAGAAGGTAATTTTATAGTAGCATATTTTCCTTCAATCGCCATCAACTGAGCACTGGCACCTGAACCTCGAACTAATTGCCCGCCTTTACCTGGTGTTAATTCAATATTATAAATCATTGAACCTTCGGGAACATTTTTTAAAGACATGGCATTACCAGCCTGAATCTTTATTTTATTGTCTTTTGAAGAAATAATTTCCTGACCGACTTTCATTTCTTTTGGCGCAGTAATATATCTTTTTTCCCCGTCTTTATAAACTACCAGAGCAATCCTGGCATTTCGATTCGGATCATATTCAATCGTCTTAACTTTAGCTGGAATATCAAACTTATCTCGTTTAGAATCAATTATTCTGATATTTTGTTTCGCACCCCCCCCCATGTCTCACCGTAATTCTACCGGTTACATTTCGCCCGCCAGTTTTTTTCTTTGATTTAATTAATGATTTCTCTGGTTTTTTAGATGTTAAATCAGAAAAATCATCTACACTTGATTTTCTTCTGGCTGGGGTTAGTGGTTTATATTTCTTAATTGCCATAGCTTAAAATAATTTAAAATTAAACTCCTTCGTAAATTTCAATTTTATCACCTTGTTTTAAAGTCACAATTGCTTTTTTCCAATTTTTCTTTTTACCTGAAACTCGACCATATCTGACTCTCTTACCTCTCATATTAATTATATTAATATCAAGCGGCTCAACTCCGTATAAATTTTTAATCGCTTTCTGAATTTCTATTTTATTGGCGTTTTTAGCAACTTCAAAACAATATTTATTAAAATTAGCCAAATCAGTGGCTTTTTCCGTAACTAAAGGCTTGATTAATATTTTATAAGCCTCAGCAGTATCTTCTTTTTTACTTTTAGCCGGCGTTTTTACTTCTTTACTTTTAACAGGCTTAACCGGTAAATCACCTTCTGTTTTGGCTTTTAATGTTTCATATTCTGTTTCTTTCTCTTTAACTTTTTTTTCCGGTTCTTTTTTTACTTCTTTTTTATCTGCTGATTCTTGTTTTTGCTTTTTTTTAAATTTATCTAAAAAACTCATATATTTTATTATTTAAATGTTTCAGTTATTTTTTTTATTCCTGTTTTATCAATTAATAAATAATCATGTTTCAAAATATCCATAATATTCAAACTATTAGCCAAAATTACATTTATTTTCGGTAAATTTCTAGCAGATTTACTAATTGCTTCATTTTTCTGATCCAAAACTAGTAATACTGACTTTGCCTCTTTGGTTGGTAATTTACTTAAAATACTGGCTAGCGCTTTAGTTTTTATTTCAGCTAATTCCAATTTATCAGCTACAACTAACTGGTTTTCCTGAAGTTTGTCAGTCAAGGTCATAAATAAAGCCTTTCGTTTCATTTTTTTATTGATTTTTTTGGCAAAATTTCTTTCATTGCTGGGGCCAAAAGTAACTCCGCCGCCAACCCAAATGGGGGAACGGGTTGAACCATGTCTAGCTCTTCCGGTTCCTTTTTGGCGCCAAGGTTTTCTACCGCCACCTCTGACTTCGGCTCTTGTTTTGGCATGAGCTAAATTTTGTCTGGTATTGGCTTTTTGTATTTCAACAACCTGATAAACCAAATCCGGGTTTATTTTTACATCAAAAATATCAGAATCTAATTTGATTTCTTCTGTTTCTTTGCCTTGTAAATTGTAAACTTTTACTTTAGCCATATATAAATTAAATTTTATTTACTTTCTTGCTTAACTTCTTTGTCGTTTTTTTCTTTTTCTTTTGAATCCTCTTTTGATTCGTCTTTTTTCTTATCTTCTTCCTCTGTAGATTCTTTTTTAACTGTTTCTTTTTTAGTTTCTTCTACTGTATTATTTTCTTTAACTGGTTCTTTTTTTACCTCTTTATCTTCTTTTTGAGCTTCTGATTTTAATTTTTCCGGTTCTTCGGCTGATTTCTCTTGTTTTACTGTCAGATCCATTTCTCCTGGTGCAACAATTTCAAGTAAGCCATTACGGCTACCTGGTATAGCGCCTTTTATAAATAATAAATTTTTTTCCGGATCAACTTCAACAACTTCCAAATTAGCAACAGTTACTTGATCCCCGCCCATTCGACCAGCCATTCTGGTACCTTTAAAAACGTGAGCCGGGCCAGTTGAACCGATTGAACCAGGGTGTCGCAATTGATCTTTTGTGCCATGTGATTTTGGTGCACCTTTAAATCCATATCTTTTAACTACACCTTGAAACCCCCTGCCTTTAGATACACCCGTAACCTTAACCTTATCACCCCCTGAAAAAACAGAAACATTAATTTCCTGCCCTTTTTTATAATCAAATTCATTACCTAATAATCTAAATTCTTTTAAATATTTTAATTGGAGCGCATTTTTCAAATGATCGGCTTTGGGTTTGTTTAATTTTTTAACTTCTTTATAACCTATTTGGACTGCTTGATAATTATCTTTATCGGCTTGTTTGACTTGAGTAATAAAACAAGGACCAGCCTGAACAACTGTTACTGGAATAACCGTACCATCTTCTTTAAATTTCTGGGTCATTTCTAATTTTTTGCCTAAAATAAATTTCATAAAAAATTCTTAAAAGAAAATAAAAAATCTGGTTCACTAAAAATCCAGATTTGCGCTAAATTAAAAAATCTTTTATTTTAGCTGGATTTTTTTAGTTTTAGTGATTTTCTATTTCTCCTAGATAATTGTAAAAATAATAAAGGTTTTTCTCTGCAAAAAAAGAGAGAGAACCTTTCTTTATTTTTTCTACAATTATTTTAAATTTACAATAAAAAATTTATCTTTATTTATAATAAAGAATTTTATCTAAGATTTGAAAAGTTGTCAAGTCTTTTTACATTTTAATTTCAATGTCTACTCCTGCAGGTAAATTCAAGCTCATCAAAGCATCAACAGTAGCCGGAGTCGGCTCAATAATATCAATCAATCTCTTATGAATTCTCATTTCATATTGATCTTTGGCTTGCTTGTGAACAAAAGTAGAATTCAAGACCGTGTATTTTCTTTTCTCAACAGGTAAAGGGACTGGGCCTGAAATTTGAGCTCCTGTCCTTTCTGCCGTGTCTAAAATCGTTCGAGTTGATTGATCAATTATTTTATGATCATAAGCTCGAATTTTGATTCTAATACGTTGTTTTTCTTCGGTATTAACTTTTTTTTCTTTAACCTTTTCTGGCATGGAATTTCAAAATTAAATTAATTTAATTGATTTATTTATTATAATATAAATTATTTATAAAGTATATAAAAGCCCTCTCTCTGGCGAATTACAGAGAGAGGACTTTATAAATCTTTAAGCAATAATCTTGGTTACAACACCAGAAGCAACCGTTCTGCCACCTTCTCTAATAGCAAATCTTTGTTGTTCTTCCAAAGCAACGGGTGAAATAAGTTTAACTTTTAATTGCACGGTATCGCCAGGCATAACCATTTCAGCACCACCCAAAATTTCTACTTCTCCGGTAACGTCAGTTGTTCTCATATAAAATTGGGGTTTATAACCTTTAAAGAAAGGTTTATGACGCCCCCCCTCTTCTTTGGTCAAAACATAAACTTCTGCTTCAAATTCAGTATGAGGTGTAATTGAACCGGGTTTAGCCAAAACCTGACCTCTTTCAATGTCTTCTTTTTTAATACCTCTTAATAAAATACCAGCATTATCGCCAGCCTGACCTTCTTCTAATGATTTATTAAACATTTCAATGCCGGTTACTACTGTTTTTTGCACTTCTTTTTGAATACCAACGATTTCAACTTCGTCATTTAATTTTACAATGCCTCTTTCAATTCTACCGGTTGCCACAGTACCACGACCTTCAATTGTAAAAATATCTTCAATTGGCATTAAAAATGGTTTTTCTACATCTCTTGTTGGTTCTGGAATATAACTATCTAAAGAATCTAATAATTCCTGGATACATTTACCATCATCGCTATCCGGATTTTCCAAAGCCTTCAAAGCTGAACCTTTAATAATCGGCGTACTGTCACCGTCAAATTCGTATTTTTTCAAAAGATCACGAACTTCTTCTTCAACCAAATTAATTAAATCGGGATCAGTTACTTGGTCAACTTTATTTAAGAAAACAACAATTGAAGGCACACCAACCTGGCGAGCTAACAAAATATGTTCTCTTGTCTGGGGCATTGGACCGTCAGTTGCAGCTACAACCAAAATAGCTCCATCCATTTGGGCTGCTCCAGTAATCATGTTTTTAATATAGTCGGCATGACCCGGACAGTCAACGTGAGCATAATGTTTTTTTTCTGTTTCATACTCTACGTGAGCTGTTGCAATTGTAATACCTCTTTCTTTTTCTTCTGGTGCATTATCAATTTGGTCAACTGTTTTATCTTGAGCTGCCTTTCCCTGAGCTGTTAAATACTTTAAAATTGCAGCTGTCAATGTAGTTTTACCATGGTCAACATGACCAATTGTCCCCACATTCACATGGGGTTTGGAACGATCAAATTTGTCTGCCATATTATTTTTAAAACTCCGTTGAAGCGACCTCTAGCCCTAAAAGGCAGAGTTTTATCCAGCCGCTTCGCTAATTTTTAATTAATTATTAAAAAGTATAAATTATTATAACACATTATCAAAATTTGACAAGTATTTTTAATTTAATTATTTGTAATAAATATCTAACTACCAATAAACAATACCTGATGCCCAATTACCGACTTATTCTTCATCTTCTACTGGTTCAAAATAATACTGGTCTTCTGCCAAATCATCATTGTCATCATTTGTTTCTTTAAAATCCAAAAAATTACCTAATAACTGTTCGGACTGTTCTTCACTTTGAACCTCTTTCCAAACAGCTATATCTTTATTAATTTTATTTAACAATTCTTCTTCTGATAAATTTTTAACTTGACGATTTTTTAAAACTAAATTTTCGTAATCATTAATATTCAAGATTATAAAACTATTACCTTGATCATCATCAAAGATATAACGATCCCCTGTTTTTCTAATTAAGTCTAATATTCTCTTTAGCTTTTTCATAAAATAAAAAAAGTTTTAAATTCCTCTTAAAACCACTTTCATCTTAGCGAAAAATAAAAAGATTGTCAAGGGATTCCTGCCCAAGGTTAATAACCTAGGGCAGGAATCCCTTTTTCAATTTGCACAAAGAACAGAATTGGGGCTTTGAGCCGGGAAAAGCCAGTCAAGCCAGCCTGATTGCTGCAGAGTTTCAATGCATTTGATGACCCAGGACCCAACTTTTTTCTTGCGAACTACTTCATTAATAAGGCTTAAAGATTCTTTATGAGAAAAAGAATCAACACCTTCTGGTCTGTATTCGGGTCGTTTGGCTCTTAATGCCGAATAAAAATCAGCATAATTAATTGCCTCGATCATGAAACAAAAAGTATCGTCAAGTAAAAGTCGATTAAACAAACTTGCAACATCCTGCCCAGGATATTCCTTGATCACAAAATGATGTAAGACTGTCAAAGCTGTAACTTCTGGATCAACAGCAAACATTTCAGCCAATGGCACAAACAGGCTGGTGTGAAAAGACAGAAGTGATGATTGGTCTTGGTTAAATTTACCGGTTGACAGCCAAAAATCAAGAGAAAAAGCTGCTTTGCAAGCATCATGGACAATACCGGCTAATTCAACCTTACTCCATCTTTGTTCCGGCATTTTACAGGCCAAATGTTCAATCACCATTCTTTCCTGGCTGCCGTAATTGGTCAAACCCGCTGCGCCCTGATCTTGAATCAGTTTATGCAACAGGCATAAAAACCAATAAACTTGAACCATATGCTGATGAGTACCCTGGTGATACTTTCTCAGCACCTGATTGGAAATGACCTGTAAATAGTCTTCGTAACTACCCACTAACGGCTTGCTGTCGGCAATCAACCTGGCTGCCTGCCGAATTGTTTGCGATAAGGACAATGTCTGTCCCAGATTATTAATAAAACAATCCTGAACTTTATTTTTTTCATCACTTGTTACTAACACCAATTGTCTGGCTGGTTCTGAAAATTGATTAAAATCTCTGCATCCGATACTATCGGATGCACCAACATCCGCAGTTCGGTCTGCAAGGTTTTTCATTTTTATCCTCCTTTACGTTTATTTGCTCGTTTACTTCTACTTCAACAAAACTTACCACTGACATAATGCCCCTCCTTAAATATTAATTATTTATTTGCATATTTATATTTTTCGCAACAAAAAACCCCACCTGACACTTTACTGAATGACGTGCCAAATCTCTTTAGCACGCCTATTCAACAAAGTAAACAAGTAGGGTTCTTAAACTCAGCTTATACAATATCATACATACTGTCAATGCCAATTTTAGGCTAATTTTAAACAAAATTTGCACATATTTACCCACCTATTTTTCAACATATTTATTAACAAAAACATCCCCAGACTTATGGACAGTTTATTAACAATTAAGCATAAATCTAAATAATCTATTAACAACATTTAAATTTTGTTAATTAAAAAAGAACGCGACTACTAATTAATCGTGTCCTTTTTTATTTTAGTTTTATAATAAAAAATTATAATACAATTTACTTTGTCTTACCTTCAATAATATTTTGAGCTACATTTTTAGGCACTTCAGCATAATGATCAAATTCCATTGAATAAGTAGCCCGACCTTGAGTCATTGAACGTAAATTAGTCGCATAACCAAACATCTCCGCCAAAGGTACCATGCCATCAATCACTTTCATTGGTCCGCGATCTGACATTTCAGCAATAGTAGCCCTTTTAGAATTTAAATCGCCAATTACGTCACCCATAAATTCTTCTGGTGTAACTACTTCGATTTTCATGATCGGTTCCAAAATAATTGGCTGGGCTTTATCTGCAGCAGCTTTAAAAGCCATTGAAGCAGCTACTTTAAAAGCCACCTCAGACGAATCAACTTCATGATAAGATCCGTCATAAAGTGTTGTTTTTATATCAACAACCGGGTAACCAGCTAAAATACCCTTACTGTAAGCTTCTTTAACACCTTTTTCAACTGCCGGAATAAAATCTTTAGGAATAACACCGCCTTTGATTTCATCAACAAATTCATCGCCAGCACCTCGATCCCGAGGTTCTAATCTTAACCAACAATGACCATATTGACCACGACCGCCTGATTGTTTAATATATTTGCCTTCAGCTTCAGCCAAAGCTTTTATTGTTTCTTTATAAGCTACTTGCGGGGCACCAACATTAGCTTCAACCTTAAACTCACGTTTTAAACGATCAACAATAATATCCAAATGTAATTCACCCATGCCCGAAATAATAGTTTGAAAAGTTTCTTCATCGGTTCTAATTTTAAAAGTCGGATCTTCTTCTGCTAATTTTTGTAAAGCAATCCCCATTTTTTCCTGGTCTGGTTTTGTTTTTGGTTCAATTGCCACTGAAATAACCGGTTCTGGAAAAGTTATTTCTTCCAAAATAATCGGTGCTTTTTCATCACATAAAGTATTACCCGTCACAGTATTTTTTAAACCAATGGCTGCTGCAATTTCTCCGGCATATACTTCATCAACTTCTTCCCGGGCATTGGCATGCAAACGTACGATCCTGCCGACTCTTTCTTTATCACCAGTCGCTGTATTTAAAATATAAGAACCGGCTTTTAAAGTACCCGAATAAACTCTAAAAAAACCCAATTTACCGACAAACGGATCAGTAGCGATTTTAAAAGCCAAAGCGCAAAAAGGCGCATCATCAGAAGTTTCACGCTTTTCTTCTTCATCTGTATTAGGATTGCGTCCTCTAATTGAGGGGACTTCAAGCGGAGAAGGTAAATATTCAACTACAGCATCTAAAACTGATTGAACTCCCATATTTTTTAAAGCCGATCCAACAAAAACAGGATGCAAATCATTATTAATAGTTGCTTTACGAATAACTTTTTTTATTTCATTGATTTCTAATTCTTCGCCAGCCAAATATTTATTTAATAAATCTTCATCATTTTCTGCGACTTTTTCCAATAAAATATTTCTCATTTTTTCAATTAAATCTTTCATATCTTCGGGAATATCAGTATCTTCTTTAGTTTGACCATATTCACCGGTGAATTTATAAGCTTTTCTTTCTAATAAATCAATTATGCCCATAAAATTTGCTTCAGCGCCAATTGGCCATTGAACTGCCACAGCATGGGGTGACAATCTTTCCTGAATAGATTTTAAACTCATTTCAAAATCAGCGCCCATTTTATCCATTTTATTCACAAAAGCAATTCTTGGTACATTATATTTGGTAGCTTGATGCCAAACAGTTTCTGATTGTGGTTCAACACCTTGTGAACCGTCAAAAACAGCCACAGCGCCATCTAAAACACGTAATGAACGTTCAACTTCAACAGTAAAATCAACGTGCCCCGGTGTATCAATAATGTTAATGCGGTGATCTTGCCAAAAACAAGTTGTGGCTGCTGAAGTAATAGTAATTCCTCTTTCTTTTTCTTGTTCCATCCAGTCCATTTCCGCAGCACCTTCATGAACTTCACCGATTTTATGTTTTTTACCAGTATAAAAAAGCACTCGCTCGGTTACAGTAGTTTTACCGGCATCAATGTGGGCCATAATACCGATGTTTCTAGTTTTATCCAATGAATATTCTCTAGGCATATTTTTAAAATTATAAAATTTGAATTATTAATTTATTTTTTTAAATCTTGAACTATTTCTAGTTAAATTTTCTTTAAATTCTGTTTCAATATCTAACTCCAACTGGTTGGCAATGATTAGAAAATAGCAAAATGCATCAATTATCTCTTTTTTCATCTCGGTCAAATAATCCCTGTCTTTGTCATTGATTACGCCAAGACCTTTTTTCTCTGTTCTATAATACTTTTTTACCAAATTGGCAAATTCGCCGACTTCACCGGCTAAAGCCGTAGTTAAAAATAAAAGGTCCGCTGGTAAATCATTATAGGGACCAATATATTCATCATCAAATTCTTTTTGTAATTTTTTAAAATCTTCAATTTCCATAAACCCCGGTTAAAAACGGGCAAAATGAGCAAAAGCACGATTTGCTTCAGCCATTCTATGGGTGTCAACTTTTTTCTTGTAAGCTTCGCCTTGCTCTTCAGCCGCATCCATAATTTCAAAAGCTAATTTTTCCGCCATTGATTTGCCTTTTCTTTTCTTGGCAGCAGCAATTATCCAACGACAAGCTAAAGTAAACTTTCTTTCCTGTCTGACAGGATAAGGGATTTGATAGTTTGCGCCGCCAATTCTGCGTCCTCTGACTTCCAAAGAAGGGGCGACATTTTTTATGGCTTTATCAAAAATTTCCAAAGAATCTTGTTTGGTTTTATTGGAAATAATATCAAAACAATCATAAATAACCTGTTGAGCAACAGATTTTTTTCCTCGTCTCATTATATAATTAATAAGTTTGGTTACTTGAATATTATTAAATCTGGGATCAGCTTTAATTTCTCTTTTAGGTGCTTGTTTTCCTCGCATATTTTATTTATTGTTTTAATTAATAAATTATATTTTTTTATTCAGCAGGAGCTTCAGCGGTCCCTGATTTAGCTGGAGCTGCACCGCCTTTGCCTTTTTTAACACCGTATAAAGATCGGCTGTTTTTTCGACCTTCAACGCCTTGAGTATCATAACGTCCACGTACAATATGATAACGAACACCTGGCAAGTCTTTAACTCTGCCGCCGCGTAACATTACAATTGAATGTTCCTGCAAATTATGACCTTCACCGGGAATATAAGCAGTTACTTCCATCCCATTAGAAAGACGGACTCTGGCAATTTTTCTCAAGGCTGAATTAGGTTTTTTAGGAGTAACAGTTGTTACTTTTAAACAAACGCCTCTTTTAAACGGGCTGCCTTTGGGTAATTTGTTTCTTTTCCGTTTTAAAGTATTAAAAACACTTTCCAAAGCAGGCGTTTTGGATTTTTTAGTTGTTGTTTTTCGTCCTTTTCTGATTAATTGACTGTTTGTAGGCATAAATAAATAAAAAAAAGAAAATTACAAATAATTTGTAATTGATTTAATTAAATTGATTGTAATCTTATTTTATATAGTTAAAACAAAAAAGTCAAGAGTTTAAATAAATATCTGGATTATTTTGAACATGAAATTAAAAATTGCAGTTAAAAAACCGCCTCCAAAAATTAATAAAGCAAAAAGAATAATAATTCCGTATCGTTCCAATAATTCTTTAAATGCATCATAACGATCCGGTAAAATTGCGAATAAAATCTTTGAACCATCAAGCGGCGGAATAGGAAGCAAATTAAAGATCATTAACACAAAATTAACAATAATTAATAAAAATAAAAAATTAACCAATAAATTATTAAATCCTAAATTTGTATAATTATTAACTAAATTTAATAAAATAATACAAATAACTCCAAATATAAAATTAGCTGCCGGGCCGGCAACAGAAACCAAAGCTGGACCCCATTTTTGATCTTTTAAATTAAAATAATTAACCGGTACTGGTTTAGCCCAACCAAACACAATTCCGGCATTACTTAAAATCAAAAATAAAGGCAATAAAATCGTGCCAAATAAATCAATATGAGCCAGTGGATTTAAAGTTAAACGGCCGGAATATTGAGCGGTTCGATCACCTAAATAATAAGCTAACAAGGCATGAGCAAACTCATGAGCGCTTAAGGCTAGAAAAAAAGCTATAAAATTAACTACTAAGAAAATTGCGTCAAATTGCATAAAAAGCTTGATTATTTAAAAAAATTCTGCTATTATTTTTGCATATAGCAAATGGTCAATAGCGAATAGCTATTTGCCATAAGCTATTCGCTAATCTACTAAATTATATCATTATGTCTAGAACTTGTGAAATTTGTGGCAGAACGCCCAAACTTAGTGCGACTCGCAGTCATTCTAACATTAAAACTAAAAAATGGAAACAGTTAAACTTGCAAACTAAAAAAATTGACGGCCAAAAAACTAAAATTTGTACTAAGTGTTTAAAATCTTTAAATAAAGAAAAACAAGGCTAATTGCTTGACAATTTATTGCTAATTTGCCTTATTTTTCGTATAATATCAATAGTAAAACTTAATAATTATTAACTCTATATTTATGGCAGATGTACAAGCTTATTGCGTAAAATGCAAAAAAAAGCAAACTATGAAAGAGCCTGAACAAATTACCATGAAAAACGGTCGCCCGGCTGTAACCGGTACTTGCCCAGTCTGTGGTACAAAAATGTTCAAGATTGGTAAAATGGACTAAATTACTCTTTTTTAAAAAGGCCCTGTACCGTGCGGTACAGGGCCCTTTTATTGCCAAACCCAATAGTCTCTACTACAATTAAATTTAAACGGGGTGTGGCTCAGTTGGTCTAGAGCGTCGGGCTGGGGGTCCGAAGATCAGCGGTTCGAATCCGCTCACCCCGACAAATTTTACGGGCTGTAGCGCAGTTGGTAGCGCGCAGCGTTCGGGACGCTGAGGTCGCGGGTTCAAATCCCGCCAGCCCGACTAACGCCAATTTTTACTTGCTTAATTTAAATTTTTATGCTAGACTAAAAATGTTTTAGTGACTGCACTTAAATTTATTTTTTGTGTTTAAAGTCGATCACTATATTTAATAAATCAAAAACGAATAAAATTTTTTATTTTTTTCGTCAATTAGGTAATTTTTACAATGGAAAAAAATTTGTACGTAGTTAACTTACCATACAGCTTGGATGATAATCAATTAAAAGATTTATTTTCTGAAGCTGGTACCGTTACCTCTGCTACTATTATTACTGACAAAATGTCTGGTCGCAGCAAAGGCTTTGGTTTTGTTGAAATGGGCAGTGAAGACGAAGCAGCCAAAGCTATTGAAATGTTTAATGAAAAAGAAGTTGAAGGCCGTAACATCAAAGTCAATGAAGCTAGACCAAGAGAAGAAAGATAATTATAAGTATAAATATAGCATTCAAAAAAAAACATTCTCGTCAATTCACGAGGATGTTTTTTATTATCCAAATATAAAAAATCACTCTGAGAGTGATCTTATATGACCGCATAATTGTCTAGTTTCCAGCTAAACGCCAGGTGGGTGGCCGCATTAATAAACCACGGTTTATTAAAATATAAGCCTCCCAATAAATAATGTTGTCCTAGAACTAATACAATTATGTGGTCATTTTTATTATAACATTAACAAATAAAAAATAAAAGACCCTGTACCATAAGTACAGGGTCAATCGAGTGCCTTTTAGGATTCAAGATGCAAAATAAAATCGCAAACCCTGGGCATTAAATAATCCTGAATCATTTTTAGCCTGGCTTGGCGGACAATGTCATAAGGATCTTTTTTGAGCTTTGCCTGTAAAGCAGCTACTTCAATTGAATAATTATGAAAAATCAAATTAAGTTGACGCAACCGCTCTTCTTTTGTCAGTCGTCTTAACTTCTCTTCACTTTTTGCACTGATCCTTTCGGCTTCTAAAGACCCGATTTCACAATCCGTCGCCTCAGCGTTCAATTCAGTTCCCATTTGATCCTCCTTTGTTTTTGATATGTTTTGGCCTAAAAAGACTTGGACACAAGTTAAGTGGGAACGGCAGGATTTGAACCTGCGATCTCCAGAATGTAAGTCTGGCGCTCTCCCTTTGAGCTACGTTCCCACAGTTGAAAGAACGACATAAAATCAAAAAAGCCACTGTTCTTTACAGTGGCTCTTTGTTATATATAAATAATTTATATTAAACTAAAATAACGAACCACTGTAACAGTGACTAAAACAATCACTAACACCAAAACCAAAACATTAGTATAGCGAATTTTATTTAATTTTGCTTCCAAATAAGTTTGCATATGTTTTTTAAAATTTTAAATTATTTTCAAATACTTGTCAAGCGATATTTATTCACAAATTTTTAAAGAACCCCTGCACCTTATAAGGTGCAGGGGAGTGATTTACAAAGGAATTATCCTGTTACCATTGTTATGGGGCGGGATAATTTCCTGTTCGGTTCCCTCTGTATCTTGAGGGTCACGAGCATAACCAATAACTGTCATTTTACTTTCACTGCCGCAATGTCGGCAAACAGCCTCGCCCACCGGATTGGGCCTTTTGCATTTCGGGTTTTGGCACAGATTACGTTTAACTTCATTTCCCATTGGTTCCTCCTTTTTTTCTGGATATTTGTCCGATATTACTTTTTAAGGCCTGGCTAAAATTGTTTCTGACCAGTCCACTCTTTGCCGTTCTGTTTGCAAAAGACAAAAATCAGGGTAAAGCTTGTTAAAATCACTTTCATCTATTTCGGCTTCTTGCTCTTGTTTATTAACCACTATTTGTAAAAGCATTTTACCATAATCGCCTGATTTAATAATCTGACAACTTGCTTGGCAATAATGGCAAGACAAATTTGCCAAAGGATTTAACCGGCCGCATTTTTGACAAATATTTATCATGATTTACCCTCCTTAAGTTAAAAAGAACTTAAACCAAAACTAGCCACCTAGGGTGGCTAGTTTATTACCTTGAAATTTATCTAAAAATTATTGTTTGGCAAAAATAAGACTAACCACCGAAAAGTAGCTTAATAACAAAAGCAATAAAGCTAATAAATTTGTTTTTAAATCAATTTTCTGGAATTGTAGAGCTTTGGTAGTTGTCATATTAATTTAAGTTTAGCAACAAATATTAAATTTGTCAAGAAATTATAACTGCCAATTTTTATCATATAGCAAAGTATCGCGAATTAATTTATAATCCAAAATTTCATTTTCAGTAAACCATAAATCTATTTCTTTGTCAGCTTCTTCAACCGAGCCGGACGCATGAACCAAATTAACAATCGCTCGTTCACTGCCATCGGCTAATTGATAAGATTCCAAAGAATAATCACCTCTGATTGTGCCCATTTCAGCACTTAAAGATTCTGTGGTGCCGGCAATTTTACGGCCCAATTTAACCGCCTCATTGCCTTGCCAAACCATAGCTACAACTGGTCCGGCTGTAATATAAACTTTTAATCTTTGTAAAACTGATTTGCCGACTTCTACCGGATCTTCACTGGGCGGTGTCATGCCTTTCTTTTTATAAGATTCAATGGCTTTAACGCCCACATTTTCAAACCACTGAGGATCAATTGTATAATGTTTTTCAACCAAATCCTCGTTAGCTTGCATCATTTTTAAAGCAACTAATTTTAAACCGGTTCTTTCATAACGTGAAATAATCTCACCAATTAAATTTCTTTGCGCGCCGTCTGGTTTAATCACAATTAAAGTTTTTTCCATAATATTATTTTTAAATTTATTAAATTTAACTCAATTTTAACAAATATAAAAAAAAGATTCAAGTAATTGACTTTTAATCTGCAAAATGTTAATTTATATTAGAATTTAATAAAAAAAGGAGGGTGAAATGAAAACGTTAGGGGCTCCCAATGTGGGAGAAATTTGGCTACAATTTGCTAACGTGGAAACTGAAAATTGGCAGGAGATGAAAGCTGATGCCACCCTTAAGGTAAGCCTAACTGATCGCAACGGCGCGTTTCAAGAAGCAATTCCTATGAGCAAGGCAATGTTCACTAAATATTACAAACCTGTTTCTGACAACAATTCCTTGTTTCAAAGAACATTTAAAATTACTTCCATCCTTCCTGAAGAAAGCGCTGCCTGGGTAATTCATCTTGACAATTTATCCCAACCACTTGGTTTGGATGAACAGCGAATGGCCCTTAGAATCATTGAGGCAAATTTTCAACCGGCTGCTTAAACGGCCTAAAAACAAAAGAGGCGATTATTTGCCTCTTTTTTTTATACTTAAATTTTGCCCATCACTACTAAATATTATCGGGCCTTCTAAATCATTTCTAAAAACCTGAATATTATTATCTTCTAATCTTTTTAAAATTCGTAAATGCGGATGACCGAATTTATTAGCTTGGCCGACTTGAATTACGGCATATTGGGGCTGAACTTGGTCTAAAAATTCTTGCGTGGTTGAATATTTACTGCCATGATGCCCCAATTTCAAAACATCGGCTTTCACTTCAATTTGATTATTAACCAAATCATATTCTACTCGTTCCTCGACATCACCGGTTAATAAAAAAGAAGTATTTTTATAAATTAATTTGGTAATAATTGAGCTATTATTCAAGCTTTCAACTTCCTGACCGGATAAATCAGTCCAGGGATATAATATTTTTAAAATTAAATCATCACCTAAAACAATGTCTTTTTGTGCCTTGGCAATTTCAATTTCAATATTTTGCAAACTGATTTCTTCTACAAATGTCAAATAATCAGGACTGGTATGACTAACCCCGGTCATTAAAACTTTATTAACATTATAACGTCTTAAAACTTCAACCAAACCGGCCACGTGATCAGAATGAGGATGCGTTAAAATAAGCAAATCCAATTCTTTATCAAAAAAAGCCAAATTACTGCCCAGTTGCGCCAAAATTGAATTATCAGGACCGCCGTCTATTAAGATATTCTGTTCATAAGGCGTCTTAATTAAAATCGCATCACCTTGCCCCACATCTAAAAAACAAACTTCCAAATTCTGCCGGTCAATCTGTGAATTGACTGCAAAACCAATCAAAAAAAAGACAATTACCAGTAAACTGCCTAATATTTTAAATAATTTTTTAGCCTGACGATCCATACTTTATAATTATAACATAAAAAAATTGACAAAATTTGTTACAATTGCAGCAATTAGGGTTACATTTGGGATTTCGTTCACATGTG
>CAZHFK010000012.1:0-27785 GCA_964531215.1 uncultured Gammaproteobacteria bacterium | reverse complement strand
CAATTGAAAAATTGACCAGTGTTGGTAAGACAACCGCTCGACTTTTAAATAAAATCGGTATTAATACTGTTTTTGATTTGATTTATTATTTTCCGTTTCGTTATGATGATTTTAGTCAAATTTTAAAAATTAATCAATTATTGCCCAATCAAACAGTTACGATTAAAGGCAAAATTATTTTAATTAATAATCGTCGCAGTTTTAGAAAAAAAATAACCATTACCGAAGCATTGATTGAAGATGAAACCGGTTCGATTAAAATTATTTGGTTTAATCAGCCATTTATAGTAAATAATTTAAAAATCGGCGATCAGGTATTTATTTCAGGCCGGGTTGAATTTGATAATTTGGGTTTGCAATTTGTTTCACCGGCTTATGAAAAAGTTAAAAATAATCAAAATTTAAATACTGGAAAAATTATTCCGGTTTATTCCGTAACCGGCCGTTTAACACAAAAACAAATACGTTTTTTAATCAACCAAGCTTTAAAGTCAGTTAAATTAATAAAAGATTGGCTACCCGGCCAGATTAAAGAAAAGTATGATTTATTGCCTTTGAGCCAAGCATTATTAATTATTCATTTTCCTCAAAATTTTAAGCTTTTAGAGCAAGCTCGTTATCGTTTGAAATTTAATGAGCTTTTTTTAATTCAAGCCAATAATCAATTATCTAGATGCTATTTGGCTAAAAATAATGCGGTTAAAATAAAATTTAAAGAAAAAGATATTGTTAATTTTGTTAAATCATTGCCGTTTGAATTAACTGCTGATCAAAAAAAATCTGCTTGGCAAATTTTTTTGGATTTGGAAAAAGAAAAACCAATGAATAGATTGTTAGAAGGTGATGTCGGTTCAGGCAAAACAGTGGTTGCGGCGCTGGCTATTTTGAATGTTATTTTAAATAAGCATCAGGCCGTTTTGATGGCGCCAACTGAAATTTTAGCCAAGCAGCATTTTATTACTTTAAACAAATCTTTACAAAATTTTAATTTTAATATAGTTTTGCTGACCGGCAGTGAATGTGTATTTAATAATCAAGAAAAAATAAAAAAAGAGAAAATTCAAAAAATCATAAAAGCCGGTAAAGTAGATTTGATTATTGGCACTCATGCTTTAATCCAGGATGATTTGCAATATCATGATTTAGGCCTGGTTATTATTGATGAGCAACATCGTTTTGGGGTAGAGCAGCGCAAAAAATTAAAAGAAAAAAATTTAAATAAAACAGCGCCGCATTTTCTTTCTATGACTGCTACGCCTATCCCGCGTTCTTTAGCCTTGATTTTATACGGTGATTTGGAATTATCAATGATTAAGCAAATGCCCCAGGGCCGTAAAAAAATAATTACCAAGCCGGTTGCTGAAAAAAATAGAAATCAAGCCTACCGATTTATTCGGCAAGAAATTAAAAACGGCCGGCAGGTTTTTGTTATTTGTCCGTTAATTGATGAGTCTGATAAATTAGGTGTTAAATCAGTCAAGCAAGAATTTGAAAAACTGGATAAATTTATTTTTCCCGAATTTAATATTGGACTTTTGCATGGTAAATTAAAAACCAAAGAAAAAGAATCAATCATGCTTGATTTTAAAAATAATAAAATAAATATTTTAGTTTCAACTTCTGTGGTTGAAGTGGGAATTGATATTCCTAATGCTACGATCATGATGATTGAAGGCGCTGATCGTTTTGGTTTGGCGCAATTACATCAGTTTCGTGGCAGAGTGGGCAGGGGAGAGCACCAGTCTTATTGTTTTTTATTTACGGATAATTATACTAGCAAAACCAGTGAAAGGTTGTCAGCTTTAGTTAAGTCAGCTGACGGGTTTGCTTTGGCTGAATATGATTTGAAATTTCGCGGACCCGGTGAGGTTTATGGTACCAGGCAATCCGGCCTGCCGGATTTAAAAATAGCCAGTTTAACCGATTTGGATTTGATTAACTTGACTAAAAAAGAAGCTGAGGATTTTTTTGCTAAAAATAATTTAAAAGATTTTGCTTTATTTAAAAATAAATTAGAGCAAATTAAAATAATTGCTCATTTGGAGTAATTTTTATTATTTTTGAGAGATAAAATGATTATTTTTTAGATAATAGCGCCAGAGTTTATTTTTATATGAACCGGCATAATCAATGCCAATCCGTTTGGCTTTTTTTATTTGCCCTGATTTTATTTTTTCCTGGTAATTTGGGCTCAAATAAAGTTTTTGACTGCTGATTAGATTTTCGCCATTTAGTTTTTTATCAATGCCAAAAGCCTGGCAAAATTTACCCGGGCCATTTGTTAATTGGGCCGGAAGTTTTGTAGATTGAGCAAGAGGAATTTTTCTATTTTTATGGATTATTTTTAGGCCATGAACCGGTTCAACGGATCTGATTAAAACAGCAGCCGGGAAATCTTTTTTTTCTGTCACAATATTAAAACAATAATACATGCCGTAAATTAGATAAATATAGGCTAAACCAGGCTGATCAAACATTAATTTGGTTCTTGGGGTTTTACCTTTTGAAGCATGAGAAGCCAAATCATTTTTGCCATAATAAGCTTCTGTTTCTGTTATTTTGGCAATCAATAAATTATTGTTTATTTTTCTAATAATAAATTTGCCCAAAAGTGATTGGGCAATGCTAAAAGTGTCTTGCTGAAAAAATTTTTTATTTAATCGCTTTAATTGCTTCATTAATATTTTTTACCGGGATTAAATTTTTATTTGTTTTTTTTGATTCAGGAATAATTATTTTTTTAAAATTTAATTTTTGTGCTTCTTCAATCCGTTTATCAAGTTGATAAACCGGTCTGATCTCACCGCCTAAGCCGACTTCACCCAAAATAATGGTTTGAGCCGGGATTATAATATCTTTTAAAGAAGAATAAATAGCCAGACAAACAGCCAAATCAGCTGCTGTTTCATTAATTTTAAGGCCACCGACTATGTTTAAATGAATATCCCGGTTGATTAAAGGAGTGTCAGCTCTTTTAATTAAAACCGCGATTAACATTTGCAACCGGTTCAAGTCAAAACCGGCTGTTTTTCTTTGCGGATATCCAAATAAAGTTTTACTGACCAGTGCTTGAATTTCAATTAAAAAAGGCCGACTGCCTTCCATAATACAAGTAATAGCCGAACCAGAGATGGGTTCTTGTTTTTGGCTAAAAAAAAGTTCAGAAGGATTTTTGACTTCAATTAAGCCTTGTCCGGACATGTCAAAAATTCCCAATTCATTGGTTGAGCCAAAACGGTTTTTAACACAACGCAAGAGCCGATAATTATCAGTCTTAGAACCTTCCAAATAAAGGACGGTATCAACCAAATGTTCCAGTGATTTGGGGCCGGCTACTTGGCCGTCTTTGGTGACATGACCGATAATAATAATTGATAAATTGTATTTTTTGGCAATTTCCAAAAGCTTAACCGTACAGATACGAACCTGATTGACTGAACCGGCTTCTGAAGGCAGTTCATTGGAATATAAAGTTTGAATAGAGTCAATGATCAAAAGACTGGGTTTTTCTTCAACTGCAAAAGCAATTATTTTTTCAATATTATTGGTAGCTAAAAATTTAAGATTTTGCAAAGGTAATTTTAAACGGTCAATCCTCATTTTGATTTGGCTGGCTGATTCTTCACCGGAAACATACAAAACCGGCCGATTAATTTGCTGGCTGATTTGCAAGATTAAAGTTGATTTGCCAATCCCCGGTTCACCGCCTAATAAAGTTAAGCTGCCAAGCACTAAGCCATTGCCAACAACCCGATCAAATTCACTAATTTGAGTTTGTAAACGGCTAAAATTTTCCGGTTGGCTTTTTTGAAAATCAATTAATTGATTTTTATCAATTTTAATTTTTCGTTTGACTGCCGATTGATTTTCTGCCAATTCCTGACTCATGGTACCCCAAGCACCACATTCAATGCAACGCCCGCTCCATTTAGCTGACTGAGCGCCGCATTTTGTACAATTATAAATTATTGAATTTTGCTTAGCCATTGAGTTATTGGGTTAATGATTTTTATATAATTATTTTAAAACTAAATTATAAATTTTTCAACCGGTTAAAAAAACACTCATAATAAGTGTTTTTTTATTTAAAAATATTAATTAATTTATTAATGAGGACAACTTTCAGTTTCAGGGAAACAATGCCCGCCGGTGTCGAGGAAATTAGAACCACAACAGGTGTAACCATCAGTACATTGGGCATTGGAATCACAGGTAACACCTAATTTTCCAGAAGTGCAGACATTAGCATTTTTTGTATTACAAGGCAAACCTGAAATGCAAGTATCATTACCTGCACATTTGTTACCTTCTTCACCGGTTTGACAATAATTATCACCAAGACCATCATAGCAGTAATTTGCGCTTGGCGCATTTGGCATTGTACTATTTGCGCATTGACTAGAATTTGTGCAAAGACAAAGACAGGGGACATTATCAGGTAAACAAAGTGGCCAAGAAATTGCGCCACAAGCAGTTATGTCACTACACCAATCTTCACATTGAATATCTCCGCTAGAAGTATCCGAACTGTATTGTAAACCAGTAAATTCATCAGGAATATCTTTATCTTTTTCTCTTTCCCAAAGATCATTTATATCTGCTGCATTAATATTTTGCCAATAAATTTCATTAGCTTTGCATTGTCTTGGATTACGGCAACGTGTACCTGTGGGACAATCATGATCATCATCACAGCGAGAAAAAACGGCCTTTGGCTCACAATGATTAATGCCGTCAGTAACACAAACATAATCTTGGGCACAATCAGAATCGTCATTACATTTGTTGCCGGTACGACCATAAACGCACCGATCGGGAGCATATCCGTCGGAACAAACCAAGCCAGGTTTACAACCAGAAACAGAACAAAAATCCCAAATACCGTCACCATCTCCGTCAACAGTAGTGCAAACCTTTTTATCTCCGACACGAGCACAACGCTCTTCACAGCATTCAATGTCATCAGCACATTCTTCTCCGTTATTTTTACAGCCTATACAGGTTAATTTACCAGTACCATCATCACGACAAACTTGAGGCGCACCCGTTTCGGTTGCAGGACATTTAGTGCCCAAACAGTTGGCCTTGGTTGTTTCATTTTGATATTCTTCACCGCAAGGTTTAGTAGCTTTATCGGCACAAAGTTCATCTTTAACCATTTTATTTTCAATACATTTGGTGTAATCAACTATGTTGCCTCCTTTTGATTCGCATTCATCTGGCCCGATATTAAAATATTCAGCTTCAATTTGACAGCATTGCAGCCCTTCAATATGGGTGAGAGTTAAAGGCGCGAATCTGACTAAGGCCGGGTTTATAGTCTGTAAAACAAAAACAGCAAAGATAGCTATAAACATGCCCAAAAAAGCTTTTACAATAGTATTTTTAGCATTACCTATTTTATCAGGTGATCCACCGGAAATAATCCATTGGAGCCCTCCTACGATGACCATAACAATAGCCAGAGAAATAATAGCAGCTGAAGCAAACATTACGACCGCTTGGACATATTCACCAATAGTTGATCCTGAAATTTCTAATGTTTGGCGTTCGCCTATGGGGATTTGTAATTGAATTTCAGCTGCTAAAGCAATCGGTATTATTTGATAACTGATGATAATCAAAATTAATAAAAAAAATATTCTTAATATAAGCTTTGAGAAATTTATTTTTTTAAGCATAAGAATTTGGTATTATCTTAGTTGCTGATCAATAATATTTTTTAAAGTATTATAATTAATAAATCCTTCTATTTTTTGCCCATTAATAAAGATAGTCGGTATTGAAGTAATATTTAGAGTTAAAGCATCAGCAATATTTTGTTCAATAACCGGATAGTATTTATTATCTTCTAAACATTTGTTGAAAATTTCAAGATCTAAATTTAATTGGCTGGCATATTGGCGATATTTTTGCTCGTTTAAAGTTTTCGGTTCTTGATATAATAGATTTTTATATTCCCAAAATTTATTTTGCTCCCAAGCGCAATAAGCGGCATTTAAAGAAGGGCGGTTTTCCGGATGAACAGTGATTGGCAATGATTTAAAAACAAAGCGAATATTATTGCCATAAAGTTTTTCTAAATCTTGCAAATCATTTTGCAGGTTTTGACAGGCAGGGCAAAAGAGATCACTGTATTCAAATAAGGTTATTTCAGCAGCTAAAGAGCCTTTAATCGGATCGAATTTATTAATTTGCGGTTTAGCTTGGCTGGTTTTGGCTAAACGTTCCTGATAATAATTTTCCATTTTTTTAATTTGCGACCGATAGTCCCAAAAAGAGCCGATAATTATAACAGCAAAGATAAGCAAAATAATGATTGAAAAAATAATAAAATAAACAAATTGAAATTTCTTTTTTGTTTGTAGTTTTTTGTTAGGCATATAATTATAAATTCATTTTTTTTAGCTGGCCGGTTCCTTGTTCAATCCAGTATAAATATTGTCCATCTTCACTAATAATAATTTGATCGATTGTTGAAGGATAAAGCGGTTCAGCAATCAATTCTTTGGTGCCGGTAGTTAGGTTAATTTTATAAATATCATCAGGTGTATTATTGGCTAAATCAGGCCTAAAGCCTGTGCCGGTTTCCAGATTTTTCGGTACGGCACAGTAAACAGTTGATTCAGCAGAAAAAGTACATTTATCAGCCCAGGTGTTAATTTCTAATTTATTACGACCAGTAGCTAATAGTTCCGGATTAGTATTAACAACCCAAAGAGATGGATTATAATTGGAACGTGAATTAAAAACACTATAAACCATTTTATCACCGCTGGGCGCATATTGAAATCTTAAATCACGCCCTTCTACTCTGAATTTTCTGAAATTTTCACCATTGAACCCAATCGGATAAACTTCTGCCCTTGATCCGTCAATTGACTCACTATATAAGGCAATATATTGATTATTAGGAGCCCAATCAACATAAACATGTTCATCGTTATCACCCATTTTTTCAATTTTACGATAACCGGTGCCATCAGTATTGGCAACGGCAAGATAGCGGTTTTCCGGATCAAGCCTCATATCTTTAAAAGCAATTTGTTCACCCGTATTGGAAAAAGTAAAATCTTCCCATTGGGCCGGCAGAGTAACTGATCTTTGCTTTTGGAAATCATAAATAATATTTGAACCGTCAGGATATTCCATGACCGCTTTTTTAGTATTTGGTGACCAAGTGACATTTTCTACATTTTTAAAAGTAGTATCTGAAAAAATTTGTTTTTCACCATCAGGCGTAATACTGTAAAAAAAACCGGTTTCTTTATCGTGATAAATCAAATCCCTGCCATTATTGGCCAGCGTAGGATTTTGGGCTGGGTTTGTTTCAATAGTGTCAAAAGAAGTTATGCCGCCACTGGCTTGAGGAGAAATAACCGGTCCGGGTACGCTTGGAGTAATAGGCATGTTTACTTCAGGAGGAAGTACAGCAGGGACATTAACTGAGGGCGGGGCAACCGGTATATTTAAGGCAGGCGGGGCTTCTGGTAACCCAACCGGAGGGGCAACAGCCGGCGGTGCAACCGGTGGTTCAGGAGGAGAAACAAAGGGTTTAAAAAAGACAAAATAAAGAACTAAAGCAATAATAATTGTTACGACAACAAAAACGATTATCAGTAATATTTTTTTTGATTTGCTAGTCATATTGTTTATTAATATTAATTATTAATTTTTAGATAATACCAAGATAGATTAAGACTGTTCCAGCTATGACTATAGGAATTATAATTGGTAACATAGTATATATTAAAACCATGAAAAATATTAATATTAGCAGACAATCAATAAAAAGAATAGCAATTATTTCAGCAAACTTTAAACCGGTTTTAGCTACCTTAACAGCTTGGCCACCACCAGGTGCTTGCGAGAGTTTATCCATTTTGGCTGTCCATTCTTCACCAAAATCACAGAATAATTTTAAACTGCCAATATATTTGGCAATAAAATGAAAATTTATATACAAAAGTGTCAAGCCATAACTACTAATTACATTAAGCCAAGATTGTTTTAATAATTCAGCAGTGCCCCGTTGAAATAATTGATTGGCTTGTTCTTTTATTTGACCAACAGTTTTTTTAGCTTGTTTTATTTTTTGACGCATTGACTGTTTTTGCGCCATATTTAATCCACGAGCAGCAGGTGTTTCTTGATCAGGATTTAATTTAGTAGCATTTTGTTTACCATTTGGATTTGCTCCTTGCTGTACCTTTGGCATTCCCAGTCCTTGATTTTGTCCTGCTTGCCCCAGATTTTTACCGGTTTGTTTCATGCGTTTACCGGTTTTTTTATTACGATCACTAAGTGCAGCTGACGTCATACCTTTACCAGTCGTTTGCGTACCGGGCCTAGCTGCTTGCTGACCTTGTCCGTTTTTTTTGTCAGTTTTTTGGGCTGATTGTAAATTTCTGCGTGCACCGGTTTCTTCTTTTGGCTGAAGTCGTTCTGGTTTAGGCGGGGCTGGATTGCCAATTGTTGACTGATTTTGAGGTTGTGATACCGCTTCAGGCATTGGTTATTTGTAAATTATTATTTTTAACCGTAACTTTATATTTATGATCGGAATTTTGTTGAAACAATTTTTCTGATAACGGATTGGCAATCAGTTCTTCAATATTTTGTTTTATAAAACGGGCGCCTTGCTCCTGACGAAAATTAGTATTTAATAAAAAATTAATAATTTTAGGTTCAAAATTTAATGTAATATTTTGTTTTTTTAATCGTGTTTGTAAATTTTCCAGTTCAATTTTAATAATTTTGGTTAATGATTTTTTGTCCAGCTGGTTAAAAATAATAATTTTATCCAAACGATTAACAAATTCCGGCGGGAAAAAATTTTTAATTTCTTTTTCCAAGGCCAAATCATTTTGCTGAGTATCATTTTTATCAAAACCCATAATTTGCGATAAGTTTTTTGAACCGAGATTGGAAGTCATAATAATTAAAGTGTTTTTAAAATTTATTTTTTTACCGGTCGCATCAGCCAAATAGCCGTCATCAAGAATTTGTAAAAGTAAGTTGAAGACATCAGGATGGGCTTTTTCTATTTCATCAAATAAAACTATTGAATTAGGGTTTCTTTTTACCGCATCGGTTAATTTACCGCTTTCTTTGTAGCCGACATAACCGGCTGGGGCACCGATTAATTTGGAAATATTGAATTTTTCTGAAAATTCCGACATGTCAATTTTTACCAGGCTATTTTGATTTTCAAATAAAATTTGATTTAAAATTCTGGCAGTATGAGTTTTACCTGTTCCGCTGGGACCGATTAAAATAAATGCCCCTAAGGGTTTATTTTGTTCGGCGATTCCGGCTTTGTTTCTTCTAATTGACTGGGCCAAAATATTCAAAGCTTTATCTTGTCCGATTATGTGGTTGGCTAAATTTTTTTCCAAATTTAGAAATTTCTTCTTTTCTTGTAGCAGTAATTCATTATTGGGGATATTGGTTATTTGGGAAACAATTTGCGTAATTTCATTTTTGGTAACTATTTGTTTTTTATTTTTTGTTTTATTTAAATTTTTAATTTTTTGAATTTGTTCTTTTTTTTCTTTTTCTTTTAGTTTTAATGAAATTGCTTGTTTAAAATCTTCTTGAATAATACTTTTTTCTTTGTCGTTTTGAATTTGTTGCAATTCTTTTTCAGCTTGTTTTAATTGATCAATCAATTTATTGTTTTTTTGTTTGATTCTAAGCCTGGAGGCTGATTCGTCAATCAAGTCAATGGCTTTATCAGGGAAAAAACGATCAGTGATATATTTTTCACTTAAACAGATCGCAGCAGAAATAGCCTGATCGGTTATTTTAACATCATGATAATTTTCATAATTGGATTTAATACCTTGAATAATTGTGAAAGTTTCATCAGCTGAAGGTTCGCGCATTTTAACTAATTGAAATCTTCTTTCCAAGGCAGCGTCGTTTTCTAAATGTTTTTTATATTCTTCATAAGTAGTAGCGCCAATGCATCTTATTTCGCCTCTGGCTAAAGCCGGTTTTAAAATATTGGCTACATCCATGGCGCCTTGTGTTGAACCGGCGCCTATAATATTATGAATTTCATCAATGAAAATAATAAGATTGGAATCTTTTTTTATTTCATCCAGTATATTTTTCATCCTGTTTTCAAATTCACCGCGAAACATGGTACCGGCTACGACTGAAGCAATATCCAATGCCAATATTTTTTTATCAGTTAATATTTCTGGTACTTGGCCTTTTACGATTTTTTTAGCCAAGCCCTCAACTAAAGCTGTTTTGCCGACTCCGGGATCACCCAAAATCAAAGGATTATTTTTTGTCCGTCGCATTAAAATTTCTACTAAGCGGCCGATTTCCTGTTCACGGCCGATTAACGGATCAATATTTTTTTGAATTTTTTTATCAGTCAAATCAGTTGTAAAAGCTTTTAATAATGATGTCTTGGTTTGAGCTGGATGCGTTTCTCTTAATTCGTGATAATTTTGTTCCGGTAGTTCATCAAAAGAAGCTGTAAAATCATGAAATTTGGAAGTGCTATTAAAAATTATTTGAATTTGATTTTTGATAAAATCCAGATTTATTTTTTGTTGGTTTAAGATTTTTTTTAATTTAGTTTCTTGACTTTCAATAATCGCTAACAGTAAATGTTCCGTGGCAATGTAAGGATGATTATTTTTAAAAGCTAAAGCGGCTGATTTTTCAATTAGCTGAACTGTTTTATCTGTAAAGTACGGTAAAAAATTACTTTTTTGCGATTTGTTTGATTTTATTAAGAATTTTTTTATATCCGATTCTTTTAATTTGGCTTTTAATAATATCTCTGAACCAATACTGCCTTTTTGCGAAATTAAAGAATATAAAATATATTCAGGCTTAATAACCTCAGTATTTAATTGCCAAGCCAAATTAATTGATTTAATTAATACTTGCTTGTAATTGGTGGAAAAATTTTGAAGAATATCTTTAGACATTTTGAATTATTTGAATTTTTGATACATGGCAAAAAGATATATAAAAGCGACAAAGACCATAATAACAAAAATTACAGTACTTAAAATTAAACCGATTATATCCAGCTGAGCTATTAGGACTGAAATAGTATTTAAGATCAAAATGATTAAAGCTAAGATAATCACATTAAAAATTACCCGAAACAATTTATTTTCCGTTAAACTGAATGATTTTTTGATTGCTTCAAGCCAGCCGGTATTATTATCAACTAAAACAAACGGACTAAAAATAAGATAACTGCTTAAGAGAATGGTAATGATAAGTCCAAAAATCAAAGAAATAATACCAAGAATCAAATTATCTATAGCAAATAAGAAAATTGAGACATAAATCGGAATATTGAAGACAACAAAAAGAATATTGATAATAATGGTTAAAATTAGAAAACGCCAAAAATATTGCTTGATTGATTTGAGATTTTCAATAAATTTTTGCCGAGGATTTAAGAGTGTGTTTACAATTAAAAATTGGGCTATTACCGCAATAATAAAAGTAATCAAATATACGGCTATTTTCCAAATTAGACGATAAGTAAAAATAATATTAAAACTGACAACGCCATAATAGAGCAGGGCAATATAGGTAAAAAAAGCAATTAACAAAAAAGCCAAAAGCAAACAAAAAATAAAAAAAATAACCAAAAGGAGATCAAGCCAGCTCTTTTTTAATGATTGCCAAGAAAGAGAGAGTAAATTAAGCTTAGACATTTTTAAAAATTATTAATTATTAATTTAAAATAGCTAATTAGGCCATTTGTTGCAGTTTATCAATCCGTTCATTAATGGGGGGATGAGTGGCAAAAAGTTTAGTTAAAAATTTTTTTGATTGGCCAAACGGATTAGCAATATATAAGTGAGCTGTAGCCTTATTAGCTTTTTTTAAAGGCTGTTTATTTTCATCGGCTATTTTTTTTAAAGCATTAGCCAGGCCTTGAGGATATCTGGTTAAAAGTGAACCGTCAGCATCAGCTAGAAATTCACGTTTACGGGAAATAGCCAGTTGAATTAGTTTGGCAATTAATGGTGATAAAATCGCCAAAACAATTCCGGCAATTAATAAAATTAAACCAAGTTGGCCTTTGCCGCTATCACTTTTGCCCCATAAAAAACCGCGGATTAACCAGTCGGAAATCAAAACAATGGTTCCGACCAAAACAATTACAATCATCATTAAACGAATATCATAATTTTTAATGTGTGAAAGTTCATGAGCAATAACACCTTCAATTTCTTCGTTTTCCAACTTATCAATAGCACCCTGGGTGATGGCAATTGAAGCGTGATCAGGATCTCGGCCGGTAGCAAATGCATTAATATTAGGATCATTAATAATATAGATTTTAGGCATTGGTAATCCCGCTGTAATACATAAATTTTCAACTAAACGATAAACATAAGGATTATCCTGTTTTTGAATTTGTTGGGCACCGGCTGTTTTTAAGGCGATTTTATCACCGGCAAAATAACTGGTGGCAGCCATGGCTATAGAAATAACTAGAGCAATAACGGGCGCGAAATAGCCCAAATCGGTTAATTGACCAAATAACCAGCCCAGGAAAATAACAAAAACAATAAAAATAATTATCAGGATAAAACTCCGTCTTTTATTAGCTTCAATTTGTTGGTACATTTTCCGGGTTTAATTAATTTTTTTCTAAAATTTAACTTTTGGCGCTTCTTTTTCTTGTTCTGTTTCAACCTCAAAAAAGTCATATTTTTTAAACCCAAGCGTGCCGGCAATTAGATTATTCGGGAAAATTTGAATTTTGGTATTAAAATCTCTGACATTGCCGTTATAAAATCTGCGCGCAGCCTGGATTTTATTTTCAGTATCAGTTAATTCGTCCTGTAGTTTTAAAAAGTTTTGGCTGGCTTTTAAATCAGGGTAAGCTTCAGCCACGGCAAAAAGTGATTTTAAGGTTTCACTAAGCGCGTTTTCAGCTTGTGTTTTTTCTTCAATTGTTTGTGCGCCCATGGCCTGAGTTCTGGCTTCTGTTACTTTTTGAAAAGTTTCTCTTTCATGAGCAGCATAGCCTTTGACTGTTTCAATTAAATTAGGAATTAAATCATAGCGTCTTTTTAATTGAACATCAATATCAGACCAAGCTTCTTCAACTCGGTTTTTGCTTTTGATCAAAGAATTGTAGACAGCAATCAGCCAGGCAGCAATAATAACAATTAAAATAATTATAATGCCCCAAATTGTCATAATTTTTTTGCTTAAATTAGTTAGATTTTATATAATAAAATTAATTAATACTGCTTTAATTATAATATAAAATAACCTGCAATGTCAAAATAAAATATCAACAGTATTTAATAATAATTAAAATTAATCAAAAGAGATAAGAAAAGGAAATAAAATTATGAAAATTTATTTAAATTTAGTAAAAAAAATTAGTTATTTATTGTTATTATTGTTTTGTTTAGTTTTACCGTTTAATGTTTGGGCGGCCATTATTGAAGGTGAAGAATCTGAGACAGTGGAAGCAGAAAATATCAACCAACCGGTTTATGAAAATATTGTTTTTCAAGCTAAGGAAAACATTAATCTGAGCGGACAAATGAAAGACGATGTTTATTTGGCCGGTACAAATATTTTGGTTTCAGGTGTAGTAGAGGGTGATATTCTGGCGGCTGGAGCTAATGTTGTTATAGATGCAGAGGTTAAAGGTGATGTTCGGGTGGCTGGGGCTACGGTTGTAATTAAAGGTAAAATTGATAATAATTTAACGGTTTTTGCGGCAGATTTGACTGTTGAAGAAAGTGCTGAGATTGGTAAAAATATTGTTATGGGAGCTGGTAATTTTAGGTTAAACGCTAAAGTAAATAAAAATTTATATGGTGGCGGTGGTAATATTATTTTAAATAATGAAATTTTAGGCAATGTTTATTTGGGAGTTGATTCTGAAGGCAATTTGCTTTTATTACCTCAGGCTAATATTTATGGTAATTTGGAATATACGGCCGGGGAGACTGCAGAACTGCAGCCAGGTGCTCAGATCCAGCAACAGGAAAAATTTAGCCAATTAATGGTAAAAGATCAAACTAAATTTTTTCCTACAAATATTTTGAAGAGAATTTATTGGCTGGCTTGGTTTGTGATGCTTTTGGGCACTTTATTGGTCGGTTTATTAATTATTGCTTTATTTAAAGATTTTACTTTAAAAGCAGTTAAATCATCTGAAAAAAGTGTATTAATGTATATTTTGAAAGGTTTGCTGTTTTTTATTTTAACTCCTTTTGCCATATTTATCTTAGCCATGACTATTATTGGTATTCCCTTAGCTTTAATTGTAGCGGCCATTTATCTGATTATTTTATACATAAGTAAAATTTTCATTGCTGTTTATTTGGGTGATAAGTTGATTAAATTATTTAATAAACAAGTTAAGGAAATTCAATTAGCCTGGTCAATGATTTTAGGTCTAATTATTTTATATATTTTATTTGCAATCCCGTTTTTAGGCGTGTTGGTTAAGCTGATCGTTTGTTTATGGGGTGTTGGTATTTTGCTTACTTTAGCAAAAAAACAATTAAAATTAAACAATAAATAAATTTATGACAATTAATCAGGAAATTTTTAAAGCTTATGATGTCAGGGGGCTTTACCCCGAACAAATCAATGAAAAAGCAGCCTATAAAATTGCCCAGGCTTATTTGAAAGTTTTTCAGCCTGACGGTTCTATTGTTTTGGGTAAAGACGTGCGTCTTTCTTCGCCAAGTTTATGGCAGGCAGCAGCCAAAGGGATTACCAATGCCGGCTATGATGTTATTGATATTGGCACTGTTTCAACTGATATGCTTTATTTTACAGTGGCTAATTATGGTTATGGCGGTGGTATTATAATTTCGGCTTCTCATAATCCGGCTGAATATAATGGCATGAAATTTGTCAGAGAAAAAGCCATAGCCGTTTCAGCTGATACCGGTATTATGGATATAAAAAAACAAGCTCTAAAAGAACAAGAAATAATAGAGCCAACCAAAGGGCAAATTATAAAAAAAGATATTTTAAGCGATTATATTAAGCATTGTCTTGATTTTATTGATATTACAAAAATTAAACCAATGAAAATCGTAGCTGATGCTAATTTTGGTATGGCCGGTATTTTTTTGAAAAAAATGTTAGAAGGTTTGCCGATCGAAATAATTGAATTGAATTTTCAGCCTGACGGAGCTTTTCCCAAGGGGCGGCCTGATCCCAAAATCCCTGAACGAAGACAAGAAGTGGAAAATTTAATTAAAAAAGAACAAGTTGATTTTGGCGTGGCTTGGGATGCTGATGCTGATCGTTGTTTTTTCTTTGATGAAAAAGGCCATCATATTGACGCTTATTATATTACAGCTATCTTAGCCAAGCATTATTTATCCAAACAGCCCCAACAAAAGATTTTATGTGATGTCAGATTGGTTTGGGCTATTCAGGCTGTGGCCAATGAATTAGGCGGGCAACTAATAATTAATAAGCCGGGGCATGCTTTTATTAAAGATACTATGAGAAAACAAGATATTTTATTTGGTGGTGAGACATCCGGTCATTATTATTTTAAAGATAATTTTTATGCTGATAACGGTATGATTCCTTTTTTATTAATATTAGAAATGCTTTGTCAGTCAGCTGAAAAATTCTCGCAAATAGCTGATTATTATCGTAAAAATTATCCTAATTCAGGTGAAATTAATCAACAAGTCAAAGATAAGGATTTTGTTTTGCAAAAAATTGACAAAGAATATCAGGACGGTAAAGTAACTCATATCGATGGAGTTTCTGTTGAATATGATGATTGGCGTTTTAATTTACGCAAATCCAATACCGAACCGGTTATTCGTTTAAATCTTGAAGCCAAAACTAAAAAATTGGTTGATCAAAAAACTAAAGAAATTTTGCAATTAATTAAATAAATAAAAATGAAAATAGGTATTTTTGATTCAGGTTTAGGTGGTTTAATAATTTTAAAAGAAATTATAAAGCAACTGCCGCAATACGATTATGTTTATTTGGGTGATAACGCCAGAACACCGTACGGCAACCGTTCACAGGAAGTGATTTATGAATTTACCAGACAGGCGGTTGATTTTTTATTTAAAAAAGATTGTCAGTTGATTATTATTGCCTGCAATACCGCCTCAGCTGAAGCTTTGCGTAAGATTCAGCAAAAATGGTTGCCCAAAAATTATCCGGAGCGCAGGGTTTTGGGTGTGATCAGGCCGGTTGTTGAAAAAGCCGTAGAAGTTTCTCGCGGTAAAATCGGTGTAATCGGTACCAAAGCAACAATTAATTCTCAGGCTTATATTAAAGAAATTGTCAAACTAAAGCCAGAAATTGAAGTTATTCAGCAGGCCACCCCTTTACTTGTACCATTGGTTGAAGATGATTGGCAAAAATCTGATATAACCAAAAAAATTTTACGTAAATATTTAAGACCATTTAAACTGGCTAAAATTGATACTTTAATTTTAGGCTGTACGCATTACCCGATTTTATACAAGACTATTCAATCGATCGTAGGGAAACAAATTAAAGTTTTACATTCAGGTAAAATTGTGGCAGACTTATTAAGTGATTATTTGGTCAGGCATCCGGAGATTGAACAAAAATTAGATAAAAAAATCAATTATAAGTTTTTTGTAACTGATTGGTCCAAGCATTATCAGAAATTAGGACGGGCTTGGTTTGGTAAAGATATTAAATTTGAAAAAGTAGAATTAAATTAATAAATTGAAGAATTTGATTTTTGTGTTTATTTAAGTTAAAATTAAGTTATTAATTAGGTGTTGAAAATTGGGAATTAAAGATAATAATTTAATTTTTAATTTTTAATAATCTAATTTAAAAATACATGATTACAACTGTATTGTTTTTTATAATTATATTGGGTTTATTGGTTTTTGTTCATGAATTCGGGCATTTTATTACTGCTAAAAAAATGGGCATGAAAGTTGAGGAATTTGGGTTTGGTTTTCCGCCACGAGCTTGGTCTAAAAAGGGCAAGGACGGAGTGATTTATTCAGTTAATTGGATCCCTTTGGGTGGTTTTGTCAAAATTAAAGGTGAAGAAGGCGGTAATAGAGATGATCCGGATAGTTTTGCCCATAAAAAACCTTGGAAAAGAGCAATTGTCTTATCAGCCGGTGTTTTTATGAATTTTTTATTATGCGCTATTTTATTATCAATCGGTTTTTTGCTTGGTTTGCCACAGGCTGTAGATCAAGAAGCCTTGGAACAAGGCTTGGTTAAAGATTATCGGGTGCAAGTTGTTTCTGTCTTAGATAATAAGCCGGCTCAAGAAGCCGGGATTGAATTGGGCGACCAGCTTTTGGCAGTTGGCGGACAGGAAGTCAAAGGCGTTAATAATTTAATTGAATATAATTCTGATAAAATCGGCCAAGCAGTTAATTATAAAATTGCCAGAGATGATCAGGTTTTAACCAAAGAAATAGAAGTTGTTGATATTGGTGATGGCCGGGGCGGTGTGGGTATTGGTTTAGTTGAGACTGGTATAGTTTCTTATCCTATTCATCAGGCAGTTTGGCACGGCTTTAAATTAACCGGGGTTTTAACCAAGGAAATAGTTTTTGCTTTTGGTGGTATAATTAAGAATTTAGTGATTGGCCAGCCAGTCGGTGTGCAGGTTTCCGGTCCGGTCGGTATAGCTGTTTTAACCGGCCAGGTGGCCAGATTGGGTTTTATTTATATACTGCAGTTTACTGCCTTATTATCTTTAAATTTAGCTATAATTAATTTTATACCTTTTCCGGCTCTGGATGGCGGACGTTTAGTTTTTCTGGCAATTGAAAAGGTCCGTAATAAGCCGGTCAGCCAAAAAGTTGAAGGGTTAATTCATATGATTGGGTTTTCACTTTTAATGTTATTGGTAATTGTGGTGACTTTTCAGGATGTTTTGCGTTATGTTGATTTTGGTGGAATTTTCGGGGGATTATTTCAATAGATTGAGTTTAGTATTAGAGTATAAATTAAAATAATATGGAAATAGATATTAAAAAAATCAAAGAACAAGCTTTGCAAGAGATAGAAGAAATCAAAAGTTCTGAAGAATGGCAGCAAATCAGAAATAAATATTTTTCTCGTAAAAGCGGGGAATTAGCCAAATTAATTAAAGATATTAAAGAAGTTTCTGATGATTTAAAGCCCCAATTTGGTGCTTTGGCTAATCAAGTTAAAGAAGATATCGGTTCGGCTTTAGATCAAAAATGGTCAGAATTGGAAAAAGAACAAGATAAAAAATTGGATAAGGATTTTATTGATGTAACATTGGATATTGATAAATATAAATTAGGTCATTTACATCCCATGACTCAAATTCAAAGTGAATTGGAAGATATTTTTAAATCAATGGGTTTTATGATTTTAGATGGGCCTGAATTAGAATCCGATTATTATAATTTTGAAGCTTTAAATATTCCTTCTTGGCATCCGGCGCGTGATACGCAAGATACTTTTTATATAGACGAATTACCAAATTCAGGTAAAGAAAAATTGGTTTTACGTACTCATACTTCACCTGTCCAGGTTAGAGCTATGCAAAAATATGGAGCGCCTTTACGTTGTGTTGTGCCTGGCCGAGTTTTCCGTAATGAAGCAACTGATGCTTCTCATGATCATACTTTTTATCAATTGGAAGGCTTAATGATTGATAAAGATATTTCCATTGCCAATTTGGTGGCAGTTATGAAAGAAATGTTATCGGCGATATTTAAACAAGAAGTTAAAGTTCGTTTAAGACCTGGCTATTTTCCTTTTGTGGAACCTGGCTTTGAATTGGATTTTGGCTGTTTAATCTGTCAGGGGCAGGGTTGTTCGGTCTGTAAACAAACAGGCTGGATTGAATTTGTCGGTTCTGGCATGGTTCATCCTAATGTTTTAAAATACGGAGGGATTGATCCTGATAAATGGAGCGGTTTTGCTTTTGGTTTGGGCACGACTAGATTGGTAATGATGAAATATAACATTGATGATATTAGATTGTTACAGAGCAGTGATTTACGGTTTCTTAATCAATTTTAAAAATAAAAATTTTAAATAAATATGGTAGTAAAACGAAATAAAATAGTAAATTTTTGCCAGCAATATTTACAAACATCCAAATTTGATGATAAATGCCATAATGGCCTCCAAGTAGAGGGTAAAAATGAAATAAATAAAATTATAACCGGTGTCAGCTTATCTCAAGAATTAATTAAAAAGGCAATAGATAAAAAAGCCGATATGTTAATTGTTCATCATGGTATTTTTGGCGGAGATTGGGGCGAAAAATTACAAGTGACCGGAATATATAAGGATCGGTTAAAATTATTATTATGCAATGATATTAATTTGTTGGGTTTTCATTTGCCTTTAGATGCTCATCCGGAAATCGGTAATAATATTAGCCTTTGTAACCGATTGGGCGTAAATCAAAATATTACTCAATTTGATATTGGCTTTATCGGTGAATTAAAAGAGGAAATGCTTTTTTCTGAGTTTGTTGATTTGGTTAATGAAAAACTTGAAGTTGAATCTTATACTATTCCTGCAGGTTCGGAAAAAGTAAAAAAAATAGGTATTAATTGCGGAGCTTCTTCGTCTTCTTTTAATTATTTTGCGGCAGCTGGTTGTGAGGTTTTTTTAACCGGTGATATTCGTGAATCAGTAGTTCGGGCAGTAGAAGAAACAGGCATAAATTTTATAAATGCCGGACATTATAACACAGAAAAATTAGGAGTGCAGAATTTAGGGAAAATTTTAGGAGATAAATTTGGAGTAGAGGCGGAATTTGTTGATGTGCCTTGTGAGATTTAATTATTTATCAATAAAATAATCAACCAATATATGTATATATCCCGTAATTGGTTAAAAGATTTTGTAAAAATACCAGACTCTTTGAGTGCTCAAGAGTTAAGTTTGAAATTGACTATGGCCATGGCTGAAGTCGAGGGTTTTATTGATCAAAAAGAAAGTTTGCAAGGCGTAGTGGTTGGTGAAATTTTAGAAATAAAAAAACATCCCAATGCAGATAAATTAAAATTAACAGTTGTTGACGTTGGTGATAAAAAATTAGATATTGTGTGCGGTGCGCCTAATATAACCAAAGGACAAAAAGTGGCGGTTGCTTTGGTCGGAACTACTTTGGCAAATGGTCTAAAAATTTCCAAAGCAAAAGTACGCGGTGAGGTTTCTGAGGGCATGCTTTGCGCTGAAGATGAATTGGGTTTAGGGTCTGATCATTCTGGGATTTTGATTTTGGATAAAAAATTAGTTCCCGGAACTTCTTTGGCCAAAGCTTTGGATTTATCCGATATTATTTATGAGATTGATAATAAAACTTTAACTCATCGGCCTGATTTATGGTCTCATTATGGTGTCGCCAGGGAAGTGTCAGCTATTTTGGGTGAAAAATTGCTTGATTATAAGGTTAAAAGTTTTAAAGACGGTAGAGAAAAATTAGATATTAAAATTAATGATTTTAAACTTTGTCCTCGTTATATGGGCGTAGTGCTTGAAGGTGTTCAAATTGAAGATTCGCCTGATTGGTTGAAAAGGCGGATTGAAGCAGTTGGTATGCGTTCAATTAATAATATTGTTGATATTACCAATTATGTGATGCTGGAAATCGGCCAGCCATTGCATGCTTTTGATTATGATAAATTGGCAGGCCAGAGAATTATAGTCAGGCAAGCCGAACCTGGTGAGAAAATAAAAACTTTGGACGATGAAAACAGAAAACTTGATCAGGATATGCTGGTGATTGCCGATGCCAAGCAACCGGTGGCGATTGCCGGGGTTATGGGCGGTGCCAATACGGAAATAAATAATAAAACCCAAAAAATTATTATTGAATCAGCTAATTTTGATCATGTTTCAATTCGTAAAACTTCGGCCAAATTGGGGTTAAGAACCGAAGCTTCGATTAGATTTGAAAAATCCTTAGACCCCAATATTACTGAATTGGGAATTAAAAAGGCCATGGAATTGATTTTACAAGTTTGCCCTCAGGCTAGGTTGGTTTCTCGAATTGAAGATGTTAAAAAGTTCAAACTGGACCAAGGCCCGATTGAATTAAGTTTTGATTTTATTAGTAAAAAAATAGGTCAAGAAATTGAGCCTAAAAAAGTTATTGATATTTTAAATAGTTTAGGTTTTACATTAAAAAAGAAAAAAAACAGCCTTGAAGTTACAGTCCCTACTTGGCGGGCGACTAAAGATGTGGCAATCCCCGAAGATTTAGTTGAAGAAGTAGCCAGAATTTATGGTTATGATAATTTGGAAGTTAAAATGCCACAGGCAGCGATGGAACGGCCGGAAGTTAACAAAGAAAGGGATTTGGAACGTAAAATAAAAAATATTTTGGCTTATGGTTTTGATATGACCGAAGTTTATAATTATTCTTTTAATAGTATGACCCAAATCAGTAAATTGGGCTTAAAAATTGAACAGTATATTAAAGTAAGCAATCCTTTGTCCAAAGAAACAGAATTACTGAGGCGTGATTTGGTTGCCAATTTATTGGATAATCTGGTTTTGAACAATCGTTTTTATGATGATATTAGTTTATTTGAAATCGGTTCAACTTATTTAAAAGAAATAAAAGGCTTTAAAGTATCTGATAAACAAGAAAAATATTTACCTTTGCAGGATAAATGGTTGGGGGGTATTTTGCAGGAAAAAAATAATGATCAACCTTTTTATATTGCCAAAAATGTAGTGGCAGCTTTATTAAACAGAATGCATTTTGAGTATAAATTAATAAAAAATGACAAATTACCTGTTTTTTCTAAAAAATCCAGAGCGGTTAAAATTATGATCAATGATCAGGAATTGGGTTATATCTCGGAATTAGCTGACAGTTTATATAAAAAATTGGATCTTGAGCGTAAATTGGCTTTTTTTGAAATTAATTTAACAAAATTAGCCGAATTTTATTCGGATGAGATTAAGTATAAAAAAATCCCCAAGTTTCCAAGTATTGATTTGGATATTTCAATGATTATTGATAAAAATATTTTGTGGGAGGAAGTGCGAAATATAGTTAAAGAGACAGATAACGAGTTTATCCGTCAGGTGACTTTTTTTGATGTTTATGAAGGTAAAGGTATTCCGGCTGGTAAAAAATCAATTGCTTTTAGAATCGAATATCGTTCTGATAATAAAACTTTAACCATGCAAGAAGTACAGGTTATTCATAATAAAGTAATTAAGAATTTAGGAAATAAATTAGGGGGGGGAATAAGAAAATAATTTAATGCATATGAAAAAAATATTTAAAATTTATTTGGTTATATTTATTTTTGTTTTTATTTTATTGCCCTTAAACCAAGTTGCTGCAGTAACAAGTTTGAATAATGTCAGTTTGGATATTCAGCCGAGAAATATTAAAAGTCCGGCCACCTGGAGTATTGCTTTTAATATCCCGCAAGACAGCCAAGTCGGTCATATTTTGATTTCTTTGGCCGGTATGCAGCCTGATTTAAGCCAGGCTCAATTAAATGTATCTGGTTTGCCAAGCGGCACAGCTAAAGTCGGTAAGACTAATCCCAATTGCGTTTCTAATTGTGATGATATTCGTTATTATTTTGACAGCCCTGTTAATGTTAAGGCCGGTAGTTATATTGTTTTTACTTTAAGCGATGTGATTAATCCTGACGAGCAAGGCCAGACAGGTATAAATTTTATCAATGTATTCAGTTCCCAATATCCGCAAAGAGAACTGGCTTTTAATGCCAATGATTATTTTATTCAATTGGAAAAAGAATCTGATGAAACATTAATTCCGGGAAGTGTCACTAATGAAGCGCAGGTGGAAGTTGAAGATATTGGCCAAGTTATGATTAACGAATTATTTTATCAGGAAGGAGCTAAAACGACCCGATTATCAGAAATTGAAGATCCCAGTAATGTGCAAGATTTTACTCTAGATCTTTTAGGTAAAGTTAAGGTTGTTTTTAAAGAACCGATTGATTTATCCAATGAAGAAGCTGTTCATTTTATTGCTAATATCGCTGATTATATGACTTTTAATTATTTATATTTTTGGGTAGCGCCGGAATTAATGAGTTATTTTCAGGCACCTTTTGAATTAACTTTTTATGATTTACCTTATGTTTGGGAGCCCAATATTATGAAAGATAATGCTTATATTTTGGAAGAAGAAGAAATAGAAAATTTTCGTTCGGCGATTGTTGATGATCAGGCTCAGGTTTCATTTATTTTCAGAGAAGCCGGTGGGTATGCAGTTGTGCCGCGCTTGGAAGTTTATATAAAAGATAATCAAGAAATAAAATCAGCTGATAACCGGGCAACTTTTACCGGCAGGATTTCTGATCCGACAGCTATTATTAAGATAAGTTTAAATAATAAAGAATTAAAAGATTTACAGCCACAAATCGATCCTAATACCGGTGAATTTTCTTTTATTTTGGAATTAATTGAAGGAGCTAATTTGATTGAAATAGAAGCTCAGACTAATTATGGAGAAATTGAACCGGTCAGAAAAATCGTTCAATATCAACAGACTGCTCCGGAAATTACAGTTAATGAAAAAGATATTTTTAATCCGATTTATTACGTAGTGATTATTTTAGTCTTTTTGGCTTTGGTTTTGGCGATTGCCATTATTTATTTAGTCAAAACCAAGAAAAAATGATATAATAAATCTAATAATAAATAAATAAAAATATGATAGAATCAACCAAAGATATTTTATATATTGTAATTGCTTTTTGCGTTTTATGGTTTACAATTTTTGTTTGCTGGGCAGTTTATTATGTGGCCATGATTTTAAGAGAAGTCAGGACTGTGATGGCTGATGCCAGGCAAAAAATAGCTTTATTGGAAAAAGTTTTAATGGCTTTTAAAGAAAAATTGGAAAGTACTTCTAGCCATATGAAACTTTTGATTGAAACAGCTTTAAATGTGGCTGAATATATAAAAGAGAGGAAAAGCGGCAAAAAAACAGCTAAAAAAAAGAAATAAAAAAGACAAAATTTTCATTGAACAGGTTAATAAATCTGTCCTTACATTATTTAAGAATTTTGTCTTTTTTTATTTTGGTTGAAAATATTCCCATTGGCCTTCGGGTAAGTCGCCAATTCGCCATTTAGCTATTTGAATTCTTTTTAATTGTTTGATTTGATATTTGAAATGCTCAAATAATCGGCGAATTTCACGTTTGTGGCCTTGAGTTAATACTAAATTAACCGTGGTAGAATTGATTATTTTATAATCTTGAATTTTTAATAATTGTTGCTGATCACTAACGCCTTTTTGCATTTGCTTTAAATGCTGAACATTAATAGGTTTATTTATTTTAACCTGATATTTTTTTGTAATTTGAAATTTGGGATGGGTTAATTGATAAGCCCAGTTACCGTCATTGGTTAAAAAAAACAAACCTTGTGAATTTTTATCCAAACGACCGACTGGGAAAATTTTTTCTTTAATGTCAATTAAATCCAAAATATTTTTTTCAGTTTTGAATTTTTTTGTGGTGCAAGTATAGCCTTGAGGTTTATTTAATTTAATATAAATAAATTCCTGCGGCTTAATTAATTTATTTTTATAATAAATTTTGTCTTTTTGCGGATCAATTTTAGTGCTTAAATTTTTAATAATTTTATCATTCGCTTTAATTTTGCCAGCCAAAATCAACTCCTCGGCTTTTCGTCGAGAAGCAATACCGCAGTCAGCTAAATATTTATTTAAACGGATGAGCATAATTTTATTTTAATATAAATATTTTTGATTGACAAATTAGCTTGTTTTTGCTAAGATTTAGTATTCAGAACTTTGAAAAAAAATAAAAAAGCCTGCCTACGCTCTAAGAGTTTTGGCAAGGCAAGGGAGGTGCAGGTCATGTTTAAACGTTCGACTTGGCTGGAAAAATATGGCCTTGTGCCAAAGATTTTTCTGGTAATTCTGTTGTTTGTCACTATTGGCGGATTGGATTTTATACTTTTTATCAAAGAAACTAGTGCTAAAAATAATCATCTTTATACTTATAACGCTAAGTTAGACAGCTGGAATAGGCCACTGGAGCGTTATAAAGAGAAAGAATTTGAAGATTGGTTAAATAGAAAAAAAGCAGTTGAAATTGAAATGACTGGCTAAGGCCAAGGGCGAAGCTTATTCTGTTTACGATTATTTCCAGGATTACGAAAAATTAATGATTCTGGAAGATAAGTACAACTTGTATTTAACTTCTCCAGCAATGTTTTCGCTGTTGCAACCGTTTATTCGACTGCGCGATCAAAAAGCCAGCTGGAATAGGCCAGAAGTTAGTTCGGCGCAGTTACAGTATATTGAAAGCATTCAACAAAAAATTTCTTTAAGAAGCGGTGAGTTTCCCTCTGAAGCTTCCGATGTTGAATTGTCTGCCAGTCTGATTAATCTAGCTTTTTGGCTAATTAAGGCTTATTTGATGTGTATGGTTTTTTGGCTGTTAATCTATTTGATTCGTTTCCAGGAAAGAAAAAAAGCCCAAAGAAAAGTTAAACGCCATATTCATAATACTGATCGTTTTTATGATGATTTTGAGAAATTATCAGGCAACTTATCTTTGCGGGATGAGTTATTGCTTTGTCCTTTAAGATTTATTAGCCGAGTAATTTTTTGGCCATTTTTCTGCTGGAAGTATCCTTTTTACGAATCAACGGCTGAAATGTTGCGTTACAATCGTCTGAAAGCAGAGTTTCTGCGCTATAAACCGGTCGGTTATCAGCTGACTGCAAGTGAAGATCAAATTCTTCGCAGTCGGGCTAAGCGCCGAGTTCAAGATTTTGCCAAGGCGATTCGTTCAATTCAGGAATTTCAGATTTATCCGACTGCTGTGCGCAAATCACTGGCTACTGCTTATATTTCCCTGGTTTTGGGAGTTGTTTTGCAGCCGGCTATTGCGTTTGCGGCACAGTACAACCATAAAGTTAATGATAATTTTTATGGCCAGACTTTTATGGTTCAGGTTGACCAGCAGCAGGAATACATTAATACAGGACCTGATCCGCCTAACCAAGATGATCAGCCATTTGATAGCCAGCCTGCTTTGTTAAGCTGGTTAAGCTGGCTGATGCCGGTTAGTCTGATTGTCTGGCTAAGAGATAATCAAGCGATTAAACTCAAAGAATTGATTTATTGCATTGATCATGTTCCTATTCAGTTGTTTTGGACAGCGCGTTGTCAATAAGACAGCAACCAACCAAAACAACCACGGGGAACATTAGTTTCCCCGAAAGGGGAAAGATCAATGAAAAAAAATATTCTGACGGCAATAGTGGTTTTGGTAACGATGGTTTGTGGTAACGCTTGGGCAGTTGAAAATAAAGCCCAGATGGGAGTATTGATTGCGACTGAACGGCAGTTGACGGATTCATTTGACCTGAACGCTTCTATGGCGTTTATCAACTTGATGAGCGACCATGCTCCGTACACTTCGTTGAGTCTGAACACTAAGCTGAATCAGTATTTTAGTGTCAGTGGAGCGGTCGGTTATGGCTTTGAAGAGCCTAACGAGGATGAAGGTTGGTTTTATGGCATTGATACCATCTTGAAGTATAATGACCTGGCCTTTAACAACTCGGTTTATTACTACGACGGATTAGAGGTATGGTATAGTGGCCATTCTCTTAATTATCCTTTAGGTTTTACCCGGGTTGGAATCGATGCCAGAAATTTTTATTACACTGAAGACATTGATATAGCCAACCGTTCTTATCAGGTAGGACCCAGTATCCTGATTCCTTTTAAGGAAAACTGCGTTTTTAAACTCAATTATTATTACGCTTTTGAGCCTGAGGGTGATCAGCCTGAAGACTCAAATTTGTTTAAAGTCACTATGATCCTCAACTTCTAAGCGAGTTTTGCCATGAAGTTATTGGTTTTAAAAGATCATCTTCATTTGTTTTGAACCGGTTAAGATAATTAACCAGTTTGAAGATGAAAAAAATAAACGTTTTAAGAGCGGGGAAAAATCCTCGCTCTTTTTTTATTGGCGAAAATGGGGCGGATTTTATAGGCCACTTTAGTGTTTTATACATACGGGGACCAAAGTTGCCTTTAAATTCAAGGCGGGCGCCTTTTTACCCAGTATTGACAGTTTAGATTATTTTTTGTTAAGTTAATATATCCAGTTCTTTGAAAAGGAGATAAAAATGGAAACAATTATTTTTGCTACCATCCTTGGTTTATTGTCAGGTTTAATCGGTTGTTTTTTAATTTGTATAGTTTTTGCCATTTGGTTTCGCAAAAAAGAAATTTATCGAGCCAGAGATGAAAAGATTTTTGGCGGTGTTTGTGGCGGGATTGCCAAATCGCTTGCCAAACAAATTAAAATTGAGGACATAGCGACTTTTGCTTTGACTTTAAGATTGATTATGATAATTTTATTTTTTGGTTTTGGTGTCAGTTTTTGGTTTTATATTTTTCTTTGGCTGTTTATGAAAAAAGAACCTATCAAGGAGGCGTAAAATGTTGTCAATTGTTTGGTTTATAATAATTTTAGCCGTTTGTATTGGCGGTGCCTGGTTAGTCAAAAAGAACAACATAAAAAGAGATACTCAAGATGAGGAGATCGCCGGTGTTTGTGCCGGTATTGCTAAAAATTTCAAGGTTAAGCCGGGTGCTGTTCGTCTGGCTTTTGTATTGTCAGTAATTTTTTTCGGTATTGGTATCTTGCCTTATATTATTTTATGGGCAGTTATGGAGGAAGAATAAAACGGTCTTATGACCGTTTTTATTTTTGAACAAATTTGTTACAATTGCAGCAATTAGGGTTACATTTGGGATTTCGTTCACATGTG
>CAZHFK010000011.1:0-28038 GCA_964531215.1 uncultured Gammaproteobacteria bacterium | reverse complement strand
ACATGTGAACGAAATCCCAAATGTAACCCTAATTGCTGCAATTGTAACAATTTTTAAACAATGTTATAAAAATAACAAAACAATAAAAAATCGTCAAGCCTTTATCCACATATATACTAATCTATAAATCTGATAAATTTTTATCTATTCTAATTCCCTATTTTCTAAAATAATTATATCCGTAAGTGCAATAATTTTATGATATTGATTAGCAGTAATTCCAATTTTTTACTGGGGATTTAATTTTTGTTCATCTTCGCCAATAATTATTTTAATTTCACCCTTTAATAAATATAAAATTTCTGGATCAATATGTTTATGATCTGCGCTTATTGTCCCTTTTTCTTTCAATAAAATTCAATTTATCACAATCATACATTATACCCCTTGCATCATCTTTTAAAATTTTTATTTTTTTCAAATCCATAATTTACAAATTATTAGTCATTTTGTAAATAATCATTAAAATACCAATTTAAAACATCATAAGCAATTGGTACACTAACCTGGCTCCCCCCCCCAACTTCTTCAACTAAAACAGTAATTACTACTTCTGGATTATCATAAGGCGCAAATCCGGTGAACCAGGCATGATTATCTTTATCTTTACGCCATTGAGCCGTACCGGTTTTACCAGATACCGCAAAGTTTAAATTATTTAAATATTGAGCACTGCCATTTGTCACAGTTTGACGCATTGCCTGCTTAACTATATTTAAATTAGCTTGATCAATAAAATCATCCCTTAAAACTTCGGGGGCATTTTTATCGGATTCATTTTGATTGGAAAATATTTCTTTAACCAAATGGGGTTTATACAATGTACCGCCATTAGCAAAAACAGAAGTAAAATTAGCGACCTGTAAAGGCGTTACCAATAAATCACCTTGGCCAATAGCAATATGATAAGTATCGCCAATATACCATTCTTCATCTTTTGTTTTCTTTTTCCAATCAGGATCAGGCACTAAGCCATCTTCTTCACCAATTAAATCAATGCCGGTTTTTTGACCTAAACCAAATAAATTATAATATTTTTTAAAACCCTCAACACCTAGGCCATGAAAATCTTCATACCCGCCGCCAATAATATAAAAATAAGTATTAACTGACCAGGCAATGGCTTTATAAACATTAGTTAAACCATGTCCACCAGCTGCCCAATCAGGAAAAAACCAGCGATCATATAACCAAAGTCCGCCTGTACTCATAAAACTAGTTCTATCAGTAATAATACCTTGATCCAATGCGCCGGCTGCTACAACAGGCTTAATTGTTGAACCCGATGGATATTCCCCTTTTATAGACCGATTAAATAAAGGACGATCTTCATTTTCTATTAATTGCTTATAATCTTGACTGGATATGCCTTTAGCAAATAAATTATTATCAAAATCAGGCAACCCAACCAATGCCAGTATTTCCCCATTTTGCGGATTCAACATAACCAAGCTGGCTCTTTTTTTATTTAATCTGTTTAAATGATTATTTAATATCTCTCTAACCTTTTTTTGAACATTTTTATCAACACTCAAAACTAAATTCTTACCACTTTGAGGCTTTTCATAATAAAGTACTTTTCTTTCCTGCCCCAAAACATCCACCTCTACACGCTTTTTACCGTATTCGCCTCTTAAAACATCTTCATAAGCTAATTCCAAGCCAGTCTTACCAATATAATCATTTAATAAATAATCACTATCATATTTTTCAAGTTCTGCTTCTGTGATTTTCCCCAAATAACCCAAAACATGAGAAAAATCAATCGCATTTTTATATTCCCTTTGATTTCTGGTCTCTATATATAAACCAGGAATTTGTTGCGCTTTAATTTTTAACAAAAGCGCGTCTTGGTAATCAATGTTTTCCCTAATTGTTAAAAAATATTTAAAATTTTTAGGATAATCATTAAGTAATTTGGTTATTTTATTTTTATCCTGGTTAATTACCTGGCTGATTAATTCAATTTGCTCAGTGCGTTTTTCTGTATTTAAACTTAAATCTCTAGGTAAAATCAAAGCATCAAAAATAGGCACATTTTTAACCAATGGTTGCTTATTCTTATCATAAATCAAACCTCTTGCTGCCAATACCGGTTTTTCTATTGTTCTGTTTATTTCTGCTAATTGAGTATAATGTTCACCTTTAACTACCTGTAATTGAAATGCCCTGACAAATAATGAGCTTAAGCCTAAAAAAATTAAAATTAAAAATATGTTTATCTTTTTTTCAGATAAATGCTTACCCAAAAATTTATCGTCACTTTTATAATTATCAGAAGTTTCCGTATTAAATTCATCATTATAAAAAAAATCTTCTTCAATTTCTTGGGATTTTTTATGTTTTCTTTTAATAAAAAGTGATTTCATGTCTTTATTAAAAAAGCCAAATTTAATCTTTTATAAGTAATTTTGGCAATAATAAAAATTAAAGCCATTAAACTTAAATTTAAAATTATTTGTCTCACAAAAGAATCTAACAAAAGCCTATCCATTGTTATATAAATATTAGATAAATTAAACAAATAAAACAAAAATGAAAATAAAACAATAAATATAAAATAAAACAAAGTTGACAAAGAAACCAGTATCAAGCTTGTATTAAAAGATAAATTAATAAAAACATTTTTATATAAAAAATTGACCGACAATAAAACTAATAAAAAAATTGCGATAAAACTGCCGATTGGCAGAAATGAATAAATACTTAAAAAAAGCCCGATAAAAATCGCAAAGATAAAACCCAAATTAAACCCCCAAGTTATTGTAACAAAAATTAAAAAAACCAATAATAAATTCAAATCACTTAAAATTCCCAAAGCACTCAAAAAACTTTGCTGGATCAAAACCAAAAAAAAGGATAAAAATAAATAATATAAATATTTAATCATTTTTAGAAAATTTAGGGATTATAACACTTAAAAACGTTATTTCTTCATAATCAACCAAAGGACTAATGGTCACTGATTTAAATAAATCATTTTCATGGCTAATTATCCTGTTGACTTTACCCAAAATTAGGCCCCTGGGAACATTTTTTTCTAAACCAGAAGTAATTATTAAATCATTTTCATTAATATCTAAATCTTGTGGTATTAAATCCACTTTAACGCTTAAACCAAATTCACCTTGAGCCAAACCGGTTGTTTTATTTGTTTCAATTGTACTGATTGCTAATTGACTTAAATTATCAGTAACAAGTAAAACAGTAGCCAAATTATCCTTTACTGCAATTATTTTACCAATGATTATACCATTATCAACGACTACCGGATATCCTTCTTTAATTCCTTGCTGGCTTCCCATATTGATTAAAAAGGTATTATCTTTATCCATATCTCTGCCAATAATTTGGGCCGTTAAATAATCAAACTCATTTTCTTGAAAATAATTCAAAAGCTCTTTTAATTTTTCGTTTTCCAACTTATAAGATTTTAATTGGCTATTTTCATAAATTAGTTGATTCAGTTCACTTTTTAACTTCTCGTTCTCGCTTTTAAAAGCCTGTGCTTCTTGGTAATTAATAAAAGAAAATCTTAATTTGGTTAAAAAAGTATAAGTTTTATGCTGTAAATCAGTTACAACTCTTAAAGTATAATATTCTGGTTTAGCCAAAAATCCCAAGTAATAGAAAAAAATAAGCAGTATAATAACTGCTAAAATATAAATTTTTATTTTACGATTTTTTCTTTTTTCAATCATACATATTATAAATCATCTTCTTGTGATGCGGAAGAAGTTATTTTCTTTAACAAATCTAAATCATCCAATAAATAACCAGTACCCCTAACTACCGCCGTTAAAGGGTCATCGGCAACATAAACGGGAATTTGAGTAGCTCTAGATATCGCTTTATCTAAACCCTTTAATAAGGAACCTCCGCCAGTTAAAAGGATTCCTCTTTCATAAATATCAGCCACCAATTCCGGCGGCGTAACTTCTAAGGTTGCTTTAATATTATCAATTATTGCTCTTATTGATTTAGCTAATGCTTCCCTAATCTGCTCGTCATTAACAATAATTTCTTTGGGTAAGCCGGACACCAAATCTCTACCACGCATTTGAGTTTCTAAGGGCTGCTTTAATTCAACGGCTGAACCGACTTTCATTTTAATACTCTCAGCCACTCTTTCACCTAAAAGCAAATTAAATTTATTTCTAGCATATTGGATAATATTTTTGTTCATCTCATCACCGGCTATTTTGATAGTCTTCCAGGTAACTATACCGCCTAAAGAGATGATTGAAATCTCTGCTGTACCACCACCGATATCAACTACCATATTGCCCAAGGCATCTTCTATTGGCAGCCGGCAACCAATGGCGGCTGCCATAGACTCTTCTACCAAATAAACCTCCCTGGCACCGGCTGAAATTGCTGCGTCTTCTACAGCCTTTTTTTCTACTTCAGTGACATCCAAAGGAATACCAATCACAACCCGGGGTCTAGGCAATAAATAAAAACCTTCTCGATGAGTTTTATCAATAAAATATTTTAACATTTTTTCCGTAACTTCAAAATCAGAAATAACTCCATCAACCAATGGCCGAATAGCAGTAATATGAGCCGGTGTTTTACCAATCATTTTTCTGGCTTCATCACCAACAGCCAAAATTTGGTCATTTCTTACATTAATTGCAACCACTGAAGGTTCATTAATTACAATTCCTTTATCTTTAACATAAACCAAAGTATTAGCAGTACCCAAATCAATACCAATATCTTGTGAAAATCTGCCTAATATGCGGTCAAATATCATATTATTTCAAATTATCTTTTAAATATTTAACAATTTGCTCAAATTTAATTAATTCAATATTATCATTATCACGTTTCTTAAATTCAACACTAGCCTTAACCATAGTTTTTTCACTAATTACTAATCTAACCGGTAAGCCTATTAAATCAGCGTCATTTAATTTTATACCCGGAGATTCCAAACGATCATCAAATAAAACTTCGTAGCCAGCTTGAGTTAATTCATTATAAATATCTTCGGTTTTTTTGACAAGTTTTTTATCATCTGTCAATACCAGTAAATGAACTTGATAAGGCGCAACATTGATTGGCCAAATAATACCTTTTGCATCATTATTTACCTCAACCAAAGTCGCCATAAGTCGGCTTAAACCAATACCATAACAACCCATAATAACATCTTTTTTCTGGCCATTTTTATCTATATAATTAAAACCAAAATCCTTAGAAAAACGATTACCTAATTTAAAAATATTACCTGTTTCAGTGGCACTGGCTTCTTTAAATTTATCTTTAGCTGTTTTGCATTCCTCGCATTCTTTTATTTCACTGATTATTTCTTTATTATAAGCCAAATTGCAATTTTCACAAATATAAATAATATCTTCACCATTATCAGCGACTGTTTGAAATTCATGAGAATATTTTGTAAAAGCACCGCCTGAAGCAAAAGTCCAATAAGTCAAATCCTTCAAACTTAATCTATCAAAAATATTAAAATAAGCCTTTTTAACTTTTTCATAATAATCATTTAAATCTGCTTCATCCTTGTGAAATGAATATAAATCTTTCATTAAAAATTCCCTACCGCGCAACAAGCCGGATTTTGCTCTTGGTTCATTGCGAAATTTATCTTGTATCTGATAAACATATTTGGGAAGATCCTTATAGGAAAAAATGAATTTTTTAACCAAAGGCGTGACAACTTCTTCATGCGTAGCACCCAAGGCGTATTCTTTATTATCATGCCCCTGTAATTTAAATAAAGCGTCAAAACCTTCCCAGCGATTGGTTTTTTCCCAATTTTGTTTGGGAGTTAAAGCCGGCATTAAAATCTCCTGCCCGCCAATTTGATCCATTTCTTCTCTAATTATATTTTCAATTTTAGCCAAAACCCTAAACCCTAAAGGTAAATAAGTATAAACTCCGGCAGTTAATTTATCAATAAAACCAGCTCTGATTAATAATGCGGCATTCAAACTTTTTTCATCTTCTTCTATTTGTTTTTTTGTTTTGGTTAATAAAAAAGATTGTCTCATATTTTTAAACTCGGTTTAGTTTTATAACTCATAAAAAATAATTCCAATAAAGTAAAAGCTAAAATTAATAAAATAATATTTTTCCAAACTAATAAATCAAGACTTTTTAGGTGTAAACTGATAATAATTAATAATGAAAACCAAATCGCCTGACGAAAAGAAATGATAACCTTTTTTAAAACTAATTTTTCTTTGGTAAAAATTAATCTAACAAAAAGACCAAAAATGGAAAAACTGCCAATTAATGTTAAAAATAAACTTAAATAAAAAAATAATAATGCCCAAATGCCACCGGCAAACGGATCAAAAAAATAAATTACAGCTAAAAAAGCTAAAAAACAAGCAATTGTAGCCAATAACATTAAAAAAATATAACTACGCAAAGACATACTTAATAATATTAAGTTTTTAAAAATGTATCTTAACTTTAGCAAATTTTCCTGATTTTGGCAACTAGTCTTAAATATTAAATTTTATATCGTCAATTACTGTTCCTGGAAATTCTTTATTTAAAGAAGAGATTATTTTTTGCTTATTTAAAACAAGCTCCTGAGTGACAATAGAACTCAGACAAGCCACGTATAATTGACGATTTTTTATATAAAGAGGCTTTAATTTTTTAATAATATTATCACCAAATTCAGATTTAATAATTTGATTAAATTTTTCAATAATCAATGAAATATTGACATTTTTATCAATCCCATTTTCTTTAACTCTTTTATTTAAAAGTGATTTAATATGTTGCATATCAAAATTTATTTATTAATAACGCCAAAGGCTTCTAATTGTGAATATAAGTTATTAATGGTCTGGGCTAAAGCCACATCATCAGCTTGTAAATTTTTTATTTCTTTATTTATTTCCAATAATTGATTATTGATATTATCAATATAAATAAAAGTAAACATATTGGTAGCTATTAGCACACCGATAATAAATATTCCGATAACGGCTAATAAATTTATTTGTTTATCTTTATTATTTTTATTTTCATTATTGGTATTATACCTTAAATTCACAAATATTTCTAAAATCACAAAATTTACAAACCCAGCCTGGAGTGGCTGCAAATTTAGAATTATTTATTTTTTCTATTTTATCAAAAATATCCTTTTTTATTTTTTCCTTATCTTTTTCTTCACCCAAAAACTCAACTGTTGAATTATCGTCAAGATAATAATATTGCAAACAGTTAACTTTTTCTTTAAAAACTTCTTCAGCGGCTATTTGATAAATAAGCAATTGCATTTTATTTTCCGGGCTTAATTTTTCCCGCTCTTTTGATTTGCCGGTTTTATAATCAACGATATTAATCTTTCCGTCTGGCAATCGATCAACTCTATCAATTATACCTTTGACAGTATAATTACCGATTTTTAAATTAAACGGTTTTTCTACTGCTTCGGTTTGCATTTTATGATCTTTAATTTCTTCGTAAAAATTTTTCAAACTTTGTTTGGCCTGTTTATAATATTTCTCTTTATTTTCCTTAGAATCATACCATTCATCAATCCAGCAACCTTCCAATAATTCAATCAGTTCGGAAAAACTAACCAAATCACTTATTTTTTTATTTGAAAATTTCTGTTTATTGTCATTGACAAACAAATCAGTCTGACAACTCCCCTGTCGATTAAAGGTCAACTTAAAAAATTCTTCCAAAGTCTTATGCATACTCTTACCATAACTAAAAACAGCTTTGCCAAATATGGGTACTCGCACAATAAAAGCCAATTTATATTGATATGGGCAATTGGAAAAAGCTGCCAACTGAGAATAAGAAAATCGCGTCGGCAACTCATATTCATTATCTTTTTTAATCTTTTTATCTGAAACTTTGGGCTTTTCTATATTTAATTTATCCTCTATAATTGAAGCTTTTTTATCTAATTTAAAATCTTTACTGGTTTCGGCTAATTCTTCTAAAAAGCGTGATAACTTCTTTTTTCGAGCCCCCCCATAATCTTCTGCAGAGGTTAGATAAAGTCCTTTTTTAGCTCTGGTCATAGCTACATAAAAAAGCCGTCTTTCTTCTTGCAAATGAATATCTCCTTCAGGTAAAATCTCTTTAATTAGTTCGTCTGGCAGTTCAATCGGATCTTTACGTTCAGCTGTTGGAAAACGACGATCAACTAAATTAGGAATAAAAATATATTTAAATTCCAAACCTTTAGCTGCATGAATAGTCATTATTTTTAACATTTGAGGTCCGACTTCCAAATCTAAAACCAAACTGCCCTGCTCGCCAGATTCTAATTCCAATTCTATTTTTTCCATAAAATATTTCAAATTGGGATCGCCAAGCGATTCCTCAAATGCTTTTATTTTTTTATAAAACTGATTAACATAAGAAATGGCCTGATTTGATTGATATTCATCTTTGGCAACCAATTTTTCCAAATACTGAGAATCTTCCAAAAAAGCTTTAAAAATCTCGGCTACATTTTTTTCTTTGACCAGGCTGGTATGTTTATTAATCAAACCAAGTAAAAAATTTATTTCTGAAATTGTATTTGCCGATAAGCTCTTAACCGTCTGAATATTTTGTAAAACCTCATAAATTGATTGGGCTTTTTTATTGGCCTGATGCGTAATCTTTACAATGTCAGTTTGAGGAATATCAACAATTGGCGAATTTAAAATCCTAAAAACTGCCGGGGATTCATGATAATTATCCAATAATTTAAAATAAGCCAAAATATCAAGGATAATCGGCTTATAATAAAGGCCTCGCAAAGCCAAAAATTGATAAGGTATATTGGTTTGTCTCAGTAAATTGGTAAAAGGTGTGGCTGAATCATTGGCTCTGACCAAAATAGCAAAATCATCCCAGGTCGCTTCTTTATCTTTTTCCTTTAATTCAATTATTTTTTTAATAATAACCTGAATCTCATCATCCAGAGTTCTTTCATGTAAATGCTTGATTTCTCCCTTACCTGATTCATTGGCCTGCAAGCGTTTATTAATTTTACTGTTTAATTTTATGTTTTTTGATTTACCATTATTAAGCTGGTATTCCAAACGGTTGGGATTATTTAATTGGATAAAATTATAAGCCAAATCCAAAATATTTTGTTTGGACCGGTAATTTTTGGTCAAAACTATTTCTTGGCTTTTGGAAAAATCTTCTTTAAATTGTAAAATATTTGAAACCGAAGCGCCGCGAAACTTATAAATTGACTGATCATCATCACCGACAACCGTTAAATTCTTTTTATTACCGGCTAAGAGTTTTATTAAGTCATACTGGGCATAATTAGTATCCTGAAATTCATCCAATAAAATATATTCAAATTGATCCTGATATTTTTTTAAAATATTGGGCCTTCGTCTAAATAAACGCAAAGTATAATTAATTAAATCACCAAAATCCAAGGCATCATTATCCAATAAAAGCTGCTGATAAACATGATAGGCCTCGGCAATTTCCTTAATTCTTAATTTTTCATTATCCAATAATTCATCACTCATAACAGAATCTTTATCCTGCTTAATATTTTCAGCGTATTCCAAATAATCTTCAGGATAAACTTCTTCATCTTTGGCTCGGGAAAAATGTCTTACCAAAGCATGAATAAATTTGGTTGGGTTACCAAGCGGTTTATAATAATCCAAATTAAATTTATCCAAATTATTTCTTATCAAAAGCCATTGCTCCGTGTCACTCAAAAGTTTAAAATCATTTGGCAAACCAATATCCAATCCGTTTTGCTGTAAAATTTTTTGACAAAAAGAATGAAAAGTAGAAATCCACAGGTCAACATAACCGTAAGGCAATAGCTTATCAACCCTTTCCTCCATTTCACCGGCTGCTTTTTCAGTAAAAGTCAAAGCTAAAATAGCATCAGTTTTAACGCCTTTATCCAAAATCAAATGGGCAATCCGCCTGGTAATAACCATTGTTTTACCTGTACCGGCACCGGCAATAATCAAAAGAGGCCCCTGGCCAAAAGTAATGGCTTTCTTTTGTTCGGAATTAAATTTTATTTTTTCTTCCATGTAATATATTTTAACTTAAATTTAAAAAAATTAAAACTCCTGACAAAACAATAATTTTAATGATTAAGTCTTAAATAAACATTGCTTAATATATAAATTTTCCATATAATAAATTCACCTTCTTCGCCGGTGGCCGCCAGACCTGTCGCCTCTGGTTGTCGCCATTTACTTTTGTTGGGCCCAACAATCAGAAAAAAAGGCCGCTTTAAGCGGTCTTTTAATTTTAAATTACTTCAAAATTCATCAACAAAATAACATGAATTATCAAAGAAATTAGCAAGGGCAACCAAAAACGTTTAACCAAATCAAGCAAAAAAGAACAAAATGATTTCTCTTGACTAACTGAATTCATTTTTTACCTCCTTTTTTAATTAATTATTATTCAAAAACGAATTGATTATCGATTTTCAAACTATTTTCAAAAACGTGCAAATCATCTTCATGATCAGTATTTTTCTCTTCATCAAAAAACAAAACATTGGTATGACCACCGACAAAACTATAATTATTCCGGTCAGGATACATTTTATCTAAATTATTCTCTTCAATTACATAATCTCGATTATGCCAACCAAATATCACCTGATTATCTTTTTTAAATTCAATTATCGTACTTTGAGCATCAACGCCCATTAATTCAAACTCGACATCCTGCGGTAAATAAAAAGTATAGGTCTTTTGACTTTGAATATCCGGATCAGTTCGCCCCAACTCTAAACTGTAAAATTCCCAATCAGAAAAATCATCAGCGCCACTTGAAGCCTCATTTAAATTTTCATTGAATGAATCAGGTACAGGTTCTGGCCTAATTGATTCGGGTCTGTTAACAAAATTACAACCACCTAATAAAATCAATAGAATTAAAATTAAAAAATTAAATTTTTGCATAATTTTATTTATAAACTTTTAATTGCTTAGCGAGTTCTTTACTAAAAGATTTAATAGGATTATTTAAAATTTCTTTTTTTATTTTATTTAAATAAATATTATAAACAGTTTTTTTCATCGGACTACCGACTAATTCCATAAATCCTCGACCTTTAACTTTTTTATTCTTTATTTTCCCTTGAACTTCAATCCCCCCCTCCCAATAATTAATTGTACCAAAAATCATTTCTTGTTGTCTATTAAAAGGCTTGACTTCTAAACTTATCTGCCAATCGGGCAAATAAATCTCATGATTCAAATAATAATCCGATCCGGTCTCTTGACTGTGATATTTATTTGGTTTAGCTTTTAAAATTACATTGTCAGTAAACTTAACTTTGCCCCTTTTATCAATTAAACTAGAATGAAAAATTTTCATTCTATCACCGTAAACAAAACAAATTAAATCAATTCCATTATTTAATTGGATAGAAAACCAAGTCCATTTATCACCGCGCATTAAAGGGGCTTGCGCCCATTGATGATCCATCCAGGACAATCCGTTAACTTCCAACCATTTATTCTTAATTTTAACTATCCCTTGCGTTTTTAAATTAGTCAAAGAATAATAATAAGCTGTTTTCTCGCCTAAATCAAAAAAACCGGTTTTATTCAAAAGTAAAGGCTGTTTGGCTGACTCTAAATTTAAATCAATAAAATCATTAACAATATGATAATTTAATTGACTTGTCTCCTCAATTAAACAAGCATTATCATATTGAGCCCAAAGTAAGGGTTTGGTAAAACTATCAGGATTAACCCAGCAAACAGGCTTAATTTTATGTTGAAATTTATGAGCCTGATTATCAGTTAATAAATAATGAGAAAAATACAAGGTTTCCAAGGGAATTTTTTCTAAAAATGGAATTTTTACCTGCTTTGGTTTAGCAGCAAACAATGTATTCATATAAGAAAATGAACGGCCGTCTTTTGTTTCTAAATTACCATTAAAATACCACCATTCAATTACATGATCATGCTTTTGCTCGTCTTTGGGAAATTTTATAGGTTTATATTTTTCTATATATTTCATATTTTCTTAATCCAGTTTTTAAAAATCTGCTTTATTTCAGTCAAATATTCTTGATCGTGAAACGTATGGGTAGCGCCTTTAATTATATGTAATTCTTTGGGGCCGGGCAGTTTTTCATAAAGCATTTGCTGATGAGTAAAAGGCGTAGAAGTGTCATGCTCACCGACTATTAATAATACCGGTAAATTCAACTTATCAGCTTTGGGCAAAATATCGTATTTTAAATTATCTTCCATATGGGACCAGGGTAATCTTTTTATAAGACCAGGCTTGGAAAAACTCTCGTACTCATAGCAACCGGTTTTTTGCCAATCCTTTAAATGTTCTTCACCTAAAAATAGCTCATGAGCTTCCAGCCGTAACTGACCGGAAACTACCGTTGAAATAGGAGCAACAGCTTTAACCTCTTTAGAAAAATTTAAAGCATATAACAAAACCGCTATTCCGCCTAAACTATGACCGGCTAAAACAAATGGCTCAATATACCAATCTTGTTTTTTAGCCCAAGCAATAATATCTTCCAGATCCTGATAATGCTTAGTGACGCTGGCATTTTCAAATTGACCTTCACTTTCATTAAAAGAATTAGTCGCATCAAAACGTAAAACAGTATAACCTGATTCTTTAAATGCCTCAGCAAATGCTTCAATATGCCCCTGCTCTTTAAATCCGCCCAGCCCATGCAAAATAATGGCCAACCCTTTGGGCTGATCGGCTTTTTCCAGCAAAACCGAGATATTCAAATCATATCGATTTTTAATTATTTTTTTTATCATATTAATTTAATTTTAGCTTAAATTTTATAATAAGTAAATAAAAACAATCTATTGACAAAATTTAAAATTTATTATACAATAAAATAAGTAATAAAGTAAAAAAGGAGAAAAAACAATGAGCTCAAATTATCAAGAAGTCAAAGACTTTTTCCAGGAAAGATTTCCTGATGCTAATGAAGATATTTTAAAGCTGGTTGCCAATGAGCGCTTTAAGGGACTGGGGATCAATACTGACCTGACAAAAATTAACGAACAAACAGCTCAAAAGCTGATTGAATTTTTACAAACTCTTTCTCCTGAAGAATTGCAAGCATTGACATTCAATGCGATCAGTAAAAACATTTGAGTGCAAGCGATATGATCCAATGATTATATCGCTTTATTTATTTAAAATTATTTTATTATAAAAATATGAACAAAGCCGAACAAGAATTAATTCAGCCCGAGCAAGCAAAAACGCCTGAACAACAAATCGAAGAATTAAAACAAAAAAATCAAGAACTAAAAGACCGCTTAAAAGAAGCTATCACTGATCCGATAACTGGCCTGGAAAGGCGTGCCGGTTTATTTCAAGATATAAATCAAGAACTCACAGAAATGTTGGGAGAAGAAGCATTGGCAAACTTGGAAAAATTAACCGATAATGAATTAATAAAATTTATTGATCAATTACTTAATAATGAAACTATAAAGAAAAAACCACTAAATATTGCTATTTGTGATGTTGCTTATTTATCCCTGGCCAATAAAAGCGGTTTGCAAGGCGGTGATCAGCTATTAAGCGGGATTGGCGATGTTGCCCGGACAGTTGGGTCACCAAAAGTAACATTACCGGAAGATTTAAATGAATCAGAAAAAAAGCCAATTATTAAATTTTTCAGACATGGCGGAGATGAATTAACCGCTATTGTCAGGGAATGGCCGCAAGAAGCTGAACAAAAATTACAAAAATTTTCTCAACAAGTTTCAAAAATAAAAAATATTAAAGACTTTAAAGAAGCCAATCTTAATGCTCATATAGATTATGGGTTGGCCAATGTTACCGAAGCTTTAACTGCTTTTAAAAAAATAATGAAAACCCAAGAAGGTCCTAAAGATATTCCCCCATCAGCTCGCTTAAAAAATCTGGAAAATATTTGGCTGGAAATTGCGGAATTAAAAGCAACTATTGAAAAAACTAAAATCAGGCTAACACTTTTAGCCGAATTAAAAACAAAACAACCAGAACTTTATGATAAAGTCATTGCTTATTTACGTAAAGGCGCACACAATATCACTGAAAAACAATTAGACGAATTAATCAACCAAGCCGATCAAAAATTTTCCGGAGAAAAATGGGATGAGATTACTTCTGAATTCATCATTCAAGAACTAAAAAACGAAAAAGCATTGGATGAAAAATCACAAATAAATCTTGAAACTATCTTAAAATCAGAATAAAAATAATAAAAAAACAATAATTTTATTGTTACTAATTATTGTTTTTTTATTTAATACTTTTTATTTACCAATTGACCGCAAGCGGCATCAATTTCTTTGCCAAAACGATATCTTTCTGTAACATTAATTTTATTACGCCCCAAAATATGCTTAAATAAGGCAATATTTTTAGGACTAGACGGCTGAAATTTATTACTTATAAAATCACTCTGGTTATATAAAATTAAATTAAACAAATAAAGTTTTGACGGTAAATATTTTAATAATTCTACTAATTGATTAGCCGCTTGTTCATTATCATTAAAATCTTTTAACATAACGTATTCAATCATTACTCGACGATTAGTTTCTTTAATATAATCATTTACTGCCGTTAAAACCTGATTTAACGGGTATTTTTTATTTAAAGGTATAATTTTATCGCGTAATTTATCATTAGGCGCATGCAAAGAAACAGCCAAATTAATCTGTAAGTTTTCTTTGCTTAATTTATAAATACCTTCAGGCAAACCAATTGTTGAAATTGAAATATGCCGGGCACCAATATTAAAATAATCTTTATTATTTAAAATTTTAATAGCCTCAATAACATTATCATAGTTTAAAAATGGCTCCCCCATTCCCATAAAAACAAGATTAGTTACCTTTTTGTCTTCCTTTTTTAATAATCTGGCAAAAAATAAAACCTGAATAATTATCTCGTCTGCTGCCAAATTACGTTTATAGCCAGCCTGACCGGTTGAACAAAACAAACAACCCAAAGGACAGCCGACTTGTGAAGAAACACAAACAGTATTACGACCGTCTTTATGTTTCATTAAAACTGTTTCAATCTTATTATTATCAGCTAAAGTTATTAAAACTTTGATTGTATTTTTATCATTAGATTCCATTATTTGGCCATTTATTTTTAAATCAAAATCAACTGCCAATTTTTCACGTAATTCTTGAGGCAAAGTAAAAACTTGCTGCCAATCGTCAAGCAAATCCCAAAAAACAGCCTGCCGGCATTGCTTAAAACGATAACCGGGTTCGTCTTTTAATAAATTTTTTAATAATTCGATATTCATATAATAATTTTAACTTAAAAATAAAAAAACGTCCAAATGGACGTTTTTAACCAATAACTGCTGCAAACATATATTCACGTCGATGAAAGACCTGTGGCTGTCCATTATGACTATCAACTAACATTTTAAATATTTTTTTACCTTTTGATTTACCCTTAAAACCCCTGGCTATTCGCAAACGCTGACAATAAGCAAAAACATTATAATATTTACCACTCCCCACTTGGATTTCATACACATGCAGCTGATTTTTTCGGTTTGAATCAGTCAAAGCAACCACCCAATATTCTATTAATTTTTGCTCTTCAATTTCAGGTAGATTGACAGAAACTTGCTCAATATTTAAGGCCATCTCGGTACTCACATCAAAACCTCCTTTGAACGCTATTTTGATTCAAACCTTAGCATGTTTGATTTTTTTTGTCAAGCAAAAGACGAATCGAATTATTTATAATTTATTAATTTTTTTCCAACGAATAACGGCTTTGGTTCTGGCTAATTCCTTGGCTAAACTGGCATTAATATTAGCAAAACGTTCTTTATCAGAAGTTCGCAAATTTTTCAAACTCTGTTCGGCTGTTTTTCTGGCTGCTTCCGCTTTAGCCAAATCTATTTCTTCAGCACGTTCAGCCGTATCAGCCAAAATTACCACTTTATTTCTAAATACTTCAATAAACCCACCGGAAACCGACATTATTTTATGTTCATTATTTGCATTAACCAATTCAATAACACCTGGCTTTAAAATTCCAACCAAAGGCATATGTTTGGGTAAAACAGTAATAAAACCTGCCTCAGTCGGCACCGTCACCTTTTTAATCATTTCCTTTAAAGCGATTTTTTCCGGAGTTACTATTTCAAATTTAATTATTTCTTTTGATTTATACATATAGTTATTATTTAAACTTCATCAATAGAACCTTTCATATAAAAATCCCCTTCGCCTCTATCGTCATATTTACCATCCAAAATAGCTTTAAAACCTTTAATCGTATCTTCTAACTTTACATATTTACCTTTATGTCCGGTAAAGGCTTCGGCCACATGAAAAGGCTGAGATAAAAATCTTTGAATTTTTCTGGCGCGAGCTACGGTTAATTTATCTTCATCAGATAATTCTTCAATACCCAAAATCGCGATAATATCCTGTAAATCCTTATATCTTTGTAATATTTTTTGAACGCCTCTGGCTACCTGATAATGTTCTTCACCGACAATTTTGGGATCCAAAATAATTGAAGAGGAATCCAAAGGATCAACAGCAGGATAAATACCGAGTTCTGACAAACTACGAGATAATACAACCGTAGAATCAAGATGACCAAAGGTTGTAGCCGGAGCAGGATCAGTCAAATCATCTGCCGGCACATAAACGGCCTGAATAGAAGTAATTGACCCTTTATTGGTTGAAGTAATTCTTTCTTGTAATTCACCCATTTCAGTCGCTAAAGTCGGCTGATAACCTACTGCCGATGGCATCCGACCCAATAAAGTAGAGACTTCTGAACCGGCCTGGGTAAATCTAAAAATATTATCAATAAAAAATAAAACGTCCTGATTTTTCTCATCACGAAAATACTCGGCAATGGATAAACCGGTCAAGGCCACCCTAGCTCTATTGCCTGGTGGTTCATTCATTTGCCCAAAAACCATTGCCACTTTATCCAAAACGCCAGCATCTTTCATTTCATGATATAAATCATTACCTTCACGGGTTCTTTCACCTACTCCGGCAAAAACCGAATAACCGCCATGTTGTTTGGCGATATTATTAATAAATTCTTGAATAATGACAGTTTTACCAACACCAGCACCACCAAACATTCCGACTTTTCCGCCCTTGGCAATAGGACAAATCAAATCAATCACTTTAATACCGGTTTCTAAAATTTCTGTTTTAGTTGATTGATCAACAAAATCAGGCGCAGAACGATGAATTTCATATTTTTGCTCGGTTTTTACCAGCTCTTTTCCGTCAACAGGATTGCCCAAAACATCAAAAATTCGGCCTAAAGTTTGTTCACCAACCGGCACTGAGATGCCTTTACCGGTATTAATAACTTTATCGCCTCTTTTTAAACCATCTGTAGAGCCCATTGCCAAAGCCCTTATAACATTAAAACCTAAATGCTGCTGGGTTTCTAAAATTAAATTTTTATCATTTATTTTTATTTCCAAAGCAGTATAAACTTCTGGCAAATTATTTTCAAAATAAACATCTACAACTGCCCCGATTACTTGTTTGATAACACCTTCACTTTTTTCTGGCATATTTTTATATTTATTATTAATTATTATTTAAAGCATTGGCCCCGGCACTAATTTCAGCAATCTCATTAGTAATTGCTGCCTGGCGAGCCTTATTGTAATATAAAGTCAATTGGTCAACTAATTCAGTCGCGGCTTCTGAAGCTTTTTGCATGGCTGCCACTCTGGCACTATGTTCCGAAGCATTTGATTCAAGTAAAGCTTGAAAAAGCTGCACTTCAATTAACCTGGGAAGTAGTTCATCAAGTACTTGTTTCGGGCCTGGCTCATAACTAAATACAAAAAATCTTTTTTTATCTTTATCTTTTAAATACTTGTCTTCTTTTTCCTGATAATAATCTTTATCAGCACCGACTCTGGTGTCTTTGCCCATAATCCCCAAATAATCATCTTGTGCCTCAATATCAATCGGTAATAATTGTTTTACTCTGGGAACCTGATTAATTGCACTAATAAAATCAGTATAAGCAACCATTACCTTGTCATATTTACCTTGTAAAAAATCATCTACAACTAATTTGGCAATAGGCATAACTTCACGAACTTCAGCGGCAATATCAGCCTTATCAAATTCAGCGACCACTTCATAACCATAACGAAAATTAACGGTTAAACCTTTTTTACCGATAATAATAAAATCTGTTTCTATTTTTTTCTGTCCGTTTTTTTCCTGATGTTTTTTTATTGATTTTACAGCCTTATTAATAATTGCCGAATTAAAACTGCCGCATAAGCCTCGGTTTGAAGACATTAGAATAATTGCGACCTTTTTTATTTCTGATCTTTTTTCCATTAAAGGGTGGAGAGATTTACCGGCACCGACTGACTTGGAAATATTTAAAACTGTTATCCAGCTTAAATTGGCATAAGTTCTGGTTTTTAAGACAGACTCAACAGCTTTACGCATCTTGGAAGCTGCCACCATTTCCATGGCTTTGGTAATCTTTTTAGTACTGTTAACAGATTTTATTCTTCTTTGAATTTCCTTTGTTTTAGCCATTGTTTTCACTAATTAAATAATCTAAAGTATCTTTAAAATTACTTATAATTTTTTTTAACTTATTTTCATCTTCTTCTGTTAATTCGCCTGTTTGATTTATATTATCCAAAATTTGCTGGCCATTATCTCTAACAAATTCGAGCAAATCATTTTCAAATTCAGAAACTCTTTCAACCGGTATATCGTCTATCAAACCAGAAATCAAAGCAAAAAAAATAACAACCTGTTCGGCAGCCGGGACTGGTTCATACTGGTCTTGTTTTAAAATTTCTATTAATCTTTTACCTCTTTCCAATTTAGCCTGCGTTTCTTTATCCAAATCAGAGCCGAATTGAGCAAAAGCAGCTAATTCACGGTACTGAGCAGCTTCCAATCTCATTTTACCAGCAACTTTTTTCATAGCTTTAATTTGAGCAGCCGAACCGACACGTGAGACTGATAATCCTGCATTAATCGCCGGCCTGACTCCCTGATAAAACAAATCCGGTTCCAAATAAATCTGTCCGTCAGTAATAGAAATAACATTGGTCGGGATATAAGCAGAAACATCACCGGCTTGAGTCTCAATAATTGGTAAAGCAGTAATTGAACCTCCGCCATTTTTTTCATTTAATCTGCAAGCCCTTTCCAATAATCTTGAATGCAAATAAAAAACATCACCGGGATAAGCTTCACGGCCAGGCGGGCGTTTTAAAAGTAATGAAATTTCACGATAAGCAACCGCATGTTTTGATAAATCGTCATAAATTATCAAAACATCCTCGCCTTTATCAAGAAAATATTCAGCCATAGCGCAACCGGCATAAGGTGCGATATAAAGCATTGAAGATGGATCAGACGCGCCAGCCAAAATTACAGTTGTATAATCCATGGCTTTGGTTTCTTTTAATTTGGCTACAATATTTGCTATTTTTGATTCTTTTTGACCAATAGCCACATAAATACATTTCATATTTTGACCTTTTTGATTAATAATCGCATCAATAGCAATTGCTGTCTTACCTATCTGTCTATCACCGATAATCAATTCCCTTTGACCTCGACCGATTGGGATCATGGCATCAACAGCTTTAATACCGGTTTGTACCGGCTGATCAACAGGCTGACGAGCGATAACGCCGGGCGCGATTTTTTCTATTGGATAAGAGTTTTTAGTTTTAATTGCTTTACCACCATCCAAAACTTTACCTAAAGGATCCAAAACTCGTCCAACAACTTCTTCGCCAACCGGAACTTCTAAAATTCTTTGCAAAGAGATCACCTCATCGCCTTCTTTGATTTTTTCATAATTACCAAAAATAATGGCACCGACACTATCCTCTTCCAAATTTAAAACTACACCCAAAATAGACTCGGTCTCGGTTTTAAATTCCAACATTTCTGACATCACTACTTGTGATAAGCCTGAAATTTTGGCAATACCGTCACCAACTTCGATAACCTTGCCAAAATTCTTTTCTGTGGCCTCATTTTTAAAATCTTGTATCTGCTCTTTCAATTGAGTAATGATATAATCTTTATTTGTCATAATATTGTATGAATTATTTTAATTAATTAATTTGGTTTTTAATTTTCTTAAACTATTTTTCAAACTATAATCTATTAAATTATCATCATAGCGCAATAAAAATCCGCCTTTTAATTTTTGATTGACCTCAGCGCAAAATTCAATTTTGCCATCAACCAATTCTTCTAAATATTTTTTTAATAATTGCTCAGTCTGCTCATCAAGCTTGTGTGCACTTATTATTTTTGTGCTGATTATATTTTTTTGTTTATTCCAAAGTTTATCAAAAAAATAAATTATTTTATCCAGTTGAGAAGCTTGATTATGTTCAAGCAATAATTTGGCAAAATTATTAATAATTTTTTGATAATCAGATTCTTGAGCCTGATCTAGACTTTCGAATAAAGCTTGGGCGTATTGCTGTGGTTTAATTTTCATATTATTTTTTAAAACTTGTTACTATTTCTTTAATAATTTTCTTATCTTCAGTTTTATCAACTTTTTTATCAATAATTTTTTCCAAAGCAATTATAACCAATTCACTAATATCTTTTTTAACCTCATTGACCAACTCAACTTTTTCTTGTTTGATTTTTGTTTTTTCTTCATTAATAATAACTGCAATTTCTTGTTTAGCTTTAGCAATTAATTCTTTTCTTTTTTCTTCGGCTTGATTTTTGGCGTTTTCAACTATTACCAAAGCTTCTTTTTTGGCTTCTTTAATTATTTGTTTTTCTTTTTCACTCAACTCTTCTAATTTAGCCTGAGCCTTTTCGGCATTAATTACGCCCTCTTCAATCTTTTTACGTCTATCCTCCAAAAATTTGAGCATTGGTTTATAGCCGAATTTATATAAAATAAAAACCAAAACAGCAAAATTAATCAATTGCGCTATTAAAATTTTATAATCCAAACCTAATGATTCAATTAATTCCATATTAAATAATTAAAAATTAAATTAATCCAGCCCTTTAATTAAGAGCTGAACAATATCCAATTTTTAACCGAATAAAATAATTAGAGCAATAACCAATGAATAAATAGCAGTAGATTCGGCAATCGCCATAGTAACAAAAATCAAAGGCGTAATTTTATCAGCAGCTTCGGGATTACGACCTATTGCTGACAAGGCATTACCGGCAATAATACCTTCACCAATACCAGCTCCGATCGCGCCAAGTCCGATTGCTAAACCAGCAGCTAAAAGTTTAAAAAATTCTGGATCCATAAATTTAATGTTAATTTTTTATTAGTTAATTTGTTTATTAGTCTGACCAATCAACCAACCTTTGTTGGTCGGAGCCGACTACGCTTAAAAAACCAATAAACAAATAAACCAACAAAACCTATATTGAATGGCGTTCAACAACCTCATCTCGATCTATTTCAGCAGCCAAACTGATAAAAACCAAAGTCAAAACCGAAAAAACAAAAGCCTGGACAACAGCCGTTAAAATTCCTAAAAAAATAAACGGTAAAGGAATAAAAAAAGGAGCTAAAAATAACATTACAGCCCCCAAAACTTCGCCGGCAAAAATATTACCGAACAAACGAAATGATAAAGAAATTATTTTAGCAATTTCACTAATAATATCCATTAACCCTAAAATAAAACTTAATGGGCTGGAAAAATTTAAAAATTTTTTCAAATAACCAAATGGTCCATGCATAATAATGGCCACAATATGCATAGTAATAATGGCTATCATAGTCATTACAAAAACCATGCCATAATCAGACATAACCGCCCTAAATATCGGAACAAAACCATCGGGTCTCTGCAAATTAACGGCTGCCTGTCCCGGAATATACATAGCTAAATTAGCCACTAACGTAAAAATAAACATTGTCATTACCAAAGGAAAAATTTTTCTGGCTTTTTCTTCTGTCCCAATTATTGATTTTACAAAATCATAACCCTGTTCAATCAAAAGCTCAAAAAGACTTTGCAGTTTACCGGGAATTAATTTTTTACGTTTATTTAAAATTAGCGTAAAAATAATCAAAAAAAGACTTATAACAAAAGTCCATAATAAAGTATTAGTGATCGGGAATCCGGCTATCTCAAATAATTTTTCTGGGGCTAATGATATATTAATCTTCATTGTCTTTAGTATCCTTTCGATTATTTTTTAAATCTTTTTTTACTATTTGATTTAAATTCTTTATTTTTCTATATAAAAATATATTAGTAAAAATAAAAGCAATTAATACGCTAATAATTAAAATAATAGGCTTAGTATTAAAATATTTATCCAATAAATAGCCGATTCCGCCAAAAAAAATTAAAGGACCGATAATTAAAGATCCAGCATATAAACCTAAATCTAACATTAATTTTTTTATATTGGAAATAATATCTTCTGACATATTTTAAAAAGTAAAAAGAAAAAAACTCGAGTCGAGCTTTTTTTCCAGGCAAAAAATTCATAATCACCAATATGGTACACTTTTTTAAAAAAAACGTCAAGCTGTTTTCAAAATTTAACTGTGTATAATTCAAAACAATTGACGCTGGCCGATTGGTTTATATGATTTTCTATGGATTGGACAAATATCATGTCGGGCTAACATTTGTTGATGCAATTTTGTACCATATCCTTTATGTAAATCAAAACCATAATTGGGATATTTTTTACCTAATTTTAGCATAATTTCATCTCTGGCCACTTTGGCTAAAATCGAAGCAGCGGCAATAGAAAAAACAAAATTATCACCTTTGATAATCGTTTCCCAGGGAATTCTTATTTTATATTTTATTATACTAGCTTTATCAATTAATAAATATTGCGGTCGGACAGTCAAGCTATTAATTACTTTGTCTATAACTAAAGCATTAGCCTTACCAACGCCAATTTCATCAATTATAGTATTATCAATTACTGCAACTGCCCAGGATAAAGCTTTGGATTTAATTTCGTCAACCAAATTTTTTCTTTTCAAGGCCGATATCTGCTTTGAATCTTTTAAACCTTTAATAATTTTTTTGTCCTCAAAAATAACTCCTGCTGCCACAATTGGTCCTGCCCAAGCGCCTCTGCCGACCTCATCAATCCCGGCTACATATTGATAGCCTCGTTGCCATAAACCAACCTCCATTTTCCAGCCAGGATTTTTCATTATTGTAAATTAAATAATTTAACAGTATTATTAAAAGTTTGGTTTTCAACCTCTGCAAAAGTTAATTCTTTTAAATCGGCTATTTTCTGAGCAATATAACGTACAAAATAAGGCTCATTTTTCTGGCCGCGATACGGTTCAGGCGCTAAAAAGGGTGCATCTGTCTCAATTAAAAGTTTATTTAAAGGTGTTTCCTGGGCAATTTTTTGCAATTCTTTAGCGTTTTTAAAAGTCACAATCCCGGTAAAACCAATGTAAAAACCCAAATCTAAAAATTTCCTGGCTTGGGTTTTATTACCCCCATAACAATGAATCACCCCTTTATGATAATTTTCTGCCTCTAAGGTATCTAAAAGTAAATCATAAGCTCCATAAGGATCTTTTTCTTCGCCTCTACAATGTAAAACCAAAGGCAAATCAAGTTTCTTTGCTAATTTTATAAATTGCTTAAAAACAGCTAATTGAATCTCTTTTATCTGCTCAATAGAATAATTTTCATCAGCCATTCTAAATAAATCCAAACCGGTCTCACCAATACCTACTACCCTGTCACTTGATTGGGCTAAATTTAAATATTTATCATAATCTCCGCCAGAGGCGGATCCGCCCCTGGCGGAAAATTTTTCTTTAGGGGTAAAAAAACTGTACTCTTCACCGCCAAAACTGGCTTTTTCAGTTACATCTTTAATCAAATGTATAGGATGACAGCCTATCACTGCCCAAATCCCCTTGCCAAAATTTTGGGCAATATCAATTGCTTTTTGACTGGTTTCATAATTTGATCCAACATTAATTATCCAGGTTTTATTATCAAAAGAACGCTGAACTACATTATTTAGCTCAGCGGCATATCCCTGAAAATTTATATGAGCATGAGAATCAATTAACATATATTAAATAATAGCAAACTTTATAAAATCTTAAACTTATCATTAAATTACTGATTGTAATTGGCGTAAAAGTTCCGGCAACATCCATTGTAAGATCCCGGAAGTTTTTAAAAACCAAGGAGCCAGCTTAGATGCCTGTAAAACCGAGGTGAACCATTCAGAGACAGGAAAACGTGAGACCATAAACAAAGATAAACCAATTACCAAAATACCTTCAAAAAAACCTAAAACCGCGCCTAAAATTCTATTAATTGTTTTTAAAAAAGGGATAATACTTAAAAACCTGAAAATTCTATCCAAAACATAAAAAGCAAAACCAATCAGCCGATTAACAATAATAAAAATAAAAATAAAAGCAAAAATTTTCATTAAATTGGGATGACCAAAAATTTGCGTTAACCAGACGCCAAGCTCGTCATACCATAAGCCGGCAAAAAAAGCTCCGGCAAATGTTCCGACTATTGTGCCTAAAGTATGAATCAAACCAAACCATAACCCAAATAAAATAAACCCGCCTAAAATTATTAATAAAATTACGTCAAAAATAGTCATAAATTAACAATTAATTTATTAATTATTGTTTATTATTTAAACGCGGAAATAAAGGCTTATCTTTTTTTATTTTTTGACCCAAAGGCAAAGCCGCCCATTTTCTTAAATCAAAAATTGATTTTTTAAACTCTTTTGCCGGTGAAAAACCTAACTGTTTTAAAATATTTTCACTGGTTGCCGGCATAAATGGCCTGATCATGATAGCTGTATGACGAATAGTTTCCAAAAGATTATATATTACATCAGCCAAAATATCCTTATCCATTTCTGCCAATTCCCAAGGCCGTTCTTTTTCAATATAAGCATTTGATTTTCTGATATTTTCCCAGGCAACCAATAGAGCCGGATCAAATTGAAAGCTTGTCATATAATGATCATACCGCTGCCAATCGGTTTTTAAATCAAATTCAAATAACCTATCTGAATCTACATTAAATTTGGGGACTTTACCATAAAAATATTTTTCAGTCATAGCTAAGGTGCGGGAAAGTAAATTACCCAAATCATTAGCTAAATCAGAATTATATTTTTTTTCAAATCTTTCATAAGTAAAATCACTGTCTTCAAAAGTTGATAAGCCTGCCAAAATAAAATAACGAGTTGCATCCGTCCCATATTCATGAACCACTTCCATTGGATTAATTACATTGCCCAAACTTTTACTCATTTTTTGGCCACCTGAATTAATAAAACCAAAAATTAAAACTTGCTTGGAATTGGGCAGACCAGCTGACATCAACATGGCCTGCCACATAGCTGACTGCTGGCGCAAATTATCCTTACCTGCCACCTGAATACCCGGCCAAAATTTAACAAATTTCTTTTGGTCTTGGGGCCAGCCCAAACATGAGATATAATTAACCAAAGCATCAAACCAAACGTACATAACATGTTCTTCATCGTCAGGCACTGGCACTCCCCAGGGCATTTTTTCTTTTAAGCGTGAAATGGAAAAATCCTGCAAACCGTTTGAAACAAAATTTTTAATCTCATGCAAACGATTTTGAGGCACTACAAAATCAGGATTTTTTTCATAAAAATTTAAAAGTTCTTTTTGGTACTTGGACCAGGCAAAAAAATAATTTTCTTCATCAATCAATTCTAATTCCTGATTAGGATGAATCGGACAACGACCGTTTTCCAATTCCGAATCACTTTTTTCCATTTCACAACCGACACAATATTTAACCTGATAATTTTTTTTATAAATATCGCCTTTTTCCTTGCACAAACGCCAAAATTCTTGCGCGGCTTCAATATGTTGCGAATCAGTGGTCCTGATAAAACTGTTAAAACTTAAATTTAAAGCATCATCAAGCAACTGAAACTTGGCAGCATATTCATCAACATATTTTTGTACATCCTTACCAGCTTCCTGCGCTTGACGATAAATTTTTAAGCCATGTTCATCAGTACCGGTATTAAAAAATACTTCCTTACCTATTATACGCTGATAACGGGCAATGACATCGGCTCGAATAATTTCAGCGGCAAAACCAATATGTGGATCGGCATTAACATAAGGCAAAGTGGTTGTGATATAAAAAGTTTCTTTTTTATCAGACATATTATATTATATTATTTTATTTTTAATTAAATTATCTTTAATCAGCTGAAACATAATTTCATGACCTTGCTCATCGGGATGAATACCGTCAACCAATTTATCCGTAGCCACCTTATCATATAAATCAATAAATAATATATTCTTAGCCCGACAAAAATCCTTAATTATTTCATTATACTGCAAGATATTTTGATTATTATAAAAAATATTTGGTTTCCAAGGAATGGGCGAAACCATTGGTTGATTAACGGTTGTTAAACCGATAAATATTATTTTATCAGAATACTTAGATGCCTGCTTGACTAGTTTTTCCAAATTATCTTTAAAAACTTCTATTTCTGTTCTTTGCTTATTTTCTTTTTCCAAAAAAGCCGAATCATTCGTACCCGTTGCAAAAATAACAATATTTTTTTCATCTTCATCAACTCGGTATTTTATATCTGACTCAAAACGATCCAAAACCATAGAACTGGTATCACCAGGAATCCCAAAATTATAAACAAAATAATCCTGTAATTCATAATTATTTTCCAGATAATTGCGTAATCGCTGCACCCAGCCACCTTTGGCAATATCCCAGGCGCCATAGGTTATACCGCCACCAAAAATTAAAATATTTTTTGTCATAAAATTTAATTTATTATAACTACAAATTCACCTTTTATGGTATCATTATTTAATTGGTTTAAAACCTGATTAATATCCCCCCGATAAACAGTTTCAAATTTTTTAGTCAATTCCCGGCAAACAACCACTTGTTTATTTAAACCTAATTCCTCTAATTTATTTAAAGTCTTTAAAATTCGATGGGTTGATTCGTAAAAAACAGATGTAAATTTATTATTAATTATTTCTTTTAAAATCTTTTCCTTGCCCTTTTTATGGGGCAAAAAACCATAAAAAATAAATTTATCAGTCGGTAAGCCGGAAATTGACAAAGCTGAGATAACAGCTGAAGGACCGGGAATTGGCTCAATTTTTACATCTGGTAATTCTTTTACAACCTGCTCAATTAATTTATTTCCGGGGTCAGAGATCCCGGGAGTACCGGCATCAGAAACCAAAGCCAAATCCTTACCTTGTTTTAATAAATCAATAATCTGATTAACTTTACCCGGTTTAGAATGTTGAAAATACGATAAAGTCTGAGTTTTAATTTCATATTTATCCAAAAGCACTTTAGTCTGTCTGGTATCTTCGCATAAAATAAAATCAACCTCCTTTAAAATTCGCAGGGCTCTTAAAGTAATATCCTCCAAATTACCGATTGGTGTAGCAACTATATATAATTTACTCATTTGCCCTAATTTTAACAAAAATAACCAGCTTTGTCGAATAAAAAAACACGCCCTTTTAAGGGCAGTGTTTTTATTATTCATCATCATCTAAGTCAGCTGTTGTTGGCTCATAAAATTCATAATCTTGTTCACAAGTACATTTATCAATATCATTATCACAAATAGGACATTTTTCCATCATCTTTTTTGTCTTAATTTTTATTTTAAAATAAATATATTCAAGATTATAAAATATGCATAAAATACTTGTCAAGTTTTTCAAAAAACTTATCCACAAATTTAAATGGCTCCTGCCAAGATTGGCAGGAGCCGGCGTCCATTCCCCTCTCACTAGAATGAGACTTAAATTTAAAATACTTTTATTTTTTTTTATTTTTAATATATCTTATGAATTTTTCTAATTGTTTTTTTTGTCTTTCTTCAATATGAATTTCATTTCTTTTTTGTTTTATTTTATCATTAGCGCCAGCAAAAGACAATCCTTGATATATAAAATAAGCTGCTAAAACTGTTGGGGCACGGCCATGATCGTTTTTGCGCCCAGTTCCTTGGCTTCGACGCAAGCCATGAT
>CAZHFK010000010.1:0-30369 GCA_964531215.1 uncultured Gammaproteobacteria bacterium | reverse complement strand
AGCTTTTTTACCACTTTTTTGGATCATTAGCTATCACACTGTTTGACACAGAGCCATCATCTTATTTTATTAAACTACCAATAAATTTTTTATTATTCAAATAATCATTTAAATTAGCCAGCTTTTTCCCGTTTAAAATAACCACTTCCAGTTTTAATTTTTGTGCCAATTTACTGGCAATCGGATCAAACGGCCAATTAGCTCCGGGATCCCATTTATTGCCTACTAATTGACGAAGTTCCGACCAACTAAGCTCTTTTAAAATTTTGGCGTCTTTATATTTATTGGGATCTTTATCATAAACATAATCAATATTAGTCAAATTAATTACTTTATCGGCTTTAAACTGTTTAGCCAAATTTACTGCCATATTATCCGAAGAAGCGCCCGGTTTCCAGCCACCGGCCAAAATAATCGGCTTATTCCTTTGTTTGTCTAATTTTTCACCAGGACGATCTAGGACCTTATAATACGCAAAATTATCAAACATAATTCTAACCAATTCAGCATTAACTTTGGTTGCCTTAATACCTAGCCAGTCCAATTCTTTGGGGTTTATTTTATTGCTTAATTTCTTAGCGGCCTGATTATATTTACGACAAATTTTACCGCCGCCGGTCACCAAAATTATCCGATTGCCTTTTTTTATATAATTCAAAATAACCTTTTTAAATTTTTTTAAAAAATCCACATCTATTTCATGTGGAAAAATTAATGAACCGCCTAAAGAAATTACTATTGTTTGTTTGAATTTTTTCATTTTTATTATTATAACATATTTAATTTATAAAAAAAATTATTTATGATACTCGGTCCCTGCTAAAATTTCAAAACCTCGATATAACTGCTCCAATAATAATAATCTAATTAATTGATGGGTAAAAGTCATTTTGGAAAAAGATAAAACCAAATTCACCTGATTTAAAACTTTTTGTGATAAACCCAAAGGCCCGCCAATAATAAAACAAATTCTAGCAGATTTAAAATCACGCTGTTCTTGCAGTAAATTGGCAAATTGCTGGCTTGTTTTTTGTTCACCCATTAAATGTAAAGCAATATTATAATAATCTTTACTTAATTTATTTAAAATTCTCTTTCCTTCAATTTCCATAATTTCATCTGTAGAACGATTTTTAGTAATTGCTTCTTCTTTTAAATTTAAAATCTCAATTTGCGCATATTTTTGCAAACGTTTTAAAAATTCTTGCTCGGTTTCAAGATAATCAGATTTGGTTTTGGAAATTGTAATTATTTTTATTTTCATAGTTTGTTTTGTCATCCTGAGTATAACGAAGGATCTGTTATTACATAATTTATAGATTCTTCACTTTGTTCAGAATGACAAAACAAATTACAACTTTTCAGTTATTTCCAGACCAGTGCCAATATCTTTTAATTTACTTTTATAAGCTTTTTCATTACGTACATAATAAAGATAATCTCCCATAACATGTTTATGCGAAATGGCATTATCAGCCACCACAAGAGAGCCTTGATTCAATTTTGGTTCTAATAATTGTAATTGCTGCAAATATTCATTTTTACGGCCATCTAAAAATACAAAATCAATTACTTCGTTTAATTCTGCTAATCGTTTATTGGCATTGTCAGGAATAATTGTCACATATTGAATTAATTGGGCTTTTTGTAAATTAGCCACTAAATCACGAATTTTATCAGGCACAAATTCATAAGTAATAACTTTGGCATTGATTTCTTTGGCTGCCAAAGCCAGCCAAATCGTTGAATAACCATTAGACGCACCAATCTCAATAATGACTTGCGGTTTATGTTTTAAAATTAAATCATATAAAAATTGACCGGTCTGATGATCAATATTCCACTGACCACCCTGCTGATTTAAATCTTCCAATTTGGCTAATAATTTTTTAATTTTTTCATTCATATCTATAAATTTAGCTTATTTTAGTAAAAAAAACAAGACCTTAACCATCTTGACAAAATATTTTTTTTGTGATAATTTGAAATATTGCCTATTTGACTGCAAATTAACATATATAGTCATGGTTACCGGTTTACAAGCAATGAACCTTAAAATTAAGAAAGGAGGAAAAAATATGTCTCCTGAAGAACAAAAAGCTTTTCAGCGTATTTTCTTGAAAATTTTTAATCAAGAATGGTTTGACGGCTTTGAAACTTCCATAAAAATGGATGAAGCCGAAATGCAAGCCTTTGGGCAGCCAGAATTAGAAGAAGAAGAATTGGGCTTAGACGGCCGACCGATTAATGATCAAATTATTCGTGATACTTATCCGCAAGCTAAGGCTTGGTTTTTGACTTTCTGGGATCTTTTTAAAGTAGAATGCTACAACAATAAAATCATACTGGGAAGACACGCTGCCAAAGAACTTTGCTTCAATTTTTTACCCCATGAAGATATCTGGGACAACTTAATTGACGAAGACCATGAGTTCTTGTGCTTTCAGGATATGAAAGCCAAGCTGGAAGAAGAAAAAGCCTACCAAGCAGCTCTTCAAGAAAAAGATAAGGAAGAACAGGAAAAAATCAGCAGACGACGGGAAATCCGGCTCTTGGTCAGGCAAAATTTTATACAGTCAGCTGATAGCAGTTTGCCGCAAAAAAGACTGGCAATACCTTTTGATCAAGAACTAAATCAGTTTATTGATAATCTGGAACAGCAAGGCATTCAAACGACTCCCAATGAAATAGCAACGGTTATTCAGCGGGGTTTACCACACATTCCGCTAGAAATACTTAGGTTAATACTTAATCACGAAAAAAGGATTGCCAATATTCAGCCTACCGAACAAGAACCAATCCTTGAATTGACCGAAGAATATATGGAACCGCTTGAACCTGACGTGATGCAGACAAGCGAACCGGAAATAGACCCAAAGACCAATCAGCTGATTATTATGCAACGTGAATACACTATTGGTTTTCAGGGTTTAACTGAAGCTTTTGAAGATTTGGCCAAGCAAGACCATAGTCCAATGGAATTTTATAATAAATTTAAAGGCTTGCTTGATACAATACATGCTTATTGCCAGAAAAACAACAAACTGGCACAATATATCAAGCTTGTTCATAAACTTCAGCAGACTTATGAACAAAAATGGGATCGCGAAAATCAAACAGATTATGGTTTAAAAATCGGCTTCATCTACTCTGGACTGGGCCTTAAACACGCTCAGTTGGCTGAAGCCATGCCATCGGCTTTTGGTAACGGTTCCAAGTTCACTTGTAAATAGGCAAATTTAAAGCCTTCCCTTAAATTGGGAAGGCTTTTTCTATTGAATAAAAATTTAATCTATTTTTTTCTTTTTAATTCCAAATCATACATTATATCTTCAATCTTGCGTAAACTGTTTTTGGCCTGATCAAATTTTGTTCGTAAATAACCGGCCAAATTCATTTGAATCAATTGGGCTAAAATTTCTTCAATAGCCTTTTGACATTTGGCGACTTCCTTATATTTACGTTTTGTTGCCAAATATACCGCGCGTCTGACTATTTCACCGGTTAAATCACAAAAACCGCCCAAATAACTATTAGTACCGATTGTAAATTCTTTAATTTCGCCTACTTTGCCGGTTTTAATAAACTGATAAAAAAGATTAGCTTCAACAAATTCCTCCAAAGCTGCCAAATAAGATCCTTCATATTTCAAACCTTCTTCATTTTTAATTTTTTCAGCCAAATATTCCAATTCCTTACCAGCTTCATCTATTTTTTTCTTAGCGTCTTTGAGATTGTCTCGATGTAAAGCAAAAATAGCCTGTTTGGAATATTTTAAAATATCATTGGAATGTTTAATTATGATACGGCGACCAATATCATAAGACTCATAATCTTTTTGTAATTGGGTAAATAATTTTTTATCAATCATAATTGAGTTATTAGTAAATTAGTTTATTGATTAATTAGTATTAACTAAATATTAATCTTCAAAATATTTAATCCGGTTTTGCTTATGTTCTTCAAAATTTTTAGCGAAAATCATTTCACCTTCCGGTGTGTTTATAAAATAATAATAATCATTTTCATCAGGATAAATCGCAGCCATAATTGAATCAAGCCCCGGATTACAAATCGGACCCGGAGGTAAACCCGGGTACTGGTAAGTATTATAAGGATTATCACTGGCAATATCATCAAAACTGGGACGATCAGTTACTTTACCGGTAACATAATTAACGGTCGGATCAGCCTGCAAAGCCATGCCCAGTTCCAAACGATTATAATAAACTCCGGCCACTTTCTTTTTGTTTTCGGGCGTATCGCCTTCTTTTTCAATAATTGAAGCCAAAGTCAAAATTTCATATAATTTTTTGTTTTGATTATAAATATCTCCCAGCATCTTAGAAGTGATTTTACGGTCAAAATTAGCCAGCATTTTCATAACAATTTCCTCGGCGGTTGTTTCTTTAAAAATACGATAAGTATCAGGGAATAAATAACCTTCCAAACTTACATTATCAGGCTTTTCGGTTAAAAACTCGTAATCAGCTGAAAAATCTTCAGGTCTTGGCAAATCAGGGTTACGATCATAATCAACTGCCGGCAAACCGGTTATTTGATAAAAATCTTCTTTAGTCACAATCTCTTCCTTGGCTAAATAGTCGGCAATATCACGCAAATTCCAGCCTTCTAAAATGGTTATATCTTGTTCATTTTCAATCGCATGCCCGGAAATTAAAGCATTTACCAAGCGCCTGATACTCCAAGTATCATTTAATTTATGCTCACCGGCTTGCAATTTGTTTTCCAAATTCCTGGCCCACAAATAAGTTTCAAAAACAAATGAATTGTTAAGTAATCCTTGATTTTTTAAGTTTTGACTTATTTGATTGACACCTTGGCCTTCTTCAATAACAAAAATTTTAGTTTGGTTGGTACCTGTTTGGCCAATAAAAATAATTTTAAAAAGCCAACCGATAAAAACCACTAAAATTATTAAAACTAAAATTCCAATAAAAATTTTTTTCATAATACAATTTATTTAATAAAAATATAAATTAAAATAATTAAACCTAAAATAATGCGATAAGCGGCAAACCAATTCAAAGAATATTTTTTTAAAAAAGCCAAAAAATATTTAATACAAAAATAACCGACTATTGCCGAACTAAAAAAACCGAATAAATAAATCCAAATCTGCTCGTTTAATTCTAACAAGCCCACGTCAATAAATTTCTTCATACCGGCTGCAAAAATAATCGGGATAGACATTAAAAAGGAAAACCTGGCAGCTACTTCCCTTTTTAAATGATAACTTAAACCCGTAATAATTGTTATACCTGAACGTGAAACACCGGGAATCAAAGCAATTGCCTGCCCCAAACCAATTATAAAAGCTTTAGACCAAGTTAAACTACTAAAATCTTTTTGTTTTTGGGAATATTTTTCCGCAATAAAAAAGAAAAAAGAAAACAAAATTAAAACAATCGCCACTGACAAAGGACTGCGAAAAATATTTTTAATTATTTCTTCGCCAAAATAACCAAGCAACCCGGCGGGAATCATGGAAATTAAAATTAACCAGGCGATTTTTTGATTCAAATCATTTTTCAGATTCCAATTGACAAAACTCTTTAAAAAAGCCTGTAAATATTTTATAATATCCTTATAAAAGAAAACAACTAAAGCAGACAAGGTTCCCAAATGCAAAGCCACATCAAAAGTCAGATTATCAATTGAATCCAAATTTAATACATCATGAAAAAAAACCAAATGTCCGGAACTGGACACCGGTAAAAATTCGGTTAAACCCTGAATAATACCTAAAAAAATTGCAATAAATATATTCATAAAAAAATAATATGTCTTATAAACTAGTCTTAATTCCTTTTTTAGCTTTAATTATAGCACAAATCATTAAAGTAATTATTGATGCTGCCAAAGGTGAATTTTCCTGGAGTAATTTTAATCGTTATGGCGGAATGCCCTCCTCTCATTCAGCTATGGTAGCCGCTTTATGTACTGAAATAGGCACACAAATCGGCTTTAATTCGGCGGCTTTTGCGATTGCTTTGGCAATTTCTTTTCTAATTATCAGAGACGCTGTTGGTTTACGTCAATATCTTGGTAATCATGGTAAAATCTTAAATATGTTAATTAAAGATCTGCCTGATTACAAAGAAGATAAATACCCTTATTTGGAACAAAGACTTGGCCATAATTATTATCAGGCTTTTATCGGAATATTACTGGGTATTGCCATTGCTTTAATTATTTAATATTATATTATTCACCAACAATCTGGACCGTTATTAAGCGGTCCCTTTTTTTATTATCAAAATCACATAAAACAATCTGTTGCCAGGTACCCAAAACCAATTCTCCATTAATCAAAGCGAAAACTTGCGAAGTACCGATTAATGTTGATCTGATATGAGCGAAACCATTACCATCCTGCCATTTTTTATCATGATGATATTCCTTTCCTTCAGGTGCAATAATTTCCAAAGCCTCTTTTAAATCTTTATCCAGTTCAGCTTCAACTTCCATGGTTGTAATGGAGGCTGTTGAACCGGTCACAAAAACCAAAACCTGGCCATTATTAATTTTTGCAGCTTGTACAATTTCTTCTACTTTTTCCGTTATATTATGCACGTCACAGCAACCAGTAGTTTGAATTGTAAAATTATCATTATAAACCATAGGAATACTAATTACTAATTTAATATTAATATACGAATTTCAAAACATTAGTAAATTAGTAGAATTTACTATATTTGACTATTGTAATTACAACTTGAGCAAACATTATCATTTATTGATATTAATGACTTGCAATTAAAACAAAATTTCTTATCTGTAAAATACTGAACATCTAAAACCTCGTAAATTTCTTGATTTCCCAATAAACTAAATAAAGAGTTGACTAAATCATCAAAAGATTGTTGCTTCATATATCTTTCATTATTATCCTTCAATTCGAAAAATTCAATATTTCCGTGCATCGGAAATTCCGTATTATCAACATATACAAATACTATAATAGAATTTCCATTACTTTTCATTTTTAAAACAATGGCCATGAATAAAATTCTACCCTCGATTGATAATGTTTTTTTCTGCTCTATAATATTAAATATATCACTATTAATAAGCTCGCCATCAAATTCTAAATCGTCAAACTTATCTCTAGGCAAATTATCAAAATCATTTAATGTGTTTCCAATCTGTTTTCTTCCTTTAGCTATACTTTGATGATCTAATTCAAAAATATCATTTTCAGCCGATAGAATTAGTAAAACAAATTCATCAAATTTATATCTATTATCTCCCGAATCAGCTAACTGACTCGCTGCAATTTCAAGATCATTTAAGGGCATATTTTTAGGAGACCCAACCTTATACCTGTATTCAATAATTAATTTAAATATCATTGAATCAGAAATAGCAGTATTTTGATTATCAGCTAACTCCTTACATCTAAGATATTGCTTAGCTAAAGTTTTTGAGGTAGTTATAAAAATTGAAAAATCATCTATAATACCCATAAAATCTAGATTATTAATTTAAATTATTTATTACTAAATCATCTTTAATAGTTTTAAAAATATTAAATACTATAATGTCTACTGTTTTTAATAGATTTTCTATATTCTCTTTAGGCCATTTTTTATTGCCTACACCTATTTTAAAAATATTTTCATTAGGATTAATTAAACTACTTAGATAATGTTTATTGGAAAAATGAATATAGGATGAAGCATCATTATAAACTTGATTAATGCCTTTGATAAAATTATCAGCAAAATTTTTCATTTCTGATTCCCTTATTAAGGCTCCGTTTTCATTATATAATCTACCCTTTTCTAAATACATTTCTAAATAATCATCTTTATTATTATTTTTTAAAACATATACACTTATAATTAAATTATCTAATAAAATTCTCAATATAGCGCCAGATGAAACAATATTCCAATTAGATATACTATCTAACAACGAATGGTTTAAATTTATAGTTCTATCTATAATAGAAGCGTAAAACATTTTATAAAACTCATTAAGACTACTATTAGATATTAATTCAACAATATTATAAACATTATTATCAATATTATTATTAATATTATCAATATATCTATTTAATTCTGGATATTTTTCAAACGGAGTCATATATTATTTCTCCTCCCACTCTTCCATATCATCGTAATATTTAGGATCACGCTTTATTAACTTATCAAATATCTTTCTAACTTTAACATCACTAACACCTTCTTTTGGGTAATCTTCTTTTAAGATTTTGACTAATTTTACTAAATCACCTAAATATAATTCCTTAGGTAAATCTAACAACTGGGAAAATAATTCAAGAAATTCCTGCCCCCGACCAAGTTCTTTAATTTTTAATAAAATATCCTCAGGATACCACATAAACATACTGCCTTTAGTCGGTGGGTGCAAATTAATATAATGAGATAAGTTTAAAAATGTATGTTTATATAATTCAAAACATTCGTCATTTTTTTTATCAATATTATTTTTAATAAACATAAAAATATTTTTTGATGATTCCGGATCAATATTCTCCGCCAATACCTTTAAATATTTAATAGAAATATCAAATATATTATCATATTCATCAGGCTTTGCGCTCTCGGCTAGACTATAGAATTGCCAAGAGAACTTTTCATTTATTTCAACATTATCACCTTTTAAATAATTAATAATTTTTTCTTCAAATGGCTTGCTATCAAAATCATCCAAATCATCATACAAACCATCAGCCTGCCATTGCCAATCTTTATAACTATCTTTTCTAAATTCGGCATAATAAATATAAAGTGGTGTAGCAGAATCAGCAATAGCTTCTAGAGGGAATTTTTCAATATTATTTATTAGTTTTTCTGCATCAGTTTGATTCAAGGCTCTGATATGATTAAATATTTTTAAAATATAACTTAATAAAACTTTTTCAACTTTATCATCATAGTTATTGGCAATGTTTTCTAGCAAATTAAAGGCTATTTCTTCAATTTTTTTTGCTTTTTCTAATGCGTTTTTCAAATCATCGCCTTGGGTTTTACCCTCAGTCTTATCGCTTGGATCTAAAAATAATACTTCTGAATTTATGATTTTACCATCAAAATTTTTTATTGGCAAAACTGTTAAACGATTAGCTGCTAACTGCGATAAAGGGAAACATGCCATTTGTTTAATATATAAATTCTCATCTTTAACTAGTTGTTCGGTTAATTCAATAACATTTTCTATATATTTACGACCATCCAGAGTAGCACAGCTTGTCAAAGTCCATGCGCAATAGCCCTTAACAGTGGTTATTACCGGCACATGCTCTCCTTGCCTAATCCTTTTATCTTGTTCTTGTAAATCTTCATCTATCTCCTCGTCATTAATAAAGATACTAATTATATCTAGGGCTTTTTTAATTGCTATGGATGTTTCTTTATTTATAACCTCATTATTATCTTTCTCTTCATTCTTAGTACTTTTTATTAATTTTTCAACAAATTCAACCATAGCCTGTCGCGAATTAGCATCACTTACAACTTTACTTATTTTTGTAATATCTTTATCATATTTTTCCAAAAATGGATTCAAAATTTCATCATGAACTTTATTTAAAAATTTTGCATTATTTAAATTATCGTCATGACTAAACAAACTTCTAAATACTAGAATCTGCTGATTTTCAGTCAAAGACTTGTTTTTAAAAATTGATTCTATTATTTCCTTGCCTTTATCAGATTCTTTCTCAAATTCATTTCGTAATATATGATTTAATGTTTTAGCTAAATCAAAAGTATCAAAACGATCATGATTATTAATAAAATCATCAGTTTTGATAAAATTCATAAAAATTTTTATCGCCATTTCATAATCAACATCTTTTTCTGAAAAAATTAACTTCTCAACATCCTTAATACTATAACGATCATAATCATCAAATTCACTTAATAATTTTCCTGCGTCTTCATTTCCTTTTTGGGCAAACTCAATAACTAAGTTCCTAACAAAATCATCTTTTAAGGGATCCTTATAATTATCAATAGCAACTTCAACTAATTGCCAACGTTTATCATCACTCTGATTTTCATTATTATTCTTTATTGCCTGATAAATAAGTGCTGATTTATGAGGTATCCCCTTTTTGGATAAAATAAAACTTTTTAATATATCAAATTCATCAATAATTTTTTCTAATTGAAAATATCTATCCAATACTATATATAAAGCAGCTCTATTGAGAAAATCGGTTTTTTCTTTGCTAATTTGGTCATCATCAGTTTCAATTATCTTATCTTTAATAAATTGCCACGCTTTCTCATTATTTTCTTTATAATGTTCTTCTAAACATGGCTTTAAAACCAGTCTAACAAAATGCCGATCTAATACTACTAAGTTGCCACCAAAACCTGACCCCATTCCTCCCATTAACTCAAAACCCTTAAATTCCTGTTTAAAAACATTTTTATAAAATTCATCAAATTGTTTAATTAAAACTTGTTTAAATTCTAAAAATTTATCTTCAAATTCATCTCCTTGATACGAATTTATATACTCTTTTAAGATATTAAATATTTCTCTAGGAGTATAAAAATTATATTCGCCATCATCTGCGACTAGATTAAAATTTTCAATGATTAATTTATAGATTTGATCTTTTATCTCTTTATCCTCAGCTATATTGAAAATATCTGGAAGCGTTTCCGAAATTAATATTTTTTCACGCTCAAAATCCCTTTTAGTTTCAGTATCTTTATACTGACCATTTCTTAATTCAAAAATTGATTCAATAAATCCTAAAATCTGCTTATAATCTTTTTCTAATTCATCATTATCCAATATCTTTTGAATAATCCCTAAAGCAAATTCTTGATAATTATTACCCCATTTTTCATTTTCTAAATTTTTATAATTTTTCTGTAAAAAATCAATGGTAAAATTGACATTATTTTGACTAATATTGCTTTCAATAACATTTAAACTCATTTGAGGTGATTTTTTTATTAATCTATCAAGTATGAATTCTATGTCTTGTAATTTTTTTACATTACCTTTTAATTTATTAACAAAATAATCTCGCAATTCATTATCTTTAATAAATTCTAAAATTTCATCTTTATTTTCAAGATAGTCCTGATTAATTAATAATTCATTTATAAATTTAATATTATTCATAATTATTATTCTTTAATTAAACTCCCTTCTCCTGAATCAGTTATTGAATTATCTTCCACGATTGAGCTACTTGAAGTATTATTTAGTATATTCATTAATTCAGACTCATATTTAGAATCTTCTTTTTTTAAATCAATAGCATTTACATCTTTTTGAGAAACTATACTTTTTCTTGCATATCCATGAGAAATTGTTTTAATTAAATCAAAAATAATATTTTTACCAGTACCAGCACATTCAACTATTTCATATAGTAACTCATCTTTTATTATATTTGAATCATCAAACCATTCATTACAAAAAGTTTTATTTTTACTTTCAAATTTATTATTTACTTCGTTTATTTTACCAAGTATTATTGAGTCAATATCACTATTAGAATTTGGCCCAAATTCATTTTCGGGCTTTATTTGTATATCAAATGATTTTAAGAATTCTACAAAATTATCAAATTTTATTCCATTGGTGTGAAAATTCCATTTCTTCCATAATTCTTTTTTTATAGATCCTAAACTCTTACCAGCAAGTTTATGAGTATTTCTCTTCTTTTCGTTAATAGCTTTAATAAAAGTATAATTTAATGACATTTCTGATGGAATCGGATCAGTTACAACTAAATATTTTTTTATCTTTCCATTATCTACAAAATAATAAAAATCTACAAGTTCTTTACCTAATAACTTATTCTTATCTTTTTTAAAAATTTCACCAGTTTTAATTTCATATACTTCCTCTGACTGAGCGCTCTTTAAAAAAATGTCTATAGATTTTCTTGATCCATTTGGATAATCTACATAAAACTCTGCTAATTTTTCATCGGATAGCAATTTTTCAATAAATTTTAATAAAGCATATTTATCTTGATATAAAAATCCTTTTCGTGTTTTTTCAATTAAATGAATATAACTTTTTTCTTTCATACCATTAAATTTACCCCTCAATTATTTTAATTTCCTCAGACATTAATCCATATAACTTATAAACCTCTCTATCAATCTCATAATCCAGCGCCCTTATCTTATCTGCATTTTTCTCACGGGATTGAGGTGTTTTATTTAATTTTATCAATTCCTTAGCTTTTTTAACAATTCCATTTTGTTGTTTTTTATCAATTTTAGGAATTGGTAATCTTGAAGTAACCGGATTATCAAATTGCATAGTCCTTATTGCTTTTCCATAAATAAAACGATAAGCATACCAATTAATCAACTCGGAATGTAACAAAACCCAAATAAAATAAGTGGAATAATTTTGATTTAAAGTTATCTGATTTATAGTATCAACAATAATATAATCAATACGCTCAGGAACACAAGCAGTAATTTTAATATGATCAAATGGATTTTCTATATGAGCAACAATTCTTTGAACTAAAATTGAATTTGGCTGTATATATGCTTGATCTGAATCTATTTTATTTTTATCTATTTTTCCTTTAATACCATTTACTCCAAACCTATAAATTTGCGCACCACCGATAACATCTAAATCACCATCATGAGATACATATTTCTGTAATATTGCGCCTCTCCTATTAGTAGCCACATCGTTAAGCATTATTGAATTATTTTTTATTTTTAAAGCTACCGCAACTTCTTCAGAAGAAACGCCATTAAGAAAAAACTCAAATTCTTTAGCATCCTTTTTATTTATATCTCCTAAAATATCTAAATTAGAATTTTTAAAATTACCTGACAGATATTTTATTGATTTCTTACTTTTATCTAAAACAAATACAATTTGCTCCAATTTTACTTCTTTCCACGCTTTACCGCAATCAATAATTTGCGCAATGTTATCCCAAACAAATTCTCTGATTTTTTTATAATTAGAAGCAAAACAAAAAGCCTTAGGCACTATAAAACTAAATCTACTTTTATCATTAATTAAATTATACGAATTTTTAATAAATAAAATAGCTGTATCAGTTGAGCCAATATAAAAATTATCAACATAAAAATTTTTCTCATCTTGAGATATATCAGCACCATATGGCGGATTACCAATCACCGCATCAAACCCACCATCCTTAAATATTTCGCAAAAAGCCACTGAATAATTAAAAGGTTTTATTTTATCAAGATTTTTAAAATATTGTTTTAGCCCTTCATTTAATTTGCCATTGATTAGTGTTTCAAATTTATTAATTTCAGCCAGTAAATCTTTTTTTTCATCATTTTTATCAGCCTTATAAAACCGTTCCTTTAATTCAACTAATTTGCTAATTTCAGTTTTATAATCATCAAACAAATTAAGATTTTGTTCTTTTTCTTTTAACTTTTCCCCGCCTATCAAGGAATTCCCGCAACGAATATTTAAATTCAAATTGGGCAAAAGATGCTTGCCTTTTAATTCAGCGGGATTAACGCCTTCCAAAGCCTTGATCATTAAATTAAGTTTGGTAATTTCTATTGCTTTAGGATCAAGGTCAACACCAAATAAGTTTTTTTGTAAAACTTTTTTCCGAAAATCAAAACTCAAAAGCCCGCCTTCTTTGGAAACTTCCAAATATTTATTATAAACCTCTTCAAAAGCACGAATTAAAAAAGATCCTGAACCACAAGCAGGATCCAAAATCTTTATTTTTTCTACATCTTCAACTGTTTTACAATTTTTTAATAATTCACCAACAGTATTTTTTACAATATAATCTACGATATATGCCGGAGTATAGTAAATCCCTTGTGATTTTCTTTTACTTTTTTGCTTTTGCTTTATCGTATCCTCTTTTCTAGCATTAGAACGTAAAAGCTCACCTAAATAGTTTTCATAAACTTCACCAATAATATGAACGCTTAATTTACTAAAATCAATCTCATCAAGCTCTTTGATAATCTTAACAATAATTTCATCACTTATTTTTAATTCATCAACTGTATTAAGAGCGAAAAGCTCGGTATTAAACTTTTCATCCATAGCGCGAAAAACCACTTTTAATTCTTCGTATTTTAATTGCTTAGACTGCAAAACCGAGTCCAAATAATTTTGGGAGAGAATGTGCTTGTCATGACAAAGATCAATAAAAATCAAACGATCAATTATTTTCTGAGACATTAATTCAGCATCATATTTAGGATAATTTTTAGCGATAAATGAGCGCAATTTGGCACGCCAATTTTTAATTTTATTAAAAAAATCCTTTTTAATCTTATCCTGTTCAAGATCCAATTGTTCGGGATAATAAATCGGATCAGAATCAATAATCCCGTTTTTTCTGGTTAATTCTGATTTTGATAATTGATTTAAAAAATTCAAGCCTTCATCTGATAATAAATCAATATAATATCTTTTATCAGCATTATCCCACAATAAATCATGAAAAGCGTATTTTCTTTCTTTATATAAACGTCCATGCTGAACACTGTATAAACGCCACTCAATAAAATTGGTTAAAACTCCCCAATACAAACCTTCGCCATGACAATAATCAAATAATTGCCGAGTGAATTTCTTATTACCATAAGAACCATCAAGCTTATCTTTACTGGAAGCATCTTTTGATTCTATGACTAAAAATTTAGAACCGGTATCTGATTTTAAAATAATATCCGGCTTTTTACCGGTCTTAACATCTTGACCTGTATTTATTATCCAATTTGAACTATCCCAGCCTAATATTTTAAGTAATTCAAAAGTAAAACTAGTCTGAATATGTTCTTCAGATTTTGACCAGCCGTCCTGGGCCTTAAATTTATCAACTAAAGACTGAATTTGTTTTTTCAGCTTAGCCCGTTCCAATTCAAGATTCGGCGTATTTAAAATTATTTTCTTTTTGTTCATATTATATTTATTTTACATTAATTGATTATTTTTGTCATTTTGCCAATTAATCGGATTATTAATAATATATTCACGAATTTTTAATAATTCAGGTTCATTGCGGATAACACGGTCATGAAATGAACGTTGCCATTGAAAATAAAAATTATTTTGTTTATTTATTTTCCTGGTAGCAGATGATTTAAATTGCTGAATTATTTTGGATAACAACATTTGGGTGTTCTGTAGGGAACGCAGATCTGCGTTCCCTACAATTCTACGGTATTTATTTTCATTTTTATAAAATATATATAATATACCATGTATATGATTTGGCATTACAACAAATTCATCCAATTTACAATTATTAAAATGTTTTGGTATATCCTGCCAAAAATTATAAACAACATCCCCTATTTCATTCAATTTCATTTCATAATCAATTATATCACCAAAATAATTAATACGATCTTTGGTACAAATCGTCACATAATAATATCCGGGCCAAGAATAATCATAACCTGGCCATCTGTTTAATTTACGATCTTTTTTAATTTGCATCCCCTGATTTATTTTGTATTTATTTTTGACATTTAGGACAAAATGATGATGTCCTGCCGCCTATTTTAATTTTTTTAATTTTAGTGTTACAAATTTTACATTTTTCACCAGCCCGACCATATACCTTTAATTTTTTCATAAATTTGCCGGCCTCTCCTTCGGCATTACGATAATTGGAAAAAGTTGTACCCTGTAATTTAATCGAATCTTTTAAAATTCCCTTAATTCCTTTATATAATAATTTAATTTCTTCAGGTTTTAAGGTTTTAACCAAACGAGTCGGTTTAACTTGGGCATAAAAACAAACTTCATCAGAATAAATATTGCCAATACCCACTACATTTTTAGGCTCCATTAAAAATTGTTTTATCTTGCTGTTTGTTTTTTGCTTTAATTTATTTTTAAAATACTCAAAACTGAAATCCTTACTTAAAGGTTCCGGGCCTAAATTCAATGAAGCTAATTCCTGATCTAATTCGAGATCAGCAAATAAACGCAGCCAGCCGAATTTACGCACATCATTAAAATATAAATGACTTTGATCGGCAAAAGTAAAAATCGCATGAGTAAATTTATTAGGCAAACAATCATAGCCCTCTTTTATCGGATGTCCGCCAACCAAACATTTGGTTTTACTGCCATAAACCAATTGACCTGTCATCTTTAAATGGATTAAAATATTCCAGCCTTGATTTAAATTTAAAATTAACATCTTAGCTCTTCGCTTGATTGCCTGAATTTTTAAGCCTTTAATTTTTGTTTTATAATCTTTTAAAGGATAATTAATCATTTTTGACCAATCACAATAAAAATCAGCAATTTGTTTACCAATAATATTTTTTTCGAGACCTCTTTTGATTGTTTCTACTTCGGGAAGCTCTGGCATAAATTAATAAATAAGAAACAGGAAATAAAAATAAATAATTCATGTTTTAGCGTTTTTCTCTTTTTCGGTAATATAATTATTTAACTTGGCATTTAATAAATTTAAATCTTCTTGCAAAATTTTGAATTTATTATTATTCATAAAAAATTCCTATTTCATATTTACTGTTTCCTTTTTTATATCAATTCTTTTCCTGTCATTTCCGATGGCTTTTCAATATCCATTATTTTTAAAATAGTCGGAGCTATATCAGCTAAACTCCCGGCCGGTTTAATTAAACTTAAATCAGAACCAAAACTGTCAGGCAAACCGATATTCTTGCCTTCCAATTGATTACTAATTGCAATAAAAGGTACGGGATTATTACTATGTGAGGTATTCACATCACCAATCTGAATATTTTGCAATTCCTCAGCATTACCGTGATCAGCAGTTATAATTACCAACCCGTTTTTACTTAAAATAAACGGTATTATTTTACCCAATTGTTTATCCAATACCTGACAAGCTTTGATGGTTTTTTTCAAATTACCGGTGTGGCTGACCAAATCAGCATTGGCATAATTAACAGCAATAAAATCATATTTATTTTCAGCTAAAATTTCCAATAATTTATTGGTTATTCGTGGAGCGACTAAAGCCGGTTTTTTATCATAAGCATCAATTTGCAAAGAAGGGACCATTACCCAATCTTCATGGTCAAACGGCTCGGTTCTTTTACCATTAAAATAAAAAGTTAAATGCGGAAACTTTTCCGTTTCAGTAATATATAATTGTTTTAAATCATGATTACTTAAACATTTAGCTAACGGATTTTTAAATTTTAAATCCGGATAAGCGATTGCATCAATGGGCAACTCCTTATCATAATTGGTAAAACCGCAAAAAAACAAATTATTAAATTCGGATTGTCTGGCAAATTTATTAAATTCAGGCAAAACAAAAGCTTTGGTTAATTGCTTGGCACGATCAGCTCGAAAATTAAAAAATATAACCGAGTCTAAATTTTTTATTAAACCAACCGGCTCTTTTTTGTCGGTTATTACGGTCGGCAACACTTTATCATCATAAATTTCCTGTTCATAATAATATTCAATTGCTTTTAAAGGATCGGAAAAAGTTTGTTCAGACTGTCCCAAAGTTAAAGTCTTGAAATACTGCGCTGTCTTGTCCCAATCACCAATCCTATCCATAGCATAAACGCGTCCACAAATTGTAGCAATTTGAGCATTTATTTTTAATTCCTTAATTTTGGCTAATAACTCTTCAATAAAGCCTTTGGCACTGTTATAAGGCGTATCCCAGCCATCCAAAATAGCATGAATATAAATATTTTTAACATTTTCCTTTTTTGCCAATTCCAATAAAGCAAAAAGATGAGCAATATAAGAATGGACGCCTCCATTACCAAGCAAGCCGATCAAATGTAAATTTGATTTATTTTTTTTACAATAATTTATTGTTTCCAAAAAAGCCTGGTTATTAAAAAAATCACCAGTCTTTATCTCATTATTAATACGGACTAAATCTTTTTGAAAATTTCGACCAGTGCCAATACATAAATGACCGAATTCAGAACTGCCTTTTTCATCTGTAAAATCGCTGGTCGCTTTTAAAGTCATTGCCGGATAAGTACTGATATATTTATCAAAATGAGGTGTTTGGGCCTGGCTAATCGCATTACCGGGCGCATCAGGCGCCACGCCCCAACCGTCTAAAATAATTAAAACAACCGGCCGATTTTTTAATTGAGACATATTTTAAAATAACTTACTTTTAATTAAACTATTACCTGTCATTTCTTTTGGTTTTTTAATATTCAGCAAATGCAAAATTGTCGGTGCAATATCACCTAAAACACCTTTTGAGCGTAATTTTAAATCTTTATTTTTAAACTGCTGGTTTATAATAATAAAAGGAACCGGGTTACTACTATGCGATGTAATCATTTCATCTGTTTTTAAATCTTTTAATTCTTCAGCATTACCATGATCAGCGATAATAACCATTGTTCCATTTATTTTTTTTATTAATTCATAAATCCGCCCCACATTTTTATCAACTATCTCAACTGCTTTTTTAGTCGCTTCTAAATTACCCGTATGCCCTAACATATCAGGATTTGGAAAATTAACGGTAATAAAATCAAATTCCTCATTTTCTAATTTTTTAATTACTATATCGGTTAATTTTGAGGTAGACATACCAGGATCATTTTCATAATTTCCTTTACCAGAAGAAGGTATTACCTGCCATTTTTCACCATTAACAGGATCACTATGGCCACCATTAAAAAAATAAGTGACATGTGCGTATTTTTCCCGCTCGGAAATATATAATTGTTTATAATTATCTAACATAAACGGTAAAGTGTTTTCAAAATCAACACTGGGAAACGCAGTTAAAATACTGTTTAAATCGGGTCCAAATTCTGTAAACGCCACAAATTTAAGATTTTTTAATACTTTTTTTCTTTTAAAGGCATTTTTTTCTTTTTTTTCAAAATCTTTTTGCACAAAAGGTTTAGTCAATTGTCTGGCCCGATCTGATCTTAAATTGAAAAAAATTACCGCATCATTATGATCAATAAAAGCCGGTTTTTTCTTGGGATTTAAAATTACTGTCGGGGCTATAAACTCATCGGTTTCACCACGGTTATAAGCTTCGGAAATCGCCTTATAGGGATTATCAGAATCAATACCCTCCCCTAAAACCATGGCATTATAAGCCAGCTCTGTTCGTTGCCAAGCTTTTATTCTGTCCATAGCATAAAATCGACCGATTATAGTCGTAATAATTTCCTGATTTTCAAAATTATTGATTAATTTACTGATTAACCTGGCTGCAGCATGTGGCGAAGAATCCCGACCATCAGTAAATAAATGCAAATAAATCCGATGAAACTTTTCTTGTTTTAAAAAATCCAAAAGAGCATATAAATGTTTTGGATAAGAATGAGCGCTTTGTTCACCAGACAAAAGTCCCATAATATGAAAATTGGACTTATTTTTTCTAGCATGATTAACCGCTTCGAGTAAAGCTGTATTTTTGAAAAATGTTCCGTTTTCTATTTTATCCGAAATCAAAACCGAATCCTGTTTAGCTATCCTGCCGGCACCAATATTCATATGACCGGCTTCTGAATTCCCATCCTGCCCTTTTGGCAAACCAACTTTTTCACCATGAGCTGTCAATTCAGTATTCGGATATTTTTTATAAAATGAATCCATATTGGGAGTCTTAGCTTTAGCAATTGCATTATAATCATTATCAGAAGCCAAACCCCAACCATCCAAAATAAGTAAAATTAACGGTAAAATTTTTTGTTTTTTAGATTTTGCCATATACCATTAGTTTATCTTAAATTATTATTATTTTCAACATAATTTAAAACCCTGAAATTAATATTTCAAGGTTTTTATTTTTTATTTAAAATTAGCTTAACTCTTCTTCTATTTCCATTAAACGATTATATTTGGAAATTCTTTCAGAGCGTGATAACGAACCCGTTTTAATATAATCGGCATTAACTGCTACGGCTAAATCGGCAATAAAATTATCACAAGTCTCACCGCTACGATGCGAGATGATTACTTTATAACCGTTCATTTTAGCCAAATAAATCGTGGCAATTGTTTCAGTTAAACTCCCAATTTGATTTAACTTGATCAAAATAGCATTGGCTACATTCATATCAATTCCTTTTTGCAAACGTTTAGTATTTGTCACAAACAAATCATCACCAATTAAAATACATTTATTACCTAATTTTTTAGTCAAAATTTGCCAATTATCCCAATCATCTTCGGCTAAACCGTCTTCAATCAAAGCCAGCTTATATTTTTTTACCCAATCTTGATATAAATCAATTAACTTACCCGGTTTTAACTGTTTGCCGTTAATTTTATATTGTTTTTTGGTTTTATTAAAAAATTCACTGGCTGCCGCATCAATCGCCAAATCAATATTTTTGTAAGGTTTATAACCGGCTTTTTTAATGGCGGCCAAAATTAATTTAAAAGCTTCCTCGTTCTTTTTCAAATTAACCGCATAACCGCCTTCATCACCAACAAAAGTATTCATTTTTTTCTTTTTTAATAATTCACCCAAATGATGAAAAACTTCACTACCCATTTGCACACGTTTACTCATTTTACTGGCTTTAGGTACAATCATGGCTTCCTGAATATCCAAAGCCCAATTGGCATGTTTGCCGCCATTTAAAATATTCATCATGGGTAATGGCATTTTATAATTCTTGTAGTGAATTTTATAAGTCCGTCTTAAATAACGATAAAGAGGTAACGCCATTGACTTGGCACCGGCTCGAGCGCAAGCCAAAGAAACACCTAAAATAGCATTAGCACCTAATTTTGATTTATTATCGGTATCATCCAATTTAATCATTAGTTTATCAATATCCTGCTGTTTGCTGACGTCAATATTTTTTAACAAATAATTAATCTCATTATTGACATTTTTAACCGCTTTAAGCACGCCTTTACCAAGATAACGTTTTTTGTTTTTATCCCGCAATTCCAAAGCTTCATGTTTGCCGGTTGAAGCACCTGACGGTACAGAAGCCTTGGTGCAAAGACCGTTTTTTAAATAAACTTTAACTTCAACTGTGGGGTTGCCCCGAGAATCCAATATTTCCCGGGCTTTGATATTTTTTATTTTTCTGGGATTTAGCATGGGAATTGATTTTTATTTTTTAAATATAAATCCAATTAAATTTATTGATTTTGTATTTGTTTGACAATTTGACAAACCTTTTTAATGCTATTTTTTTGATACCCCATGGTTTTAAGCATTTCAGCGATATGTTCTTCTAATAATTCATCATTAATACTGACAATAATAGCGTCACAAACCTGATAAGCATCCTCTAAATTAATGATATCCCTAATTTCCATTAATTTATCTTCAATAAATTCCAAATTTTCAATTTTTTTAAAATCCATTTATCTTTTTATTAAAGGTTTAATACCTGGTAATGTTTTACCTTCTAAAAATTTAAGCATTGCTCCCCCACCGGTTGAAACAAAATCGGGCCAATTACTTAAACCCAAATTATTAATAACTACAAGGGTTTCACCGCCGCCCACAATACCAAAAGCCGGTCCTTTGGCTTGTGCGGCAAATTTTTGCGCAATATATTCGGTACCGTGACTAAACGGTTCAATTTCAAAAACCCCCATTGGACCATTCCAAACAATGGTTTTGGCATTATGAATAAAATGTTCAAAATAAATTTCTGTTTTGGGCCCAATATCAATAATCTGCCAATTTTTATCTTTTAATTTATTAAGATTAAAAATATCATGAGCTTCAACCTTACTTTTAGGACTAAGTCGTTTGGCTATACGAACATCAATCGGCAAAATTATTTTACTTTTATATTTATTATATAATTGCTCGGCTAATTTAACGTCTTCTTTATTATAAATAGACTTGCCAAGCTTTATATTTTGGCCGGCAAAAAAATTATTGGCCAAAGCTCCGCCAATTAAAACGTAATTGTATTTTTTTAAAAATTTCTCGATAACTTTTATTTTGGTTTCAACTTTAACTCCGCCAATAATGGCAATTGCCGGTTTGTCATAACCCTTTAAAGCTTTTTCCAGATTATCAACTTCATCAAGCAGATTTAAACCGGCATAAGCTGGTAAATATTTGGCTATAGCCGAAATTGAAGCATGTTCCCTGTGACAATTGGCAAAAGCTTCATTAACATAAACATCTGCCAATCCTGCCAACTCTTGGGCAAATTTTGCATCATTAGCTTTTTCACCTGGATAAAAACGCAAATTTTCCAAAAGCAAAATTTGCCCGGCTTTTAAACGAGAAACCTGTTTATTGACTTTTTCACCAATACAATCATCAACAAATTTTACTTTTTTCTTAGTAACCCGGTTTAAATATTTCAAAACAATTTTAAGGCTTAAATCTTTATCCTTTTTGCCCTTTGGCCTGCCCAAATGAGCCATTAAAATTACTTTGGCTTTGTTTTTCAGTAAATAATTAATTGTGTCATAACTCCTTTCTATCCTTTCCGTATCCAAAACTTTGCCATTTTCCATAGCAACATTATAATCGACGCGCACTAAAATTTTTTTATTTTTTAAATTTTTTACTTGTTTAATTGATTTTAATTTCATAATTTTATTATATCAAATTTTTAAATTTTTTTCATATTTAAATACGATTACTAATGCCTAATTACAAATATCAAAACTATTGCCCCTTAATATTTTTCAAAACCCAATGAGTCGCTTTTATTTTATTAATTTTAATTTCCAATCCCTCGGCAATTGTGCCTTTAGCTAACATCACAATATTAAAATGCAAATTTTCATCTAAAATCTCGGCACCGTGTTCAATAATTTGCCCCAAATCTATTTCCGCCCGAGTCACTTTATTAAGTTTATTTTCTTTAGCTGTATTTAAAATTAATTTTAAAATTTTATCAGCTTCATGTAAATCATGCATATTATAATAATAATTTAATAATCGCTAATTTATAAATGTCTGAGAAATAGTTCCGCAAGCCACTAACGAAGCGGTTTCGGCTCTTAAAATTCTTTTACCCAAACCAAAAGGTAAAACCGAATAACGTTGAGCTAAATTGATTTCGTTTTCAGTAAATCCGCCTTCTGGCCCAATAAACAAATTGATTTTTTTAGAATTAGTATTTTGTAAAATATTAATTAAGTTATTATCTTGCTCCTGTTCATGAGCGATTAAATTTAAATCTTCAGTATTTAATTCAGTAATCGCTTTTTCAAAATCCAAAACCTGATTCAATTCCGGTGTTATTTTACCGCCGCTCTGCATTGTTGCTTCGGTTAAAATTTTCTCATAACGACTAAATTTACTTTTACTTAAATCTTTAACAACACAATGCTCTGAAATTATCGGAATTATTTTTTTTACGCCAATTTCTGTTGCTTTTTGTAAAATCCATTCAAATTTGTCTTTTTTTAATAAAGACTGATATAAATTAATATCCAAAGCCAATTCCCGATCAATAAAATTTCGCTTAATTGCTTGGCAAACAATTTGATGCTTATTAATCTCTATAATTTTGACTTCATATTCCTCAGCCTGATTATCAAACAAGATAAAAGTGTCGTTCACACCTTTCCTTAATACTTTGGTTAATTTTTTTATTATTTCCTTATTACTAATTATAATCTGCCGAGGGTCTTCAATTTTTTTTGAAAGATAAAATCTATACATAATTAATGAGTGGCACAGCTTATGCAAGGATCATAAGCTCTGACAAGAGTCCTTATTTTTATTCGTCTTTTGGCAATCGGCAATTTATAAATATTAGGCAAATAAGCTTTTAAATCGGCATCCAAATTTGCCAAAAATTGAGCTGTTGGAGTTACAATATTAGCTGCCAAAACTTTGCCGTCTTTATTAAATTTATAATAATCAAGCAAAATCCCGCGCGGAGCTTCAACAGCACCATAGCCTTCACCCGCCTTAGGTTTAACTTTAACTTTGGTATTTTTCTGATCAATTTTACCCAGCTGTTTAAATATCTTATTAATTTCCTCTATACAATGAACAATTTCCACTGCCTGAGCAAAAGTATTATAAAAAATATTATAAGTCGGTACTGGAATTTTTGAATCTTGCCAAAGTTTTTTTGCTTTAGGATTTAATAAATCAAAATTTATATTAAGACGAGCCAACGCACCGGTAAAATAAGGCTCGCCTTTATAATGAGTACGTTTTACTTTTTCAAACGGTTGATGCAATTCTTGTATTTTTTCATAAAACTCCTTTACTTTATACTTTTTATTATCCAAAGTTACGATATTCCCCCAAAGCACTTCATATTCATCTTTATCATATAATGCAATCATTTCGGTTTTACGTTCAAAATCAGGATATTTAATTTTCCTGGCAAATTCCCCGACAAATAAAGCATCCCCTATGATAGAATTATAATCAGCCAAGGCTTTATTAATTGTTTCAATTGAAGGTAATTTTTTAAAGCCACCAACTTCAATTGTTAACGGATGAACCACGCGCCCGCCGATTGCTTCAACCATATCTATGGCAAATTGGCGCACTCTTAATATAGCTTTGGTTTCTTTAGGATATTTTTTAATAAAATTCAAATCGTTTTCAATTTCAAAAAAATCAGGTAAAGACAAAAAAAACATATGCAAAGCATGGGAATGAATAATTTGTAAAAGCTCCATAACTTTACGCAAAGCAATTGTTTGGCTGGAAACTTTTATACCAAAAGCTGTTTCTATTGCATGTGTAGTTGAAAGAAAATGAACAATCGGACAAATCCCGCAAATTCTGCCGGTAATCATTGGCACTTCAAAATAATCACGTCCCAAAAGAACACCTTCTATTAAACGGGCTCCCTCCTTGGTTTCCATTTTGGCTTTAGTTACATTACCATCCAAAATATGGGCAACAAAGCCGGTATGCCCTTCCATTTTGGCAATATGATTTATGGTAATTGTTTTTTTCTTGGCCATGCTAGAAAAAACTTAAATAAAAAATTACTTATTATTATTATACCTTAATTTAAAAATTAATAAAAGGAAACTCGCGAGCTTTAAACCCACGTTTTTTATATTTTATTATCTGTTAATCTTATAAATTACGCCAGCTTTATCATCTGATAAATACAAGGCGTTATCAGGCCCAAAAACCAAATCGACAGGCCGGCCAATTACACCCTGGTCAGTCAAAAAGCCGGTCATAAAATCTTCATGAGATAAAACTTGATTACCTTCAACATCCAAATGCACGACTTTATATCCTCCCGGTTTAGAACGATTCCAGGAACCATGCAATGCAACCAATAAATCATCTTGCCAGCTTTCCGGGAAAATCGGTGAATCAATAAAAACCAAGCCTAATGGCGCAAAATGAGCTGGTAATTCATAAATCGGCGGTTCAGTATTAATGCAAGGATTTTCAACATTTTCCGCAAAATCAGTATCATGGACTTTATCACCGTAGCAAAGCGGCCAGCCATAATCTCGCCCCTCTAAAATTATATTTAATTCTTCCGGCGGCAAATAATCGCCCAGCCAATCACGTCCCATGTCAAGTCCCCAAATTTGCTTGGTTTGCGAATGAAAAACAAAAAAAACAGTATTTCTTAAACCTGAGGCAAAAATTTTATATGACCAATTCTGTGGATTATATTTCAAAATAGCAGATCGTCTCTCGTCGTCTTCATAACAAACATTACAAGAAGAACCGACAGTAACATATAAATTATCATCCGGCCCAAATTTTATTGTCCTGGTGTAATGCCCGCCATCAGCCGGTAAATCAAATAAAATCTCTTGTTCACCTAATTTTAAATTGGTAGCATTATAACTATAACGGCTAATTTTATCGGTTTCAGCAATATATAAATAATTGTCTTTTATATCTAAACCATGCGGATTAAATAAATCGCTGACTAGTTTATTTTTTTCACCGTTTGGTTTAATGGCATAAACTGCGCCGTCGCCCATTGCCGAAACCAATAAATTGCCTCGGGGGTCAAAAAGCAAAACTCTTGGTTTATTAAAACCTTTGGCAAAAACTTCAATATTAAAATCTCCCAAAATAGTAAAAGGTCCTTTTTGTCTTGGCTGTAATTCACCATTTGCCGTCATTGATTCCGATTGCTGATCAGTTTGATTTGTATTTTCTAATAATTGAGAAACATCGGCAACAGGCGGACCCAAAACCGGTTTTAAGGCGGTATCATAATAATAAAAAATTATGGCAACAAAAATTATTATTAAAAACAGCAAAATAATCAATAAAAGTTTAATTGATTTTTTCATATGAATTTATTAATAATAAAATCCCTTTTTTAAAAGGGATTTTATTATTTTATAGTTAAATTTATTCATAAATTGGCCATTTCGCCTTTAAATTTAATTTTATCTGCTCCAAATCCTGATCAGGATCCAATTCACCAGTATTAACTTTTTCTATGATATAACTATCAACCATAAAATCCCAAGCTCCCTTATTGTTTACGGCTTCCAGCTCGGCTTTTTGTCTTAATTCAATGTAAGCATTTTTTAAATTAAAAGTAAAAAATTCTTTCATAATAAATTATAGTTAATCACTATTATTATTCATAATAACATTATTAGCTCCTTGTTGTAAATGTCTATTTATTTGTTCCCGCCGTTCAATTCTCTTTTTAATAGATTCATTTAATCTTTCTAATCTTTGTTCTGAATTTTCTAAAATCCTTTGCAAACCCGGCCGAGCTTGTTCTGGTGCTTGCTCCGTAACTCTTTGTAAAACCTGGTTACGTTTTCCAAACCTGTTTTGAATACGGGTTTGAGTTTCATCTAATTTATTTTCCAAGCGATCACCCCTTTTTTCCAAATACTGTTCCATTTTTTGTAATCTTTGATTATAGCTTGACATAACTTTTTCAGCCAATTCTGTTTTGCCTTTTTCAATCAATTTTTCTGCTTCCAATGCTCTTTTTTCTCCAAATTTTTCCATTAATTGTAATTTTTTTTCTGCTCTTAAAGTAAAAGTTTCCTGAATTTTCTCGCCTAAAATTTTTAGCCAATATAAAGGCGAATCAGGTAAAATACTGACTTCTACCGGTTCTTCTGTAGTCTGATCCGTTTGTTCCTGCGCTAAAACAGTCAAGGTTAAAGAAAAGCTTAAAAGCACAATTAAACCAATTAAAATTGTTCTTTTCATAAGCTTTATAAATTAATAATTAAAGTATTTATTATTTATTATAACAAAAAAGTAAATATAAACCAACTTGACAAGCCCTAAATAAATTGCTACCTTTTAATTAATGTTCTTTAATTCCCCCGCTAATACCGGGGCAAAATTAACTCTAAACAGGAGGATTTAAAATGGTTGCTAACACCGACCCAAAAGAACGATTGATTGAATTATGCGGCCAAGCTATAAGCTTGGCACGCGCAGGTAATCGTACAGCTAAACAAGTCGAAAAGTTACTCCAAGCATTGCAGGAATTCAAAAATGCCCCTTCAGCAAAACAAGCGTCCCAAGAGACCGAGTATCCAGGTTGTTTTAATGTAAATCGTTGTGTCGCTTGTGGCGGCTGTATTGATTCAGGCGGTATCTGTCCCTGTGGCTGGGATCACAATCAAAAAATAAAAGTGGCCTAACGCGTCGTCCCCCGACCGCAAAAAAGCCGAGATTAATTTCTCGGCTTTTTTCTTTACAATAAAATTAGGGCGCCCGTTGGGCGCCCTATAAAGAGATTTGGGAGCCTTGGCGGCAAAACAGGCAAATTATTCACTCGAGCTACGAGCATGAGCACTCATAGCTGGCTCCCCGGTTAATGAGATTCCGCTAGCATCTGGGGAGGGGAAATCCGCTGCTGCAGCAAAACCTCATTTAACTTGGCTATATTATAAAAGATATTAAATTAATGTCAAGTTTTTAAACCTTATTTCTTTTTATTTTTCTCAGCTTCAGCCAAAGCTTGTTCAATCCTGTCTCTGGCTCCAAAAAATTCCATTTTTTCCAAAATATCTGCTTTTGTCCAGCCATGATCAACTAAAATTTTAATTAAATTAATTATTTTTTGGTCAGCTTGATCTAAAATCCCCCGACAAGCCCAGCATTCCTGACGAGAATTCAAGCAAACCGCATTACAGCCTCCCAGCGCAATCGGCCCCAAACAAATTTTACCTTGCTGTAATAAACAAGGATTTTTATTGATTTGGCATTCCCAGCAAACCGGATTTTGCTTTAAAGCCCAAGGTTTTCCATTTAAAATATTAAAAACTAAATCTAAAAAATTCTGGGCATTAATCGGACAACCAGGAATAACATAATCGACTTTAATCGCCTTAGGCACTTCAATAATTTTACGATTTTCAATCGTATCACATTTATCATAAACATAACAGCCGATTTTTTTATAATCATGATAATTTTTGATCTCCCAAACTCCGCCAATATCGGCACAACCGCCCAAAACAACTACGGTATCGGAAATTTCACGAATCCGTTCTAAAATTTCCAAATTTTCCGAAGTAACCGGATTACCTTCCACAAAAGAAATATCATAATGAGACCGTTCTTTTTCATCTTCAATTAATCTAAATTCATCAATATCAATATATTTGGTTAATTCAAAAAATTTCTCATGCAAATCCAAAAGCGCGAATTGGCAGCCCTCGCAGCTTGTTAAACCGAAGATGGCTACTGAAGGTTTTTTGTTTTTCTTCGTCATAATATTTTATTATTTTAAACGCTCGTCCTCGGCGTCTTTTTTGCTTATTATTTCATCTCTAATTTGCAGTATCTCATCTTTAAGCTCGTCAATTTTAGATAATCCAACTTGAATTTCTTGATCATTTTCCAATTTTTCAAAAAATTTTTTTTTAGCTTGTTCCCTAACAAACACGTCCGGTGCTAATTCTCCTGATGGCACCCCATAATTTTCTCCGTAAGTCCCAATCCCCTGGAAATCAACGTTCATCAAATCACCTTTTTCTAAATAAAAATCAATTGCCGACCTAGGAAAACCATATAATGCGCCGTTTATGTAATCAAAAGGTACTCCGGCATCAAGATTACCATCAATCCAATCGGAGAAAGACTTATTTTCATCCCAGGATAGTAATTTAGGAAATTTTTTAATTTGTTGTTTTATTTGATCTATATCATAGATTAAATAAAACAAATCACCTCCTTCAGTATATTTTTTAAAATTTTGTAAATTGAATTTTTTGTCTAATAAATTTAAAAAATCATCTATTGAATCTTTCTCCCAATATCCACGCTTTTTAAACTCTTCAACATTTTCTTCTTGCATATATAATTCTGTCGCTGGTTTTAATTTTCCCAACACTAACAAAATATCCGGCTGACTTAAAAAAACCTTATAAATATCGGGGATTTCTGGATCATTTAATACTTCTAAATATTTTTGTTTAAATGATTCAAAATTAAGCTGTTCTGGCGTTTTAGAAATTTCATTTTCAGGCATATAAAAATTCTAATACTTGTTGATTAAATATTTTCAAACTTTGGCAGGTATATTTTTTTAAATTAATTAATTGACTCTGATTAATTTTTTCACAAACCCAACCCCAATGAATTGTGATAATATCATTTATTTGCAAATCCTTAACAAAACTTTTATCATCAAATTTGGTCAAAACTTCCCTATCAATTATTTTATCAAATTTCAATTTATCATTTTCAATTACCAAAGGCTGGTACTCAACAATAACTGAATTTTTTTTGATTTTTTTAACTTTTCCCCATGATATTCTGCATTCATTAATTGAATGTAAAGTATGCTTAATATTCATTTTACCGGCTCTTAACCAAATATTAATTACATGAAAATTATGATGAGGTTTTGACCTGTCAGGAATATAACCTAAGACTTTTTCAATGGTTGATTTTTTTATTTTAGCTTTCAAATTCTTATTTTCAGTAAAATGTCGATACAGTTTTTTGATATCAACTCGTTCTGTTAAATCATTGCCTAACCAATAAGCTTCAATAATACGCGGATCAAATTCCTCTTTTATTTTATTATTATAAGCGATTAATTTTAAATAAGGATGCATTACTTCAAACTCAGATAAAATCTGATTTAAATTTGGTTCATAATACTTGGCTGCAATATATTCAAATAAACTTTTATTTTTATCAGGCCCGCAATAAGCATAAAAATTAGGCATAAAAGCATACCGTCCGCATTGAAATAAACCTTTAATTGAATTGTCTAACTGCAATTGAGTCATCTTTCGCTTTTTTGAGTGAATAAAATATTAATCCCCCGGCAAAAATTATTAAACCACAACCAGTAATTTGGCCGAATTTATAAGTTTGGGTAACAAACAGGCCATTTAATATAGTTGTTACGGGTGAAGCCAAGACTAAAATCGAAGTAACGGTAACTGCCGGTAAATATTTTAAAGATTTATACCAGGTCAAAACATATCCTAATAAAAAGGCGGAAATTAAAAATATCCATAACCATTGATTAACACTTAAAACCA